>JAPPDJ010000148.1 GCA_028824555.1 Gammaproteobacteria bacterium | reverse complement strand
CTCCGAGAAAAGCGGGGACGCTTTTCTCGACTCCCCCGCGAGGGGGGAGTGACATGTGGGGGCTTCGTTCCGGATCGTGGGGTACGGCCCTCGCATCCCCCAACAACGGCGGCCGCACGCACCTTCCTGTCACTCCCCCCTTGAGGGGGAGTCGAGAAACGGCGTTCCTCGCCGTTTCTCGGAGGGGGGATGTCGCGGGGTGTGAAGACGCGCTAGTCCGCGGCGCTAGATAAGAGCCTGTGGCGTTGCCGTGGGCGCTGCAGGAGCGCCTACTCCTCCCGGTCCGCCTTGCCCATCTGTTCCTTGATGAGCGCCCCTAGCGTGGTTGGGGCTGGGCGGGAATCGCGACTTTGATCGCCGCGTTGGTAATCGCGGTGGGCGCGGCGTTCGTCGTCGAGGTGGCGTGCCTTGATGGAAAGCCCCACGGTGCGGTTCTTGCGGTCGATGCTGACGATCTTCGCTTCCACCTCGTCGCCGACGTTGAGTTCGCTGCGCGCGTCCGCAACGCGGTCCACGGAAATTTCCGACACCTTGAGAATGCCGCGCACGTCCTCGGCGAGTTCCACCTCAGCCTCGCGCTGATCCACGTCGGTGACAACGCCCTTGACGATGCTGTTGCGCTCGTTAACGGCGATGTAGTCGGAGAAGGCGTCCTGGTCGAGCTGCTTGATGCCAAGCGAGATGCGCTCGCGCTCGGGGTCGATGGCAAGAATGACCGACTCGATCTCCTCGCCCTTGCTGTGCCGCCGAATGACTACCTCGCCGGGCTCGTTCCAGGAGATGTCCGAAAGGTGAACCAGGCCGTCGATACCGCCTTCGAGGCCGATGAAGATGCCGAAGTCCGTGATCGACTTGATGCGCCCGCTGATGCGGTCGCCGCGCGCATGGCCGGCGGCGAACTCGTCCCAAGGGTTGGGGCGGCACTGCTTGATGCCGAGCGAGATGCGCCGCCGCTCTTCGTCGATGTCGAGCACCATGACTTCCACGGCATCGCCCACTGCGACGACTTTCGTCGGATGCACGTTCTTGTTGGTCCAGTCCATCTCCGAGACGTGCACCAGCCCTTCGACGCCCTCCTCGATCTCGGCAAAACAGCCGTAGTCGGTGAGGTTGGTGACCGTGGCCGGCACCCGGGAGCCGACCGGATAGCGCCGCGTGAGGTCCACCCATGGATCGTCGCCAAGCTGCTTCATGCCTAGCGAAACGCGGTTCTTTTCGCGGTCGAACTTGAGGATGCGCACCGTCACCTCGTCGCCCACCGTCACCATCTCGCTCGGATGGCGGATGCGCCGCCATGCCATGTCGGTGATGTGCAGCAGGCCATCGACGCCACCGAGATCGACGAAGGCGCCGTAGTCGGTGAGGTTCTTGACGATACCGGGCACGTCCTGACCCTCTTGCAGCGACGCGAGCAGGGCTTCCCGCTCGACGCTGTTCTCCTCCTCGAGCACCGCCCGCCGGGAGACGACGACGTTGTTGCGCTTCTGGTCCAGCTTGATGACCTTGAAGTCGAGCACCTTGCCTTCGAGGTGCGCCGTCTCGCGCAGGGGTCGGATGTCCACCAGCGAGCCCGGCAGGAAGGCGCGGATGTTGCTGATGTCCACGGTGAAGCCGCCCTTCACCTTGTTGTTCAGCATTCCCTTGACCGCTTCGCCCTGCTCGAAGGCGTCTTCGAGCATCAGCCACGACTCGGCGCGGCGGGCCTTCTCGCGCGAGAGCCTCGTCTCGCCGAAGCCGTCGTCGACGACTTCCATGGCCACCTTCACCTGATCGCCCACCGCGAGCTCGAATTCGCCGCCTTCGGAGACGAACTGACTGCGCGGGATCACTCCCTCGGACTTCAGCCCAGCGTGGACGGTGACGAACTCTCGGTCGATGTCCACAACCGTGCCGGTGACGATGGAGCCCGGCGCCATCTCGATGGTCGCCAAGCTCTCCTCAAAAAGGTCCGCGAAGTTTTCTGCCATGTTGTCCCGTGGTGGTCGTGTTTGGTTGCGAGCGCCTAGCGCGTCGATGTGGCCTGCCGACTGGCTGCAAGGGCAAGCACTTTGCGGGCGACTTCCTCGATCGACAGCGAGGTCGAATCGATCGTCACGGCATCGGGTGCTTGCACGAGAGGCGCGACAGGCCGGGTGCGGTCACGTTCATCGCGTTCCCGGATGCTCTCAAGAAGGCGCGGCAGACTAACACTAGGCCCCGTTTGCTTCAACTGCTTGAGTTGCGCGAGACGGCGCCGGGCACGTTCCTCCACGCTGGCGGTGAGGAAGACCTTCACCAGGGCGTCCGGAAAAACAACGGTTGCCATGTCGCGACCGTCCGCGACCAGGCCCGGCGGCATGCGCAGCGCCCGCTGCGCGGCGAGCAGCGCGGCTCGCACGGGAGCCAGTGCCGCCACGCGGGACGCCGTCGCCGCAGCCGCGTCGCCTCGGATGGCATCGCCAAGTTCCTCGCCGTCCACCGTGACACCGGTGCCGGTGAAGCGAAACGTCAGGCTTCGCACCATGGCGACGAGCGCCGTCGTATCGTCCTCCGCCACCCCGCGCCGCTGGGCTGAGACCCCGACTGCGCGGTAAAGCGCACCGCTGTCGAGCAGATGCCAGCCGAGCTCGCCCGCCACGGTCGCGGCCACCGAGCCCTTGCCGGCGCCGCCGGGGCCGTCGATGGCGATCACTGGTGGAAGTCCCGTCAAGGGTTGCCGCGCCTCCGTGGTGTCTTGCCTTGCCTTGCGCGGCACCCCGCGGGGCCCTCCTTCGGAGGGAGGGCGAGATGCCCTCCATCGCGCCGCAAGGCGCTGAGCACGCTCGCTGCACTTGCATGGGACTCGGGCAAGGGGCGCGCCTGGCGGCGCGCATGGAGGGCGGGACGCCCTCCCTCCAGCAAGGTTCGTGCCGCAGACTTGCGCTGGGCCGCCCTACCGCTCGGCATCGAGGCCACGTCGGATGCGGCTCGCTTCGGCGATGGCGGCGCGAAGCGTTTGCGGGTCCTTGCGCGTCGCGCTTGCGAGTTCCGCCAAGCGTTCGGAAAGCTCGCTCAAGCGGCGTGTTACGGCGCCCGAGTTGGCGGCCAGGATCTGGCTCCACACGTCCGGGTCGGCGCCAGCGATTCGGGTGAAGTCGCGAAAGCCGCCGCCGACATGGCCCAAGGCGCCGGCGTCGTCGGCAAGGCGCATCAGTGCGAACGCCACGAGGTGAGGCACGTGGCTGGTGACCGCGAGGAGGTCGTCATGCACCGCAGCGTCCTCGGTCACAGTCTCGGCGCCCACGGCTTGCCACCACCGCTGCACGGTGGCGAGCGCTTCCGGATCCGTTTCCTCCGTCGGAGTGAGCACCACGCGGGCACCTCGAAACATGGCACCGTCGGCCGCCGCAGCGCCTTGGCGTTCGGAACCCGCTATCGGGTGGCAGGGCACGAAAGATGGCGGCGGTTCGGGCGCCAATGCCTCCAGCACCGGCTTCTTGACGCTGCCGACGTCAAACACCGGGACACCCGGTAGCCGTGCATCGGCGTAGCGAACCATTTGCGCAATGGCTGCCACGGGAACCGCGACGCAGATGCCAGCAACGTCGCCCAGTGTCTGTGTCGCCTCGGCATCGATTACGCCGTGCGCCTGCGCCTCGGCAATCGCTTCCGTCGACGCGTCCATCCCCAGCACGCGGTCGAACAGTCCCGCCCGCCGCGCCGCGAGCGCAAAGGAGCCGCCAACCAGGCCAGTGCCGACCAGCAGCAGCGAGCGGCTCACATCACCTCGGCGAGCGCATCGAGGAAGCGACGGTTCTCGTCGGGCAAGCCCACGGTTACGCGCAGGTGGTTTGGCAGCCCATAGTTGGCCACCGGGCGGACGATGACACCGCGATGCAGCAGGGCGTCGTAAATGCCACCAGCTTCGCGACCGACGTCCACGGTGACGAAATTGCCCACCGAGGGAATCCAGCCCAAACCGAGCGCAGCAAGACCCGCCTCGATCTCGGCCATGCCCTCCTCGTTCAGGCGTCGACTTTCTATGACGTAGTCGGCGTCTGCGAGCGCGGCCTCGGCCGCCGCCAAGGCAAGGCTGTTGACGTTGAACGGCTGTCGCAACCGGTTCAGAAGGTCTGCGAACTCCGTTGAGCTCACGCCATAGCCAACCCGCAGGGACGCCAGCCCATGCACCTTGGAGAAGGTGCGTGTCACCATCAGGTTGTCGTAGCGCTCCGTCAGACGCACGCCATCCGGGTAGCCGGGTTTCGTCACGTATTCCGCATAGGCCTCGTCCAGCACCACCCAGACCGAGGGCGGAACGGCGTCGAGAAAGCGCACCAAGGCGGGCTCGTCCACCCAGGTTCCCGTGGGGTTGTTGGGATTGGCGATGAAGACGACGCGCGTCGTCGCGTCGATGGCATCAGCGAAGGCGTCGAGGTCGTGGCCATGCTGCCGTGCGGGAATGCGCGTAAGCACGCCGCCGGCGGCCGTGATGGCAAGCGGATAGACGACGAAGGCATGTTCGTCGCAGATGCCGCGACAGCCGGGCGAGAGCGCCACCCGGGCCGCGAGTTCGAGCACGTCGTTGGAGCCATTGCCGAGCGTGATTCGCTCCGGCGCCACCTCCAGGTGGGCTGAGAGCGCGTTCTTGAGCCGGTGTCCGCTGCCGTCGGGGTAGCGCGAAAGCTCGGCGAATCCGCCTTCGAGCGCTCGTCGGACGCCCGGCCCGGGGCCGCGCGGGTTCTCGTTGCTCGCGAGCTTCACCGCATCGTCGATGCCAAGCTCACGCGCCAGCTCTTCGAGTGGCTTGCCCGGCTGATACGGCGTCAGGCCGGCGATGGCGGAATTGACGCTAGCCGGCATCGCTCAGCGCCCTCGTGGCTCTCACAGCGCCGGCGCCCGCGGATAGGAACCGAGCAGCTTCAGTTCCACGGCGACCTTCCGAACGTCGGCAAGCGCCGATGCCACCGGGGCGTCCGTCTTGTGCCCCTCGAAGTCGATGAAGAACACATAGGTCCAGTTCGATCCCCGGGAGGGGCGCGTCTCCACCCGCGACAGGCTGATGCCGTGGCGGTTGAACGGTTCGAGCACGCTGTAGAGCGCGCCGGGGGCGTTGCGCGTAGAGACGATGATGGAGGTGCGGTCGGAACCGCAGGCCGGCACGTCCTGGTCGCCCACCACCAAAAAGCGGGTCTTGTTGTCGGCCTCGTCCTCGATGTTGGCGTGGACGATGTCGAGGCCATAGCGCTCCGCCGCCATCTCACCGGCAATCGCGGCGACGCCCGTCGTCTCCGTGGCCAACCTCGCTGCCTCGGCGTTGCTGGCGACAGGTCGCCGTGCCACGCCCGGATAGTTGGCATCCAGCCAGCGGCGACACTGTGCCAGCGACTGCTGATGCGAACAGATCGCCTCCAGCGCCGATCGGTCTGTGCCTCGCGCCACCATGAAGGCGTGATGAATCGGCAGTTCGATCTCAGCGCAAATGCTGAGCGGCGAACCCATGAAGCAGTCGAGCGTGTGGTTCACCATCCCTTCGGTGCTGTTTTCCACCGGCACCACGCCGTAATTGGCGGCGTCCGCCTCCACCTCGCGGAACACCTCGTCCACCGACGCAAGCGCCCTGGTGCGCACGAAGGCACCGAACTGCTCCCGCGCCGCCGCTTCGCTGTAGGTGCCATGCGGCCCCAGGAAGGCAATCGTCAGCGGCTGCTCGAGCGCCCGACAGCAAGAGATGATGGTGCGGAAGAGACGTTCCACGTCGCGGTCCGTCAGCGGCCCTTCGTTCGCGGCGCGGAGCCGAGCGAACACCTGCGCCTCCCGCTCGGGGCGGTAATACACCGTCTTGCCGCCGCCACTCTCCGTCGCCTTGATGGCGGCGGTGTCGATGGCGGCCTGGGCACGTTCGTTCAGAAGGCGGGCGATTTGGTCGTCGATCCCGTCGATGCGATCGCGAATGGCCTTCAGCCTAGTTGCGGCGGCATCTTCCCCTGGCGCCGCCTTCCGCCCTTCAGCCATGTTCGGACTCGAACTCCTGCATGTACCCCACCAGCGCATCCACGGCGGCTTCGGTGACCGCATTGTAGAGGCTGGCGCGCATCCCACCGACGCTGCGATGCCCCTTGAGGTTCTTGAGGCCCCGCTCCTCGGCGCCGGAGAGGAAGGCGGCATCAAGCGCCGCATCGGCGAGCGTGAACGGCACGTTCATCAGCGAGCGATCCGCCTTGGCCACCGGCGCCCGGTAGAAGTTGCTCGCCTCGATGGCCGCATAGAGCTTGCCGGCCTTGCGCTCGCTGCGGCGCGCCATCTCGGCAACGCCGCCCTGGGCCTTCACCCAGGCGAACACGAGCCCTGCGAGATACCAGGCGAACGTGGGCGGGGTGTTGAACATGGAGTCCTGCGCGGCGTGGACGGCGTAGTCGAGGATCGAGGGCGTACCCGGCCGCGCCTTGCCGACGAGGTCCTTGCGCACCGCCACGACGACGAGCCCGGCGGGACCGATGTTCTTCTGCGCGCCGGCGTAGATGAGGCCGAAGCGCGAGACGTCCACGGGACGGGAGAGGATTTCCGACGACATGTCCGCCACCAAGGGGACGCCAAAGTCTGGATAGTCGTGGAACTGCACGCCGCCGATGGTCTCGTTGGTGGTGATGTGGCAGTAAGCGGCGTTCGGCGTCAGCCGCCACTCGGCAGCGGGCGGGATGCAGGTGAAGTTCTGCTGCTCCGAAGACGCCGCCACATGCACGCGCACAAGCCGAGACGCCTCCTTGATGGCCTTCGTGCCCCAGGAGCCGGTGTGGATGTAGTCCGCAGTGTCGCCCGGCGCGGCAAGGTTCAGCGGCACCAGCGCGAACTGCTGCGAGGCTCCGCCTTGCAGGAAGAGGACGTGATAGTCGTCGCCTATGTCCAAAAGCTCGCGGAAGTCTGCCTCTGCAGAGGCGGCGATTTCGATGAACTCGGAAGACCGGTGGCTCATCTCCAGCACGGAATGCCCGGTGCCCCGATAGTCGAGGAACTCCGCCTGCGCCTGCTCAAGTACCGCCTCGGGCAACGCCGCCGGCCCGGGGGAGAAGTTAAACGCTCGCGTCATTTGACTGGCGTTTTCCTCGACGCGCCTGACGGCGCGTTGGAGGGCGGGACGCCCTCCCTCCAAAGGAACCAACGCCGCCTCGAAGGCGAAGGCGCCGCGCCCTCCACGCGCCGCGAGGCGCTTCCTTGGAGCGAGGGCGTCTCGCCCTCGATACGCCGACAGGCGCGCTGCCCGTAAAGCCATTTGCCCGCGGCATTTGGCTAGCACCTTCCCTCGGACGCGTCTGACGACGGGTGTGGAGGGCGGGACGCCCTCCCTCCAAAGGAACCCGCCGCCTCGAAAGCGAAGGCCCGCGCCCTCCACGCGCCGCAAGGCGCTCCCTGGAGGGAGGGCGTCTCGCCCTCCATACGCGCCGTCAGACGCACAACGGGTAGGGGCCGTGTCACTCGTCGGTCTCCCCGATGCGTTCGAGTTCCACCAACTGTTCGCCTGCGCGCAGGGAGATCAGGCGCACGCCTTGCGTGTTGCGTCCCACTTCCGAAACATCGTCCGCTGCCGTACGAACCAACGTACCCTGGTCACTGATGAGCATGATTTCGTCGCCATCGAAGACCTGCAGCGCTCCCACCAGCGCGCCGTTGCGCCCGCCGGTCTGCATGGCGATCACGCCCTGTGCGCCGCGGCCCCTGATCGGGAACTCGCCCATGCGCGTGCGCTTGCCGTAACCGTTCTCGCTGGCCGTGAGAAGACGCCCGTGCTCTTCCGGGATGAGCAGTGCAATCAAGCGATGCCCCCCCACAAGCCGGATGCCACGCACGCCGCGCGCCGTCCGCCCCATTGCCCGCACGTCGGACTCCTTGAAGCGCACTGCCTTGCCGGCGCTCGACACCAGCATCACGTCCTGGGAACCGTCCGTCACCGCCACGCCCACCAGCGTGTTGCCTTCCTCGAGTTCCAGCGCCTTGAGCCCGGCCGCCCGCTCCCGTGCGAACTGCTGAAGCGGCGTCTTTTTCACCGTGCCGTTGGCCGTTGCCATGAACACGAACTTGCTGCCGGCAAAGTCGCGGATCGACTGAATGGCGGTGATGCGCTCGCCTTGGCCGAGTTGCAGCATGTTCACGAGCGGGCGCCCCTTTGCGCCTCGCGAAGCTTGCGGGATGTGCCACGTCTTCAGCCAATAGACCTTGCCGGCGTTGGAGAAGCAAAGCAGCGTGTCGTGGCTGTTGGCGACCACGAGGTGCTCTACGAAGTCCTCGTCCTTCACCGACGTCGCGGCGCGCCCCCGCCCGCCCCGTCGCTGTGCCTGATAGTCGGCCAGACGCTGCGTCTTGGCATAGCCGCTGTGCGACACCGTGACCACGACGTCTTCCGCCGTGATGAGGTCTTCGTCGGTGAGGTCTAACTGCGAATCGATGATCTCGGTCTTGCGCTCGTCGCCGAAGCGGTCGCGCACGTCGATGAGCTCTTCCCGAATCACCTGCTTCAAGCGCTCTTCGGAGGAGAGGATTTCTTCGAGGTCTTGAATCTCGACCAGAATCTCCTCGTATTCCTCGATCACCCGGTCTTTCTCGAGCGCCGTCAGCCGCTGCAGGCGCAGATCAAGGATCGCCTGCGTCTGCACTTCGGATAGGTAGTACAAGCCGTCGTCTCGCTTGCCGAACTCCGGCCCCAGGTCGTCCGGCCGGCACGCCTCGGCACTGGCGCGTTCGAGCAGCCCGTCCACCGTGCCGGAGCGCCAGCCCCTCGCCATCAGCGCTGCTCGCGCGTCCGCTGCGGTTTGGGAGGCGCGGATCGTCTCGACCACGGCGTCGATGTTCTCGAGCGCCACCGCCTGGCCTTCGAGCACATGCCCGCGCCGCCGCGCCCGCCGCAGCAGGAACGCCGTGCGCCTGAGCACCACCTCGCGACGGTGCTGCAGGAACGCCTCGAGCATCTGCGGCAGGTTGACGACACGCGGCTGCCCCTGCACCAAGGCGACGCAGTTGATGCCATACACGGCCTGCAACTGCGTCTGGGTGTAGAGGTTGTTCAGCACCACGTCGCCCGATTCGCCCCGGCGGCACTCGATGACGATGCGCAGGCCATCCTTGTCCGACTCGTCGCGAAGTTCGGAGATGCCCTCGATGCGCTTCTCCTTCACGAGCTCGGCGATCTTGGCTATGAGCCGCGCCTTGGACTTGTTGAGCGGATACGGGATCTCGGTGATGACGATGGAATCCCGGTTGCCGTCTTGCTCCACCGTGGCACGGGCACGGATGAGGATGCGCCCCCGCCCGGTGCGATAGGCGCGGACGATGCCGGCGCGGCCGTTGATGATGGCGGCGGTGGGGAAATCCGGCCCCTTGATGTATTCCATGAGGTCGTCGGCACTGAGACCAGGCTCGTCGAGCAGCGCGAGCAGGCCGTTCACCACTTCCGTCAGGTTGTGCGGCGGGATGTTGGTGGCCATGCCGACGGCAATGCCCACCGAGCCGTTCACGAGCAGGTTCGGCACGCGCGAGGGCAGCACCACCGGGATTTCCAGCGTGTCGTCGTAGTTGAGAACCGTGTCCACGGTCTCGCGGTCGAGGTCAGCGAGGAGTTCAGCGGCGAACGGCCGCATCCGCACTTCGGTGTAGCGGGGCGCGGCCGGGGGATCGTCGTCCATGGAGCCGAAGTTGCCTTGCCCATCGACGAGCACGTAGCGCATGGCGAAGTCCTGCGCCATGCGGACGATGGTCTCGTAGATGGCGCTGTCGCCGTGCGGGTGGTACTTCGCCATCACCTCGCCGGTGATGTAGGCGGACTTGCGGTGCGGCCGGTTGAAGGTGTTGCCGAGGTCGTTCATGGCGTACAACACGCGCCGATGCACGGGCTTGAGGCCATCGCGGATGTCCGGCAGCGCCCGTTGGACGATCACGTTCATGGCATAGTCGAGGTACGACTGCCGAAGCTCGTCTTCGATGCTGCGAGAGAGGATGCCGCGCTCGGAACCGGGCGGCTGCGCGCCCCCAGAGGAGCCGTCCGAACCCGGCGGCAAGCCGCCATCAGCCGGGATATCGCCCCCGGACCCGGCCTCAATGTCGGACATGAAACGGCACTGGCGGAAAGGCGCGAATTATATCAGCGTTGAGCGCGAGTCTTGCTTTGTTTCGCGTGACTTTTTCTCTATCGGGCGAGGGAATCCTGCCCTCCGACGCCGGCGGCAAGCGGCTACGCGTTATTGGCGGCGAACGGCCTACTCAATGGGTCATTGCTGGCTATGCGACGTTCGAGCCGCAGCATCCGACCCTCCAGTCGTAGCACCTCGCGTTCGAGCCTTCCAACGTGTGCCTCGAGCCGACGCAGTTCCGGGTCAAGCTGCCCAGGCTTGGGTTCGGACTTCGCGCCGATTTGCGCAGATTGCTCGTCCGACTTCTCCCATCGACCTTCCATGCGCCCGAACTGCCAGCACGCTAACGCCGTCACTCCGGCAGCCGCGAGGAGGAAAACAATCGTCAGAATCAGGAGTTCGTGACCCATCGGCGTGTTCTCGCTACGGTTTTGCGGGGAGCATGCCACACCCCGAGGCTCGCTTCCTCCGATAACGAGATGTGCCTATTTGGAGGAGGACGGGACGCGCTCCCTCCAGAGATTGCCTCACCAAGGCAACCGCGCCACGAACGTCCCATACCCCGGCAGAACCAACCGATGGGCGTGCAGCATCAGCCGCGGTGCCGACTGCTCTGCCGAGTCCGGCGCACCGTACAGCCGGTCTCCCACTACGGCGTGTCCCACCCAGGCTAGATGCACCCGAATCTGGTGCGTGCGACCGGTGAGCGGCTGCACGGACAACAGCGAACGCGCCGGGCCCTGCCGCGAGTGCGCCAGCACCCGAATCCGCGTGACGCTCGCCGCTCCCTCCCCCGCATCGGCGATCGACCAGCCGCCGCGACTCGCCCGAATCTCCTCCCGAAGCCCCGCCACCCGATAGCGGCTCTTGCGCCCCGGCTTCAGCGGCAGCTCGATCGTCAGTGTCGCGCCCCGGGGAACGTGCCCGGTCACCTTCGCAACATAGTGCTTGCCCACCTCGCGCCGCGTGAACGCCTGCGAGATGCGCCGCTGCGCCGCCCGCGAAGTGGCCAGCACCAACACCCCGCTCGTGCCCTTGTCGATTCGATGCACCAGCCTCGCGGCAGGGTATTCGTCACGGATGGCGTCGAGCAGGCAAGGGGCACCGCTCCGGTCCGCCAGCACGGAGACGCCGGAGGGCTTGTCGAGCACCAACAGCTCAGCATCCTGGTGTAGGACCTTAAGGCGCATCCTCTATTCTGAGCTTTCAGGACGCTTGATTCGTTCGAAAAACACCGATTTTGTTCCTGCATCTGTTCCCACAGTAAAGCGCACTATACCCGGCATATTTCGGAACGGAACTCCAAGCAAGTCAACAGCGTACAACTCATGGTTGACTGTAATTTGTTCGGCCCTTTGTTCCCACACGCCAAACACGGTAGAGACACGTTTCGGCGTCTAGTATCCATATATTGATCGACATCGCCTTCGAGACCACAACATATGGCGCTCTAAACCACCCCTGTAACCGTGGTGGTCGCGTGCATTGCGGGGATGGGGGCGTGGGGAGCAATGCTTGAGGTCGCCAATGCCCCGACGTACGCATCCGAGCTCTTCGGCGGGGACGGCCCCGTGACCTATCCGGTGGAAGACCAGGGCAAGCTTGCGGCAATGGTTCCCATGGTGACCATTACGATCCCCGCCGACGTCACCGCGGATCCGAACGCGACTCCGCCGGTCGCGGGTGTAGATCACAGCGGCTCGGCGGAGATCAAGCTCAGCCTTAGTGGTGGTGCGGAGTTCGCCGGCACGATTGGCACTCTGATGTGGAATCAAGATTCGAGCGGAACCACCGTCGCAAGCGCACCGTCCAATGTCGCGACGATTACCGACGGCGGAAGGGACGGTGACACTAGCGTCACCTTGATGATCGGCGAGCACACCACTGGCGGTAGGGCTGGGACCAACACACAGCTCATCTTCTTCGAGCTCCCCGCGCTGAAGAAGCTGGGGGGGCTGTCAGGGGCAAAGCCGCCCGGTGACGAGGCCGAAGGAGTACCGAACGTCAAGGACGGTTCCCTGAAGCAGGTCACGATCTCGGGGAGTTCAAAGCGCCTGAGCGGTGCGTTCACAGACGGCGCTCTTGCACAGACCAAGGGAGGGGAACCTGTCATCAAGGCAGTTAATGCCGTCACGGTTGCGGCTACCGGAACTGGCGACAAGGACATCGTCATCGACGGTGACAACGCGTTCAGATCGATCAAGCAGGCGGACCCCAAGACTGGCTACGTTCATTTGGCGACCGTCACGATCACCAATATCGACGAGTACGACACCGGCGAGCAGATGATGGACGATGACACCACCGCGGATGTGGATGAGAGCGAGATCGACATCCTCGCCGACATCTACGACCGCGACGGCGAAGTGATCGACAACGGCCTGCGCGGTACGGTCAACGTCATGGCGACGGGCACGCGTGGCCTCTTCAATGAGTCGGACAGGATTTACATCGACTACGATGCCAGCGGCACGCCGGGTGAGGGCGAGAGCCTGAACATGGAAATCGGCATGCTCGACGAGGGACTGTCGAATGACTCGGACGACGCGGGCGATGCGTTCAAGGATGGGGTTGGTACCTTCATGGTGTACTACAAGGCTGGCGGCGAGGAAGACATCAACCACGGTTCGATGATCAACCTGAAGGGTCTGGTCAGCTACAGTGATCCGGCGGCGATTGACGAAGCGGCTGCTATGACCTCGACCACGCTCAACTTCGAGGGCGTGACCACCGAGGTAAAGGCCTACGCGATTCCGTTCGAGGGGAACGGCAAGGGCGATACAGCCAATGTCCGCGTCCGTTGCGAGTCGGGAGTCGGCGATATGAAGATGTGCCGTGTGTTCCTGGAATGCTGGGACGACATGGGCATGCGTGGCTTTGGCGAAGCCGGCATGATCGCCGAGAATAGCGTTGAGGTCTGGAAAGCCGCAGACGTCGAGATGGTGACCGGCGTCAAGGAAGCGATGTCACGACATTCCTGCCGGCTTCTTTCGAGAGGCGCAGTGTCGGTTCAGCAACTGACCCGCGACGGCAACTCCGGCACCTTGGTTAACAACACCTACGTCGGCGGGTAGCTGGGAAACTCGGCGCGCGTTAGCGCGCAACGCAATTCCTCCAATCTCAAGCCCGGCTCCGTAAGGAGTCGGGCTTTTCTTTCCTTCTATCCCGCCACACATTTCCTTCACGCCTCCCTTCCCGCCACACACTTTTTCCGTCCTACAATACCCTCTCTTCCCGACACACAAACATTTCGTCCTACACAAACTCCCTTCCCGACACACAAACATTTCGTCCCACACAACCATGGGGCAATGGCTTACGCCGGCCCGGCGCTTCGCTCCTCTATGCTTTCGGCCATGGCGACACACGCTCGACATCGGCTGGTGGGGATGCAGACCGGCCGCTTGCATACCATGTGGTCTAGCGAGGTCGTTCCCGACACACAAACATTTCGTCCTACACGCCGTGGGACATCTCCTACACCGGTAGGGCAATCTTTCCCGACACACAAACATTTCGTCCTACACACCGTAGGACATCTCCCAGGCGAGCCCGCCCGGTGGACGACGCGGGTCAGCTCACTTCGAGCGTGGAGTGGGTGCGGCTGGGCGCCGGGCCGTCCCGGCTGTCAGGAATCTGCTGCGGCCGCGTCCCCCTTTCCCGACACACAAACATTTCGTCCCACACAACCTTGGACAATGGCTTACACCGGCCCGGCGCTTCGCTCCTTTATGCTTTCGGCCATGGCGACACACGCTCGACATCGGCTGGTGGATGCAGACCGGCCGCTTGCATACCATGTGGTCTCGCGTTGCGTCCGGCGCGAGTGGTTGCTGGGGCAAGATCCGCGCACCGGACAGGACCACTCCCATCGCAAGCCTTGGGTGTCGGAGCGGGCGCTTGGCCTGTCGTCGCTGTTTGCCGTCGCGCTGGATGCCTTCGCCGTGATGAGCAACCATTTCCACCTCGTCTTGCTGCACGACCCAAAGGCCAGCGAGCGCTGGCGACCGGAAACGGTGGCGCGCCGCTACACGGAGGCGTTTCCGCCCCGAAGTGCGGACGGCGCGGTGGAGTGGGAGCGCCTGGCGGAGGCGGCGGAGATGCTCCTCGACGACGAGCGCAGGCTGGCAAGGGCACGCAAGGTACTTGGATCACTGTCGTGGTTCATGCGCCATCTGAAGCAGCCGATAGCCCGGCGCGCGAACCGTGAGGAGGGCTGCACGGGACACTTTTTCGAGCAGCGCTTCTTCTCGGGACCGCTGCGCGCCACGGAGGACGTGGTCGCGACGATGTGCTACGTGGACCTGAACCCCGTGCGTGCCGGCATCGCGCAACGCCTCGAGGACTGCGACCACACGTCCATAGCGTTACGCCTGCGACGCGGCACGAACGCGACGGAGCCGCTTCGGCCGCTCGCGTCGGGGCTGGCCGACGACGGAGTGCCGGCGCCGCGCCTGGAAATCTCCTTCGGCGACTACATGAACGGCGCCAGTGCGCTGCTGGCCGAACACCTCGAACTACAGCGCCTCCGCGGCGAGCCGCCGCAGAGTCGCGGGGATGACGCCTGAAGGCCAGTCCGCGCTGACAGGCACGACACCCCGACTCCCATACGGCGGGCACTCGCCGCGCATGCGCCCGTACTTCCGGAAGTGGGTCCTTCGCCCTCTCCCGCCTCGACGCCTGCTGCGTGCGAGATGTCCCACGGCCTGTAGGACGAAATGTTTGTGTGTCGGGAAACGACCTTCGAAGGCTCCCGTGTGTCGGATCGGGCTAGGCAACGCAGGGCGCGGAATGGAGGGTCGAGGAACCGCGCCACATGCGATGGCGGATCTACCCTCCTTCCAGGATCTCCAGAGCCCCAAGGAGGGGTAGCAGCGTCAGCAAGGTCGTCTCGAAGACATGCGGCGTCGCGGTCACGATCTTCTTCGCCTTGCGCTCTCGCCAAGCCAGTGTCTGGATCAGGTTTGCGGCTACGACCGACGGTTGGTCGAGGGATTCTATTGGCACCTCGCTTGGGCCGCCGCGGATGCTGGTGCTGATCGGACAGCAAATCAGAAGCCCAGAGCGACGGTTGTAGTCGCGACTGCTCAAGACCAGAGCCGGGCGGTACTTGCCAATCTCCTTGCCCTTGGTCGGCTCGAAGTCGAGCAGGACCACATCCCTGCGGTCGGGGATGTACTCCGTACGTGCCACCTAAGGCTCGACCTCGGGACCGCTTGGATCGGCCAGCAGGTCGGCGTGGGCGTTCTCCGGCGTCATTCCCGCCAAGAGGGCCTGTTCGCTGTGGGGGAAACGGAAGGTGCCGAGTCGCCCGGTGGCGCGCTTGACCACAAAGCCCTCGCTGTTGATGTCAACTGTCACCCGCGTGCCTGGCTCGAATCGCGGCAGTTGCGCCATTGCACCAGTGACGCGCAGCGCCAAACTGTTGCCCCACCTTCTGATTTCCGTCTCCACACGCACGAACTTGCTACCGACCGGGAACACGGCATCGAGTGTATCCAGTGTAGATACGGCGAGTCAACGCATTCGAGGAGGGGCCGCGGCGGGTTGTTTCAGCTAGCGGATGGCTTCCATGAGCTGAAGGACGAAGGTGCCCACGACGGCGGCCGTGGCGAGGGCAGCGACGACGAAGGTGCGCCAGTTGTTCCTGAAGAGCCGGTTGGCCTCGATGTAGTCGCGCAGGTCGTCGATGCGCTGGTTCACGGCCTTGGTGCTTTCATCGATCCGCTGGTCTACGGCATCGATGCGCTGGTTCAGGGCCTTGGCGCCTTCGTCGATGCGCTGGTTCACGGCGTCGATGCGCTGGCTCACGGCCTTGGCGGTTTCGTCGATACGCTGGTCCACGGCCTGGATGCGTTGGTCGACGTGCGCCATGACACGCTTCTCCGTCGCGGCAATCTCCTGCTTGACTTCCTCAAATCGCCGGTCGGTGCGGCTTTCTGCGGCGCTCATGTCGGCGCGCAGGATTCGGAGCAGTTCTTGGTTGTCCATTTCTTCCGTCTCCCGGTCTTCCACTAGGGCTGGGGTTGTTGTGCTTGCTTCGGCCATGATCCGTCTGTGCCTCTTGTCTTGTCAATGACCGCGACGTCCATTGTCAAGGAATCGACGGGAAAGAAAAGCCAGACTTTTTCCACACTTGTGTAGGAGATCGACCCTTTCGTGCTCGCATGGGACAAATCGCGCAATCCTATGACCCTTGGCCGCCTTCTTCGTAAGGGACGGGCTTGTCCCCGCCCGTGTTGAATGCGCCGACCGCCCCCGGATTACGCGCCTGCCGGCGCGTTGGAGGGCGAGACGCCCTCCATCCGAAGGCCCGTGCGTCCGGCGCCGCCGCGTCGAAACGCACCGATGGGTTCGGGATGGGCCTCGTAGGGGCTCGAAACGGGACGGGACATGCCCGTCCCCTACGGCCATCCAGACCGCTCGTCATCCCAGCCGATCCCGGATCCCCTCGCCCTTCCGATACAGCAACTTTCTTCCACGCGTGGACGCCTGCAGCAGCCCTCGCTTCGCCAGGTCGTCAAGGTCTTTTCGCGCTGTGTGGTAGCTGATTTGGTGGGAGTTTCTGTGGCCTTCGATGGTGTAAACCGTGTCCGAATGTCTGTCCAAATGGGCGAGGAGAGCTGCTTGACGGGGGTTGAGCAGGGGCGCATCGCTTTCGGTTAGGAGCGCTTCCAAGCGGCTTCGCTCTTGGGCTTGGCGGGCGAGATGTTCGCGCAGCGCTTCCATGCACTGGCCGATGATGTGGAGGTTGTAATGGAGGAAATACGTCACGTCGTTGTCGTCGCTTTCCGAGTAGATGTAAGAACGGGCATAGGCAGGCATGGACTTTTGGATGAATTCCGAGATCGAGAGGTACTGCACTAGGTCGTAGTTGGAGCGTGCCATGGACCAATAGAAGAGGGCGCGAGCGGTGCGGCCGTTGCCGTCGACGAATGGATGGTCATAGCCAATCATGAAGTGCAGCAGAATCGCGCGGATTGTTGGGTGCAGGGCCGTGTCCGCGGGCGTCGAGTTCGCGAAGTCGATCAGTTTCGACAGGCGTTCCTCGACAGACAGGTCACCTAGGGGCGTGTGGAAGCGCAGTTCGTCCCAGTGCAGATAGCGATCCTCTGCGGCAACTGCGGTGGGGGCGCTGCTCAAGCGCATCGGCGCAACCGGAGCCGCGTTCGGTTGGTCCAGGCTGCCTCAAGTCGTGTGAGCGGAACCCTCCTCGGAGGCTGCGCCGTAGAAAAACGGTACCGGGGCGAAAGGGGAGTGACAGGAGGGGCTTCGTTCGGAGATTGTGGCGTGCGGGCGTTGGGTCGGCGGCCCCCTCTCCGAGAAAAGCGAGGACGCTTTTCTCGACTCCCCCTCGAGGGGGGAGTGACAGGAAAGTGCACGCCACCGCCGTTGTTGGGGGTACGAGGGCCTTCCTGTCACTCCCCCCTTGCGGGGGAGTCGAGAAACGGCGTTCCTCGCCGTTT
>JAPPDJ010000136.1 GCA_028824555.1 Gammaproteobacteria bacterium | reverse complement strand
CCGCAAAACAAGCGAGCGGATGCGTTGGCCTCTAGCGTCGCCGTCCTCTGGAGGGAGGGCGTCCCGCCCTCCATCGCGCCCGCGAGGGCGCGCATCCTTGTGGTGCAGCGAGTGTTCTGCGCGCCTTGCGGCGCGATGGAGGGCGGGACGCCCTCCCTCCGAGGGCTCGCCAATGCCCGCCAGCGCGCTCTACGAGCGCGTCGGCAGTTGCTTTGCAACTGCTGGCATACGGGGCCCCGCTCAACGTACCTCTGCATGTGGACCGGCTGGGAGACGCACGTCGTTGTCGAGCAGCAGGCTGCCGCCAGCATTGCGGATGCGTACGGCGTGTACCTCGCGTGCTTGCAAGGGGACACGCACAGCCCACGCGCCGGCACGGCCTGCTGACGTGCCGATGTCTGCGGTGGCGAGGAGTTGGCGGTACATCTCAAGCCCTGAGTCGTCGTGGAGCGTGAGGACGAAATCGCCGGGTGCATCGATCCGTGGCACCGAGGTGCTGGTGGCAGCGGCGAACAGGGACCAGAAACCGTGTTCGTCCACCGATCCCGACAGCGCGATGCTGCGAACGATGGCGGGTGCTGCGCTTACCTTGCGACCGACCGCGCCCGGACTCCCACCCTGACCCCCGCCGCCAAGGTTGCTCCCGACATTCGACGCCACCTGCATCGTGGCTCCGTTACGGTCCGCCGCTTCGCTTGCCCCGTCGCCCCACGCCACGGCCTTCTGGTAGCTGTATGTGGAGATGTGATGTGGCGCGCAGCCCGACATCAGGTCGTAGTAGTTCTCGCTCGCGCCGATGAAGCGCTGCTCGAGAAACGAGTAGCTTCCCTCGGCGCCGATGCCGGCGTACGGGAACGCCGTGTCCCCCAACGCTTGGCAAGGCACGGACCGCAACCCCATGCCCCATCCGAGACCGAACGCCACCAGTTCGGCGAGCCCAGTGTCGCCGACGACGACCTGGTTGGCACCGCCGTAGACGTGTTTGGCGTCGGATTCCCAACCGTCCGGCATTGCCGCGACGGCAATGTGGAATTCGTCCGCCGCACCCTCCTCGTTGGCCAATTGCACCACTCGATCGAAGAGCCGGTCTGCATCAACCTGGCGCCCGCTTCGCTCCTCGGCGGAGAGTTCATAGACGAGTGCCGTTCTCACCCGTGCGCTCACGCCGGCAATTGGCAACAGGCTGCGCGCCACTTGAAGGAGGGCGTCGGCGCTCACGGACGGCGTCGCGTCAACGACCTGAATGGGCACGAACACCGGTTTCAGCGCCGACAGTGTTTTCGGCCTGAGCGAGGCGAAGTTCAATCGCGGCGTGGCGATGACATCGGCGTCCAACTGCGCGTTGGGGTTGGCCACGAGGTCAAGGCCGTTACCCCGCACGAACTGCGCGCCTTGCAGGGGCATGGTGTAGCTTGACACCCACTTTCTGCCGCGTCGCATGGAGCCGGCGTACTCGGCGTCCAAGGGCGCCGCGACACCCGCGACGTGTATGCCGGCAGCGAGCGGCGGTGTTGCAGCAGACTCGTGCTCGACATGCACTCGCACGACGCTTTGGCGGTTGGCGATGGCGTCCACGCGTCCGGTTCCGCCTTGCAAGGTGAATCGGCCCGCGAGGGGCCCTTGAAAGACCTCCACTTCCCTCACGCGAATCACGCCGTCTCGACAGAGCACGTCCCAGGCCACGGGCACGCGGGTGCTCTTCACGCGAATCGTCAGCCGCACATTGGCGGTTCCGCCGGCCCTGCAGGGCATCCGCAGGTTGTTGGTGACGCTCTGGCCGCGACGCACAAAGCCACTGGCGCGGCCCACGAGGACGTCGGGGCGATCCGCCTCCACCGCGAAGGACATCCGCGGCTGCCTCCCCCATGTGGACATGGCCGTCCAAGTCAGGCTGGACTTGGCGGCTTGGGACGGGGAACCGAGCGTTGCGGCGGGTGCCGTGGCCACGCGGATCTGCACCGGTGTGGTGGAGATGTCCGGAGCGCTCCCGTCCACGCGGCGCGTGCTGCTGTCGCCCACGGCGCTGTGCGCGAGCGATGCCTCGTTGCCGGCCCGGTCCGTGATCGCGCCGCCTTCGAGCCGCAGTGCATCGGCCGGAATCGCGAGCCCGTTCGCGTCCGCATCGGCGCGCGAAACCACGTAGCTGAAGCGCAACCCGTCGGCACCGGAGTTGCCATCGAACGACGCCAGACGGGTGTCGTCGCCAATGACAATCGCCAGTTGCTCGGAACCGGTGGCAACCACCGGCTCGCTGAATCGCACCACCACCGAGACAACGGCACCGGCGCCAAAGGTGCCGTTCGCGGCCGGTGCGGCAATGCTCACGCCTTCGATGCGGGGTACCCTGGTGTCGACGCTGAAGGGCTCGATCGTCTCCGCGTAGGCAGAAAGATCCCCGCTGACGACATTGCCTTCGTCGTCCCTGATGGAGATGGCTAGCAGGCGGAATGCCCCTCTTGCCAACTCCAGATCCGTCACGTTCTCGCCGGCCTGGATGACTCGGCTGCAGACGAAATGGCGGTCGCGCCCGTTTCGAGGCGTGCAGGGAAGCTCGCGTACCCCCACCTTCAACCTTGCTGCGCCGCCGACGTTCACCGGCTCCGTAAAGACGACATGAAACGTGAGGGTTTGTCCCTCGCCGTAGCGGGTGCCGCCGTGGGCCGGCGGCTCGAGGACAACGCCGTGGAAGCTCGAACCGATTGCGGGGCCAAACCTACGGGGCAGGGCAATGGAATCCACCGCGACTTCACGCCCCCGAGCATCGAGGAACGACACGTCGGCCCAGCCCTCGGGCGGCAGTTGAACGCCGACGAAGTCGAAGTCGTCCTCGGCGAAGCCGGGGAAGCGGTAGCCGATGTCCCACAGGCTCCGGTCCTTGTCCACGAAGGAGTGTCGCGGTCTGTCGAAGCGCGTGACGCGACGATCGCCAGCCACAACAAACTCCGGCGTTCCCCGTGCCATAACCATGCCGTCAAAGGACAGTTGGCCCCCGCCGAAAGTCAGCCTCGACCCGACTTGCCGGGGTCGGGCCGCTGCCACTCGGGTTCCATCGACTTTGTGGTCCGCATCCGTGAAGGGCGTGAACGCCATCGACTCGCCATCGATGGCGTTCCCCGCTGCGTCCTCGACCGGCCCCACGTGTACGGTGCCGGCAAGGGACACGCCGTCGGTGTCGATGTCCGCCTCGGTTACGAGATGCGTGAAGGTCGCGGACGTTGCCCCGCTGCGGATCCAGGTCCCCAGCGTTTTGGTGCCGGTTTCCAGCAAGAGGTCCGTTGTTGCCCAGGTGCCTCCGGACATCTGCAGCGCTTCGGTGAACCGGACCCGCACGGCAAGGGCCTCGCCCCGACCATAGGCCGCGCCCAAGGGCCTCGACGCAATGGTGACGGAATGCACGGCGGGCGCCGTCGTATCTGCCTGGCTGCCGTCCATCGGTGCGTCGTGCCACTGATTGGCCTGGCTGTATTCCGTGCTGGCCGCGTTGCCGGCACGGTCCTGAATGGACGGCCATTGCTCCGCGAGTCTCACCGGTCGAGCAAGCGGGCCCGCGCCAAAGAAGATCCTTCCGGTTTCGTCTTGCGCCAGGACGTTGAAGCGAAACACGATGGAACGCTGCCGGCTCTCTGCGGCGATTGCGGCTCTCTCCCCGCCGCCGCCCATCTGGGTGCTTTCCACCTGGGGCAATCCGCCGACCGGCATGCTTGCACGTCCCGTGAGGTACACCTCCTCGTCAAAGCTCACCTCGATCTCGACCATGTCGCCTTCGCGGTACACGCTGCCAGACGGCGGCCTCGAAACCACACTGAGGCCAACGACTTGCGGACCGACGGCGTCCACGCGATGGCGCCGCTGCCGGCCAGGTGCCGGGTAGTCCGTCTGCGCGACGTTGCCGTCGGCGTCACGGATGGCAGCCCCGCCGGCAAGGCCGCTTTCCGGTAGCACGACACCGCCGGCGGCGAGGTCGCCCCGCCAGATCCTCGTTGTGAAGGTGAGTCTGTTGCTGCCACTGCCGTCGCGATAGGGCGCCTCGCGGGACTCGTTTCCGACTTCGATTGCGAGCGTAGGCAAGCCTTCGACGAACACCGGTTCGTCGAACTCCACCGTCACCTCGATCACGTTGCCGCTGCTGTAGGTGTCGTCCACTCCAGGGTTCGATGTAACGGACACCGAGACGATGCTTGGCGGCCAGGCACCAGCGCCGTCCACCCGGTGCTCTGGGGCATTGGCAATGGTGTGGCCCCGCAGGGAGAGTGCAGCGGCGTCCCCGTCCGGCCCGTCGATGCGCCCGCCGGCGAGCTTGATCGCGCCGGCGTTGATGCTGATCCCGTCCGGGTCGTTGTCGGCGGCGCGCACCGTGTAGCCGAAGTGCACACGACTGCCGGCGTTCATCCACATCTGCGCCCGGCGCGCGGTGCCGCCGACGTCGATCTCAAGCACCGGCGTGCCGGCAACTTCCACCACGGCATCGAATCGCACGGTGACGCTGATGCGGTCGCCGGCGGAGTAAGTGTCGTCCAGGCCTGGCGTTGAGCCGATCGTGACCTGCCGAACCTCGGCGGCACCCGCGACGGTGGCGAAGCAAATGGCCAACGCGAGAGCCGACAGCTTCAGAGACCAAGATCGCCGGCCAACCGTCTGCCAATGGCTACGTCCAGCGGCGAGGGCCCGCGTCCTCTTTGGATTCATAGCGCTCGCCGCCTCCGCACGCCGAACAGGCTCGCAGAAGCCTGGGCGGCGCAGTATAGCCGCGCCACCTTGTCCGGCGCGCCCGAGGAAGCTCAAGCGTGTAGGACGCCCATTACGGGGCGTGCCCCAATGCCGGCTTGACACGTCGCGTTACTCGGGCAGCCAGACAACGGTCGCCATGCGGCCACTGTCGCTTCGCTTGCGGTGGGAGTAGAAGCCGCGATCGTGCGCGGTGCAAAGGCCGGCGGACGCAATGTTGCGGACGCCGGCGGCTTCCAGGCGGTGCGAGACTAGGGCGAGGAGGTCCATCCACCAATGATCGGCGTCTCGTCCGTTGGTCAGGACGGCGGCGCGTTCTTCCTCCGAGAGTTGGTCCCTTACGGGCGCGTCCACCTCGTAGCAATTGCGGCAGATGGTCGGGCCGATCCATGCCGAGACTCGATCGGGAGGGGTTGCGAGGGCCGCGACGGCATTTTCGACGATGCCCGCCACGGTGCCGCGCCAGCCGCAGTGGACGGCGGCGATGGCGTCTGAACTCTTGCGCCTGGCGAGTAGCACGAGAGGGGCACAATCGGCGGTGCGGATGGCGAGACCAATGCCCGGTTCGCTCGTGTATGCCGCATCGGCGCTGGCGACGGATTGAGCGGTCTCCGTCGACGCTTGGATCACGTCCGTCCCATGCACTTCGTCCAGCCACTGAACGGCGCGAACGCCGGCGCGACTCTGCAACAGCTCCTGGCAGCGCGTCGCACCAGCCGGATCGTCGCGTTGCAGCGCCGGACTGAAATCGAGCGGGCGCATGGTGGTGAATGCAGACATGCGGGCCTCGGTTCCTGCCGATGCCAGTGGTTGTGATGCAACTGCCGTCGCGCCCTTCGGGCGCACTGGCAGCGCCTCGAGAATCGGCATCCGATTTCTCGCCATCACGGCATCGCCTCTCGCAGGGTCGCCAAAAGCTCGCTCATGTCCTGCGGCAAGGGCGAGTCAAAGCGCATCCTCGCGCCGCGGTTGGGATGGGCGAAGGCTAGATGGTGCGCGTGCAGGGCCTGCCTCGGAAACACTCGAATGCGTCTGGCCTGATCCGGCGCGGCGCCAAGGGGCACACGACCATCGGCGCCGTAGCGCCCGTCCCCCACCAGCGGATGACCGATGGCGGCAAGGTGCACGCGAATCTGATGTGTGCGCCCGGTTTCTAGCCGGGCCTCCACGAGCGAATGCTGGGCGAATCTCTCGCGGACGCGAACGTGGGTGACGGCGGGCCGCCCGTCTTCGCGCACTGCCTGTCGCGTCCTTTGCCGCGGATGTCGACCGATGGGCGCGTCGACGGTGCGGTCTTCATCTACCGCGCCCTCCACCACCGCCAGATAGCGCCGTTCGACGCGCCGCTCACGCATTGCTTGCCCCAGCCGAAGCAGGCTTTCGGCATTCGCGGCTACCACCAGCAGGCCGCTCGTGTCCTTGTCGAGCCGATGCACGAGACCGGCGCGGGGCAGTATGGCAAGGCTTGGAAAGAGGTGCAGCAGCCCGTTCACAAGGGTCCCGCGGGGCTGGCCAGCGCCCGGGTGGACAACGAGGCCGGCCGGCTTGTTCACCACGATGACGTCGGTGTCCTGATGCACAACCTCGAATGCGAGCTCTTCGGCGGTGTCCCAGTCGAAGCGCGCGGGGCGTTCGATGCACCCTCTCATCCGCTCGCCCCCGGCGACGGGCGTGCTGGCCTTGACGGCGCGTCCGTCGAGCGTCAATTGCCCGGCGCGAATCCAGCTCGCGAGTTCAGAACGAGAAATCGCAGTGAACAACCGCGCCGCGGCACGGTCGAACCTCTCACCGGCAAGGTCCGACGGCACCACGCAGTCGATCTCTACGCGGTCGCCTGGCGTGTCGTGGCCAAGCGGCCTCGCTGCCGGTTCGGGTTGATCCGTCAATGGCTTGGTCCTTTCGAACATCGCGGCCCCTGGCGGGTAGAATAGTGCGGAAGCGGAACGCCGAGCGAAGGGAGCTTGAAGCCAATGCAAAAGGCGCAAACGCGAAGGACGAGGCTCATGCCTCTGCTGTTCGCACCATTGCTGCTCGCGGGCTGTACCCTGTTTGGCACCGAGGAAGACACCGAGGCGGTGGACGCCACGTCCACCCGCCAGATGCTCTACGAGGCAGCCCAGCGCAGCCTGCGCACCGGCAACTTCTCGGACAGCGTGACGCGCCTGCAACGCCTCGAGGCGCGCTATCCGTTCGGGCCTTACGCCGAGCAGGCGCAGCTCGAACTCATCTACGCCAACTACATGGCCTGGGACATCGAGGCGGCGCGCAACGCGGCCGATCGCTTCATCCGGCTGCATCCGCAGCATCCAAACGTGGACTATGCGTACTACATGCGCGGGCTCGCCGCCACGGCGCGCTCGCGCGGGGTGTTGAACCGCATCTTCGCCATCGACGAATCAAAGCGGGATGTCACCACCGCGCGCAAGGCCTTCAATGACTTCGACGAGTTCCTGAAGCTGTTTCCGTCCAGCGAGTACGCCCGCGACGCCCGCCAGCGCATGATCCATCTGCGCAACGTGCTGGCGCAATCCGAGGTACACGTGGCCACCTGGTACATGAGCCGAGGGGCCTACGTGGCAGCGGCCAACCGCGCCCGCTATGCCATCGAGAACTACTCGCAGACGCCCGCAGCGCCGGATGCACTGGCGATCCTGGTGGAGTCGAGCTGGAAGCTCGGCCTCACCGAAACCGCGAACGACACCCTCCGCGTCCTCGCCCTCAACTATCCGGAATACCGGGGCTTCGACGAAAGCGGCAACCTGGTGCTGGCCGCCGCTATCCAGAACCGCGATCGCTCGTGGATGAACATGGTGACCTTCGGCTTGCTCGATCGCCCTGAGACCCCGCCACCCCTGCGCATCCGCCAACCGGAGCAGGTTTCCGCGGTGTCACCTTCGGGGTCTGCCGACACGTAAGGACCCGCTTCGGGTCATACCCAAACGGGAGTCCGTCGCCCGTCAACTCCGCTGCTTGCGCGCCTTGCGGCGCGCATGGAGGGCGAGACGCCCTCCCTCCGGAAGGGCAGCTTTCCGCATCGCGTCCGGGAACCGGGGCCTCGCATACGCGCTTTGCGGCACCCTCAAGTGGACCCGACGTCCTCCCGCTGGGGCCTCTCCGGAAGGAGGGCTTCTCGCCTTCCATACGCGCCACAAGGCGCGTCAATGCAAGGCAACAAAGAGGCGACGTCGAGCAGTGGTGCTCTTCAGCCCAACGAGGGTTACGACACCCGCTCCAAAACAGCGATCCGCTGCATCGCCTCCTCGAAGCCCGTGCCGCACACGACAACTTCCGGTGCAAAACCGCGACACACGGAGGGGCGGGAAGGCAGGCCAAAGAGGCGGCAGCGGTTGTCCGGCGTCAACTGCACGCAACGCACCCCGGCCGGCTTGCCGTTTGGCATTCCTGGAATCGGCGACGAGATGGAGGGCGCGATGCAGCAGGCACCGCAACCCGGGCGGCATTGCATGTTGCGATTCGAGCCAAGGCCCTGCGGTAGGCTTGCCACCATTGTGTACGCGCCAAGGCGCAAGGATTGCGGATGGAACCAGCACCCTACTGCATCTGCACCGACATCACCGAGCGGGCCCTCGAGGCTGCAATGGAGCACGCCGAGGCCTTCGCGCGGGGCGTCTACCGGGACACCCACCCGTGGCTGGTGGCCGCGGAACTGCTTGAGCGCTGCATCGCCGCCGGTCAGTCGCTGCCGCTCGTCTTCGCCTCCGGGCACCCCATGGAGTTCACGCACTGGGCGCTCATCGCCGACATCGATGTGCAGGAGTTCCATCACGAGACCCGCTGCGAATTCACCGACCTCACTGCCGTCAACCCCATCTTCCGCAGCCTCGACAGCATCGCCCTCTATCCCGGCGCGGAACAGCTTCACCGCGAGGCCGTGGAACCGGTGACCATCCACCGCCACTACCTCGACGAGCATCTAATCCACCCCTACGCCATCGCCGAAACGCCGGCGTTCGTGCGCGACGACCCGACCGGCTGACAACCGATGCCCGCGCACAAACGCGTACCATCCGCGTTTCGTGTTGGGAGGGCGTGGCATGGCGGAGAGAGACGGCGCGGCGGGTTGGCGACCGGAAGTGGACGAGATCAACCTGCGCCGAGAACTGCGCTCGCGCATGGGCGGCGCCGAAGGCATCGAGCGCCAGCACCGGCGCGGCAAGCTCACGGTGCGGGAGCGAATTGACGAGCTGGTCGATCCCGGCAGCTTCCGCGAGTTCCATTCCCTGGCCGGCGAGGGCACCTACGAAAACAACGCCCTCAAGTCCTTCACGCCACGGGGCTCTGTCGAGGGGATGGCGCGCTTGGGTGGGCGCAGGGCAGTGCTCTCCGCCGGCGACTTCACCGTGCGCGGCGGCTCCGGTGGCAGCGGCGGCGGGCTCGGCAACGAACTCGCCTCCAACCAACGCGCCCGGGAGTGGAAGCTGCCCTACGTGCGCCTGCTCGACGCTGCCGGTGGCAGCGTAAAGAGCTTCGAGGACATCGGTCGCACCTACCTGCCGGACGGCAACGGCTGGACCCAGATCGACGTGGACCTGCTCTCCAAGGTACCCGTGGTTTCCGCGGTGATGGGCTCCGTGGCCGGGCTGCCGGCCATCAACGCCTGTCTCGCCCACTTCAACGTGATGGTGAAGGACACGAGCCAGCTCTTCCCCGGCGGCCCGCCGGTCGTGAAGGCCGCCCTCGGCTACGACATCAGCAAGGAAGACCTCGGCGGCCCCCACATCCACACGCGCATCAGCGGCAGCGTGGACAACCTCGCGCACACGGAGGAAGAGGCGTTTGACATGATCCGGCGCTTCCTCGGCTATATGCCGGCCAACGTCTGGGAAATGGCGCCGCGCGGCGCCACCGACGACGATCCCCGACGCCGGGAAGAGGCGCTCGTGGACCTGATGCCCCGAGACCGCCGCAAGATCTACAAGGTCCACTCCCTGATCGAGGCCGTGGTGGACACCGGCTCGTTCTTCGAGATCGCACCGCGCCACGGCCGTGCGCGCGTCACCGGTCTCGCCAGGCTCGGCGGCTATCCGGTGGGCATCATGGCCAACAACCCCCGCCACTACGGCGGCTCCACGGACGTGGCTGCCGGCGGCAAGGTGATGCGCCTCTTGCAACTGTGCGACATCTTCCACCTCCCCATCGTCAGCCTCGCCGACGAACCCGGCTTCATGGTGGGGCTCGAGTCCGAGAAGCAAGGCATCGAGCGAGCCGGGGCCCAGCTCGTGGCGGTGACCTGCCAATCCCGAATGCCGTGGATCACCATCGTCATCGGCCGCCTGTTCGGCGTCGCCGGCCAATGCCACCACCGCCCCACCGGCATGTTCCGCCGCTATGCCTGGCCGTCGGCAACCTGGGGTTCCATGCACATCGCCGGCGGCACCTCCGCCGCCTACCGCCGCGAAATCGACAACGCCGAAGACCCGGACGCGAAGCGCCACGAAATCGAGGAACGCCTGAACGCCATCGCCTCCCCGTTCCGCACGGCGGAAGCCACCGGTCAAGACATCATCGACCCCAGAGAGACCCGCAGCGTCCTGTGCGAGTTCGCCGAAGACGCCCAACGGGTCCTGCGTACCCAACTGGGGGATCCACCGATCCCCTACCGGCCCTGAACGCTCTTCGAGAGGAGACGGTTTGCCACTAGGTGTGGCCTGCGGGGTTTCACTACTTGCTGGAAGCGGAAATCTGTGGACGGCACCTTGCCATACCGCCGCGCCGACAGACGTGTCTGGCTTCGGACCGAGTCGCGCCTGATAACCCTGCAGATCTAACTTTTTGTGTGAGCCTTGCAGGGATGATTGAGCGAAGATTTCGGTCCGTGCTGGACCGTGCCCTCGGTTCCGCCCCCGACGGAATTGCCGCCGGCCACTACCGCGCAACCTCCGGCGCCGAAGTGGACCTCGTCCTCGAACGCTGGGCCATCGAGATCAAGTCAAGCACTGCCCCCAAAGTCGCCCGAGGCTTCCACAGCGCCTGCGAAGACCTGGCGCCAACACGCCGCTCGTCATCCATGCCGGTCAAGACAGCTTTCCGCTGCCCGGTGACGTCGAAGCCGTCTCCCTACCAGAGATGGCAATGGTGGTCTCTTCCCTTTAGGGGCGCGAGCACGACGGCCAGCCCCGCTACTTTCGGGTCGCTAACGCCAGCGTATTCCCGGCGGGGTCCTCGAAGAAGGCCATCCATTCCGTTTCCCCCGCCGGGCCGAAGGTGCCGTCTTCGTCCTTGTGGATGGGGTGCGGTGGGCCGGTGAAGTTGGCGCCGCGGCTTTCGTACTCGGCGACGGCGGCGTCGATGTCGTCCACCCATAGGTAGAGCACGGAACTCGCGGAGTTGCCTTCGAACATTACGCGGACGCCGCCTATGTCGAAGAAGACGAGCCCGGGCGGGTCGAAGGTGGCGAGGTGGCGCGCTCCTACCACGTCCTGGTAGAAGCGCGTTGTCTCGGCGAGGTCTTCGCCGGCCGCCATGCTGACTTGATGCAGGCGCATGGGCTTTATGCGGTCAGCGCTTCGACGATGCGGCGACGGCGGTCGCTATCGAGTTGGGCGTAGGCGGCGGAGGTACGGTCCACGATGTCGCCGTAACGGTCCTTGATGCCGGTGGCGATCTCGTCCGGTTCGGCGACCACGGCGAAGTTGCGCATGAGGTCCTCGTCGATGAGCTCCGCCATTTCGACCCAGCGGCCTTGCTTCGACATGGCGTTGAGCTGCGGCTGCAGCTCGCCGGCGCCGATGCTGTCGAGCACCGGCTTGTAGGCTGGCGTCGAGCCGTAGAAAGCGATCTGCTGGCGGGTGGCCTGCGCCGCGCCAGCCTGCTCCTTCTCGTCGCGGCCTGTGACCACGAAGCAGGGGTAGGAAATCTCGAAGTCATCGCGCGTTCGGCCGGACTTCGCAAGGCCCCGCTCGATGGCCGGGATGGTCGTCTCGCGCAGGTATTTCTCGGTGGTGAAGGCGTGCACGATGATGCCGTCGGCGACTTCCCCTGCCACCTCGGTCATGCGCGGGCCCACGGCGGCAAGGAACACCCGAGGTGCGCCGTGCTCGGTGTTGGTGGGGGTGAAGAACGGCGTCATCAGGGTGTGGGTGTAGAACTTGCCGGTGAAGGCGAGGGTTTCGTTGTCGTACCAGTTCGCCCAGATGGCCCGGAGGGCCAGGATGAATTCGCGCATCCGAGCCGCCGGGTGCGACCAGGGCATGCTGAAGCGCTTGGTGATGTGAGGGCGAATCTGCGAGCCGAGGCCCAGTACGAAGCGACCTTCGGAAGTGGCGTTGAGGTCGTGGCCGATTTGCGCGAGCACCATGGGCGTGCGGGCAAAGGCGACGGCAATGCCGGTGATGAGGTCCACCTTCGAGGTGTGCTGGGCAGCGAACGCCAGCGGCAGGAAGGGGTCGTGCGAGGTTTCCGCCGACTGAATGCCGCTGTAACCCATCTCTTCGAGTTCCCGCGCCTGGGCGCCAACCTTGGCAAGATCCCAGCCGACTCCGCCGTCAACCTTCATGTCCGTTCCTTCTCTCGTGTGAGTTGCCTGCGCCTGCGTCGGGCGCGGGATGTGGGCGGCGCATTCTAACCGCGCCGCGCCGGCAGCATCAGGATCAACCAGCCCACCGCGAACGGCAGGGCGCGCTCCGCCACGTCGCCCGGCGTGTCCGGCAGCGAGTAGAACAGCACCGTGAGCGCGAATCCCGCAGCCATCGCCACCGGCGCCATCGTCGGGTTGATGGGGCGGCGGAGCAGTCGTTGCATGACCAAGGGGCCGAACGTCGCCCCCAGCGCGTTCCAGGCGAACAGCACGCGGGCGAAGATGGTCTCCGGCAGGAACAGCGCCAGCAGCACGGCCACGATGCCCACGAGCACGACGTAGATGCGAGAGTTGGCACGCTTCAAGTCGTGCGACGCAACGCCGGCCGCCACCAGCAACTGGCTGTCTGCCGTGGACATCACGGCAGACAGCACGGCCACGGTCAGCAACGCGCCCACGACCGCCGGCAACAGCGCTTCCGAAAGTTGGAACAGCAAGGACTCCGGCTCGGGCACCTGATCGAGCAGCGCATGACCCGCCAGCCCGGCGATGAACATCCCGCCGAGCACGACGACGAACCACGCCAAGGCAATGAGGCGCGCCCGCGACAGCGCACCCTCGTCCGCGAGCGCCATCATGCGGTTCAGCATGTGCGGCTGGCCGAGCGGGCCGAAGCCAATGGACACCATGCCGAGCAGGAATCCTGCCGCCAGCCAGCCGGCGTTGGCACCGGTTGGGCTCAGTTGGTCGGGTTCCAATGCCGCGAAGATGGGAGCGAAGCCGCCAAGCTCCACCAGCACGGCGATGGGCAGGACCAGCGCGGCCACGAACATCACCACGGCCTGGAGGGAGTCGGTGAGGCTTACGGCCCAGAAGCCGCCGAGGCATGTGTACACGAGGATGATGGCGGCGCCGATGACGATGGCGGCGGTGGCGCTGATGTCGAACGAGGCCGCGAGAGTGGTGCCGGCACCCTGAAACTGCGCCGCGACATAGAACGAAAAACAGAAGAGGATGGCGGCGCTGGATACGGCAATCGCGGCGCGACGTTCGCCGGCATCGAGGCCGTCGACCAAGAAGTCGGTGAGGGTTACGTATTGCCTCTCTGCGGCCAGGCGGCGAAGCCTTGGCGCGATGAAGAACCACGCGACGATGTGCCCCGTGATCGTGCCGGGCAGCAGCCAGACGGCGGATATGCCTTGGGTGTAGGCGATGCCGGTGACGCCGAGGATCGACCATGCGGAGGATGCGCCGGCGGCGTAGGAGAGGCTGGCGACGAGCGCCCCCATGCAGCGGCCGCCGATGAGGAAATCGTCATGGCTGGCGCTGCGATTGCGCGCCCAGAGGCCAATACCGACGAGCACGATCTGGTAGGCGACGAGAATGGCGATCAACATACGGGAGCCAGATTACCGCACCCGACGCCATCCCACCGCTCAACACGAAGCGCGCGGCACGGTGGAGGGCGAACGTAATGCGTTGACGAACGAGGATGTGCCCTCGGAGGGAAGGCATCCTGCCTTCCCTGGCACCACAAGGCGCCTTTGGCAAGTGCATGGTCAGTGCCAGGAAGGCAGGATGCCTTCCCTCCGAGGGCCCCCTATCAACGGCAGGGAACCCCATCTAATCTAGTTCCTTGTGCGCAGCGGCTCGACGTCCTCGGCGGTACGGGAAACCGCAAGGGCAATAGCTCGCCGAGGGCCTTCGGAGGGAGGGCGTCTCACCCTCCACCCGCCCGAAGGGCGCGCGAGTTGGGGCCGGGCTTCAGTCGAATCGGAAGCGATCCGAGGTGAACGCCTGGAAGGTGACCTTCGCCTCTTCGGGCCCCGGAGGCGGTGCGCCGATGGGCGCGACGATGGTGGTGTCGATGCCCGCCTCGGCCTGTTCCTTCACCCGTTCCGCCACCTGCTCCTCGGTGCCGATGATGGCCACCTCGTCAACGATCTCGTCGGTGAGGGAGGAGGTCGTCTTCTCGCGGTCGCGTGCGGCCCAGCCGTCGAGCACGTTCTGCGCCTCCTCTTCGTAGCCAGCCCACTTGAGGAAGTCGTTGTACACGGGGTTGGCGTAGTAGGGCGCGAAGTGATGCCGAAAGCGGGCACGGCCGTCTTCGACGTCGTCCGTCACATAGACCATCGAGCGGTTGAGGATTTCGATGTCGTCGAGCGTCTTGCCGGCCCGCGCTGCGCCAATCTTCACGTGTTCGAGCATTCGCGGCAGCGCCTTGCGCGGCCAGAGGTTGAACACCACACCATCGCCGTGCTCCGCGGCCATCTCGATCATCTTGGGGCGCAGGCCAGCGAGGAAGATGGGCACGGGGTGTTCGAGCGGCGTCTGGCTGTAGCCTCGGCTCGAAAGCGTCGTCAGGTCGAAGTTTGATTTCTCGCCAGCCAACATCGAGCGAACGATGACCGCCGTCTCCTTCACCCGCGTGAGCGGCTTCTCCAAGGGGATGCCGTTGAAGCGTTCCATGATGGCCTGGCTCGAGGAGCCGAGGCCCAGGGCAAACCGCCCAGGCAAGAGCTGGCCCAACACGTTTGCCGTTGCGGCCAGCACCGCCGGCGTGCGGGTATAGACCGGCGTCACCGCCACCCCCAGCCGCATCCGCTGGGCGTGCGGCGCCATCGCGGCCACCATCGTCAGGCTGTCCGGTGCCATCGCATCGCTGAACCAGGCATCGTCGAAGCCGTTGTCCTCGGCCCAGCGCACGACCTCGATGTTGTCTTCGAGCACCGGCCCGGCCGGCAACGTGACCGCAATCCGCTTGCGCATGGTGACCCCTCGCTCCATTCGCCGTGACAGCGAGATTCTAGCGCCACAAGCATCGTTGCCGGACGGCAACGTCTCTTGCCCCAGCCCAAGCAATTCGGGGCGGATGTTGACCGCACGGGGTGTTCTCCCGTTCAATCTCCGGCTGAGATTGGGGCTTGGGGGGAGCGATGGCGAAACTGCGGATGGGACTCGTAGGCGGCGGCGAGGGTGCCTTCATCGGCGCCGTGCACCGCATCGCCGCGGAGCTAGACGGGCGCATCGAGCTTGCGTGTGGCGCCTTCTCCAGCGACCCGGAGCGGTCCCGCGCCGCCGGCCCTGCGCTGTATGGCTTGCCGCCCGAACGCAGCTATGGCTCGACCCACGAGATGTTCCAGGCGGAAGCGGCGCTGAGTGCCGACGACCGCATGGACTTCGTCGTCATCGCCACCCCGAACCACACCCACTTCCCGATCGCCAAGGAAGCACTCGAGGCGGGCTTTCACGTCATGTCCGACAAGCCCGCCACCTTCGATCTCGCCGAGGCACGGGAGCTCGCGGCGCTCACCGGAGAGACCAGCCTCGTCTTCGGCCTCACCCACAACTACACCGGCTACCCGATGGTGAAGGAGGCAAGGCATCTCGTGCGTTCGGGCGCGTTCGGGGCGGTTCGGCGCGTGGTTGTGGAGTACATCCAAGGCTGGCTTGCAGGCGCAGAGGAACAAGCCGGCAACAAGCAGGCAGAGTGGCGCACGGACCCCGCCCGCTCCGGTGCCGCCGGCTGCATGGGCGACATCGGCACGCATGGCGAGAACCTGGCCGAGTACGTCACCGGCCTTCGCATCGATTCCCTGTGCGCAGACCTCACCACCTTCGTTCCCGGCCGCCAGCTCGAAGACGACGGCAACGTGCTGCTCCGGTTCGAGGGCGGCGCCAGAGGCGTGCTTTTTGCGAGCCAAATCGCCGTTGGCGAGGAGAACGGCCTGCGCCTGCGCGTGTATGGCGAAACCGGCGGCCTCGAATGGATGCAGATGGAGCCGAACTCCCTCACCGTGCGCTGGCCGGACCGGCCCTTCGAGGTGCGCCGCACCGGAGGGCCGGGCGTAGGCCATGCCTCCACAGCTGCCACGCGCTTGCCGGCTGGCCACCCGGAAGGGTTCCTCGAAGCCTTCGCCATCCTCTACCGCAACTTCGCCGACACCCTCGAAGCGAAAGCGGAGGGTCGCGAGCCAACCCCCGAGAACCTCGACTTCCCCACCATTGCCGACGGCGTGCGCGGCATGGCGTTCATCGAGACCGTCGTGGCGAGTTCCCGCGCCGGCGCAAAGTGGATGGACTTCCCCGAATCGTGACACCCATGCGGGCGCAAAGGCGACCCGCGAAGGAGCGAGAGATGAAGACACTCAAGGGCCCCGCCATCTTTCTGGCGCAATTCATGGCCGACGAAGACCCGTTCGACAACATCGAGGCCATGTCGCGCTGGGCGTCCAGGCTCGGCTTCAAGGGCATTCAGGTGCCTATCGGCAATGCCGCCTTCATCGATGTTGCCAAGGCTGCCGAGAGCAAGGGCTACTGTGATGACCTAAATGGTCGGGTGGCCGAGTGTGGCGTGGAGATCACCGAACTCTCCACGCATCTCGAAGGGCAGCTCGTGGCGGTGCACCCCGCCTACGACCGCCTGTTCGACGGCTTCGCGCCGGAGCGGCTGCACAACAATCCCGCCGCCCGCACCGAGTGGGCCACCCGGCAGGTGAAGCTGGCCGCGAAGGCGAGCCAAAATCTGGGCCTCACCGCCCACGTCACGTTCTCCGGCGCGTTGTTGTGGCCAATGATGTATCCGTGGCCGCAACGGCCGCCGGGCCTCGTTGACGTCGGCTTTGAGGAGCTTGCGCGACGCTGGCGCCCCATTCTCGATGCCTTCGAAGATGCCGGCGTCGATTGCTGCTACGAGATCCACCCCGGCGAAGACCTGCACGACGGCGTGACTTTCGAGCGCTTCCTCGCCGAGGTGGACGACCACCCACGCGCCAACATCCTCTACGACCCCAGCCACTTCATCCTGCAGCAGCTCGACTATCTGGCCTTCATCGACCACTACCACGAGCGCATCCGCATGTTTCACGTGAAGGACGCCGAGTTCAACCCGAACGGCCGCGCCGGCGTCTATGGCGGCTATCAGGACTGGGTGGACCGCCCCGGCCGCTTCCGCAGCCTAGGCGACGGCCAGATCGACTTCCGCTCCATCTTCTCCAAGTTCGCCGCCTACGACTTCGACGGCTGGGCCGTGCTCGAGTGGGAGTGCTGCCTCAAGCATCAGGAAGACGGCGCCCGCGAAGGCGCGGAGTTCATCCGCGACCACATCATCCGGGTGACCGACAAAGCGTTCGACGATTTCGCCTCCTCAGGCGCGGACGAGGCGACGAACCGGGCGGTTTTGGGTATTTAGGGCCGCACCCAACGTCAGGCGCAAGCCCGCGGCGAGCGCCCCCGCTCGTGCCGTCGTGGCCTTTTCCTGTCACTCCCCCTCGCGGGGGAGTCGAGAAAAGCGTCCGCGCTTTTATCGGAGGGGGGGCTAGCCGAACTCCCGACCGGCCCACGATCTCGCGAACGCACCTTGAAAGGGAATCAGCAGGCAATCCGGGGAAAGTCCCTGCCGGCCCCCCAGCTAGCCCCCCCACCGAGAAAGCCCGAGGACGGCCTTTCTCGACTCCCCCGCGAGGGGG
>JAPPDJ010000071.1 GCA_028824555.1 Gammaproteobacteria bacterium | reverse complement strand
CCGCTGAGCTAATTCCAAGCAGGTTGGGTGCGCACTGAACGCTCGGTACACACCGTGCGATGGGTAGCGTGAGTGCGCCAGACGGGCCTGAAAGCAGAAACCCGAACCGTGGAACGCCGCACGCCGCCCAACCTTCGTTTGGCGGATCATTCCGCCTCTCGGTGTGATGCAGCTGCGAAATGCAGGGCATCGCTTCTCCAAAACACCTTCTTCCAACTAGAAAAAAAGCCCTGTTCGGCAATCCGACCAGGGCTTTCTCGAGCTGCTGGAAGGATGCCTTTGCGCATCGCTCCCAGGAATTCGGAAGGTCAGCGCATGTTCGCCTCGCCTTGGCGGGTGTGAGCATGGCAGCGCGGCTGCATGCGCGGCCACGCCGCCGCCGGCGTCGTGCTCACGAGGCGTGCTGATCTGTTTGGTCCCATATGCCTTGGTCTCGCCGCTTTTGATGGTGGTGGTCCCGCAAGGGCGCGGCACTATAGGAGCGGCCTGGGGGTCGGTCAACCGTTTTCTCGGTTTTGTCGAAATGTTTGGGCGGTCTGTTAGCGTAGGGTTGCGTTCGACAGGATCGAAAGAGGGGAAGGGATGCCGCTTCGAGGCAAGCTGGGCTTCAACATGAAGCTCTCGTTTGGGGTTGGGCAGGCTGCGGAAGGGTTCTTTGGTGCCGCTTACGGCACGTTCCTGATCTTCTACTACAACCAAGTGCTTGGGATGCCGGGCACGCTGGCCGGGGCGGCGGTGGGCATCGCGTTGGTGGTGGACGCGTTCACCGATCCGCTGGCCGGGTCCCTCTCCGACCACTGGAACTCGCGCCACGGGCGGCGGCACCCCTTCATGTACGCCTCCATCCTGCCGCTGATGCTGTCGTTCTACTTCCTGTTCTTCCCGCTCGTGACGAGCGACTTGGGCCTCTTCGTTTGGCTCGTGGTGTTCTCCAACGCCACGCGCACGTCCATGTCGCTCTATCACGTGCCGCACATTGCCCTCGGCGCGGAGATGAGCGAGGACTACGACGAACGCTCGAAGCTGGTGGGCTATCGGATGTTCTTCGCCAACGTCGGCGTGCTGCTCACGTTTGCCCTCGGCTTCGGCTATTTCTTCCTGCCGACCCCGGAATTCGAAAACGGTCAGCTCAACGCCGCGTCCTATCCGCCCTTTGCCATTTTGCTGGCGGTGCTTATGGGGATCACCATCTTCTGGAGCGGCTGGGGGACGCGCGCCGCCATCCCGCACTTGCCCACCGTTCCGCCCGCGCCACGGCTCGGCCTTGTCCAGGTGCTCTGGCGCGTGTTGGTCGACATCGCCGCCGCCATGCGCAGTCGGTCGTTCCGCTGGCTGTTCCTCGGCGTCTTGATTGTGTTCGTGATGGTGGGGGTGAACGGCGGGCTCGACCTCTACATCTTCACCTACTTCTGGGAGCTCGACCGCGTTTCGCTGCTGACCGTGATTCTCGCCTATCCCGTGGGCGTGATGCTCGGCTCCTTCTTCTGTCCCGCGTTCTTCAACCGCTTCGGCAAGAAGGCGGGGCTGATGTTCGGTGCCTGTTCGTGGCCGCTGTGGCAGACGCTCCCCATCGTCGCACGGCTGCTCGACTGGTTCCCGGAGAACGGCGATCCCATGCTGGTGGTGCTGCTCGTGGCCATCAAGGTCGTGCAGGGCGCCTGCACCGTACAGGCGAACGTCGCCTTCGGCTCGATGGTGGCGGACATCGTGGACGAGCACGAGTACGAAACCGGCCACCGTCAGGAGGGCATCTTCTTCGCCGCCAGTTCCTTCTCCGCCAAGGCCACCTCCGGCATCGGCAACGTCATCGCCGGCGTCGCCCTCGACATCATCTCCTGGCCGCGTGGGGCACACATCCGTACCGCTGCCGATGTGCCGCCAGAGACACTGGTGAACCTTGGGCTCGTGTATGGCCCCATCGTCGCGGCGTTCGGCTTCGTCTCGGTGTGGTGCTACACGCACTATCGGCTATCGCGGGAGCGGCACGCGGAAATCCTCGACGTGCTCGCCGAGCGACGAGCGGCGGCCTCGGCCCAGGGGGCGCTAGCCGCAAGCCCGGCCGGGTCGGGATGATTGAGGGTGGTTGCGTGAACGGAAGGGTCGTGGCGCTTGCGTTGACTGCAGTCGTCACCGCGCCACCTGCAGCCGAGGTCGCCGTGGTGGACGACCGGGGCTTCGTCTCCGAGCACGAATTGCACATCGCCGCGACGCCGGATCGCCTCTTCGAAGCGCTCATCGACGAAGTCGGGGCGTGGTGGGACCCCGCGCACACCTATTGGGGAGATAGCTCGCGGCTCACGTTCGAGTGCGGGTTCCTACCAGCGCTCTGTGAGGACTCGGAGGACGGCGAGGGCTTTGTCCGGCACATGACGGTGGACTCGATTCGCCCAGGCAAGAGTCTCGTCCTGAGCGGCGGCCTCGGCCCGCTGCAGCCACTTGGCGTCGCCGCCAGCATGTCCTTTCGCCTACGCGCCGCAGAGGAAGGCACGCGCCTCGACTACCGTTACATTGTCAACGGTCGCGACCTCGAGCAACTCGCCGAGCCGGTGGATCGCGTGCAAGGCGAGCAGCTCGCCCGCCTCAAGCGCTATGTCGAAACCGGCAACCCGGAGCCGACGAGCGACTGATCGCCTATCGGAAGCTGCCCGTCTCTGGTAGGTTATGCCGCTTTTGCGGCGTCGGTTGGCGGCAAAACGCGAACCTGCAAGGCAAGACCACTCGCGCCCGTAGGGGCGCGCAATCGCTCAAGGGGAGTTTCATGGGTACTGTTTCGGGCGCCGCTCTGATGGCGCGCAGCCTCAAGACGCAGGGCGTCGACTACATGTTCGGAATCGTCGGCTTCCCGGTCCAGGGCGTTGCTGCCGAGGCGCAGAAGGCCGGCATCACCTACATCGGCATGCGCAACGAGCAGGCGGCGAGCTATGCGGCACACGCCGCCGGCTACCTCACCGGCCGCCCGCAGGCGTGCCTGACGGTTTCTGGCCCCGGCGTCATTCATGCCTTCGCCGGCCTTGCCAACGCCAAGGAGAACTGCTGGCCGATGATCCTCATCGGCGGTGCGTCGCCCGTGTACCAGAACGGCATGGGAGCGTTTCAGGAGGAGCGCCAGACCGAGCTTGCCGCACCCTACTGCAAGTTCGCGCACGACATCGAACATGCGTCGCGTATCCCCTTCTATGTCAACAAGGCCGTGCGGCACTCGATCTACGGGCGGCCGGGGCCGGTCTATCTGGACTTCCCGGACGACATCATCCGTGCCGAGGTGGACGAGGACGAAATCGTCGATGCGCCTCGCGTGCCGGAACCGCCGCGCACGCTGGCCGATCCGGAAGCGGTGGAAGCGACGCTGAATGCGCTCGAGTCTGCCGAGCGGCCGCTCGTCGTCGTGGGCAAGGGCATGGCCTGGTCCCGCGCCGAGGACGAAGTGCGCGAATTCATCGAGCGAACCCAACTGCCGTTCCTCAACTCGCCCATGGGCAAGGGCACGATGCCGGACGACGATCCGCTTTCGGTGGGTGCCGCCCGCAGCACGGCGCTCCGCGAAGCCGACCTTGTGGTGCTGCTTGGCGCGAGGCTCAACTGGATCATGCACTTCGGCCAGCCGCCGCGCTTCAACAAGGACGTGCGCGTCATCCAACTCGACATCCAGCCGGAGGAGATCGGCTCCAACGTGGCGGTGGAAACGGCGTTGGTGGGCGACGGCAAGGCGGTGGTGGGACAGCTCAACCGCGCCCTCGACAACCGCCAGTGGTTCTATCCGGCAGAGACCGAATGGCGCGACACGCTGAAGGCGAAGGCGGAAGCGAACCTCAAGGCGGTGCAGCCGATGATCGACGACGATGCGGCGCCCACCAACTACTACCGCGCCTTCCGCGACATCGTCGACTGGATGCCGGATGACGCCATCATCATCGGCGAAGGCGCCAACACGATGGACATCGGCCGTACGCAGATGCCGAACCGTAGCGCCCGGCACCGACTTGACGCCGGCACCTACGGCACCATGGGCGTGGGCCTCGGCTTCGCCATCGCCGCGGCGGTGACGAACCCGGACAAGCCCATCGTCTCCGTGCAGGGCGACTCCGCGTTCGGGTTCACCGGCATGGAGATCGAGACCATGGTGCGCTACAACCTGCCGGTGAAGCTCATCGTCCTCAACAACGGCGGCATCGGCGGCGGCATCGGCCCGCTCGAGGAAGGCCAAACCGTGCCGCCGGGCATCCTCACCTACGGCGCCCACTACGAAGGCATGCTCGAAGCCTTGGGCGGCAAGGGATTCTATGTGGAGGACCCGAAGGACCTCCGGGCTGCGCTAGACGAGGCGATGGCCTTCAATGGCCCCACCCTCATCAACGTGCCCCTGAATCCAAGGGCGGGACGCAAGCCACAGGAGTTCGGCTGGCTCACGACCTGATCGGACTTCAATCGACCAGGAGCGTGGCCGGCCCTTGCCGGCCACGTCTCGTTTGGGGGCCTCTGCCGTGCCGAGGGCGGCTCGACCGTACTCGGCGGGGTGGTCGCTCTCGGGTCAGTCCCGCAGCAGCTCGTTGATCGACGTCTTCGATCTCGTGCGTTCGTCCACCCGCTTGATGATCACTGCGCAGTAGAGGCTTGGACGGGGGATGCCGTCCTCGCCGGTGCCTCCGGCCAGGGAGCCGGCCACGACCACCGAGTAGGCCGGCACGCGGCCATAGACGATCTCGCCGGTGAAGCGGTCCACGATCTTGGTCGATTGGCCGATGAAGACGCCCATGCCGAGCACGGCGCCTTCCTCAACCAGCACGCCCTCGACCACTTCCGAGCGGGCGCCGATGAAGCAGTTGTCCTCGACGATCACCGGTTCCGCCTGCAACGGTTCGAGCACGCCGCCGATGCCGGCACCGCCGGAGATGTGGCAGTTCTTGCCGATTTGGGCGCAGGAGCCGACGGTGGCCCAGGTGTCCACCATGGTGCCGCTGTCCACATAGGCGCCGACGTTGACGAAGCTCGGCATCAGCACCACGGATGGGGCGATGTATGCCGAGTGGCGCACCGTGGCGGTGGGCACGGCGCGAAAGCCGGCGGCGCGGAACGTGGCTTCGTCCCAGCCGCGGAACTTCGACGGCACCTTGTCCCACCAGTCGCCGGTGTCGGGGCCGCCGGGCACCGGACGCATGTCGTTCAGCACGAAGCTCAGCAGCACGGCCTTCTTGAGCCATTGGTGGACATGCCACTCGCCTCCCGCCTTTTCCGCAACCCGCGCCCGGCCGGCATCGAGGTCCGCGAGCGCCTGCTCCACGGCGGTGCGAATCTCGCCGCCCGTGTCGAAACCGAGTTCCTCGCGTCGTTCCCAAGCGTCGTCGATGATGGCTTCCATGCCGGCCATGCCGCGTTTGCCCTCCAAGGGCAGCAGATGAGAAAGGAAACGTGATCGTAACCCGTGACGCATGAAGCAGTCGGTAGCGAACTGCGGACGCGCCCGCAAGGACGCGCGTTCGCGCCGAGAGGCGCGCCTTTACACCGCTGGCCAGAGCTTCGGATAATGGCGATGTCGGCGCACGCTGCGGCGACACTTCGACAAGAGGAGACCGCAACCTATGACGCCTGAACTCATCGCCATAATCGGCACCGGCATTGCGCTGGCCGTGGTGATAGTGCCAGGGCAAAGAGCAATGCGACGCGACATCGCGGCCTTGCAGGAACGCATGACCAGCCTTGAGAAGGACCTGCTTGAGCGCATGTCCAGCCTTGAGAGGGACCTGAATGCACGCATCTCCAGCTTCGAAACCGAGATGCGGGAACGCATCTCCAGCTTCGAAACCGAGATGCGGGAACGCATCTCCAGCTTCGAGATCGAGATGCGTGAACGCATGGCGCATCTTGAGGCGGAAATGCGGGAACGCATGGCACACCTTGAGGGCGTGGTCGAAGGCCTCGTCCTCCACAAGCAGCAAGAAGGAGCCGAATAACCTTGGGTGAGCATGAGAGCAAGCCCGGACCAACGGTCCGGGCGGCTCTCTCGGGCAATCGCCCATTCACGTTTTCCAATCCAACTTAGGCGGCGGCGCCGGGGGCGCAACACGATGATCGATGAACTGCGCGAGTGTGTTGAGGGGGCGATCGCCGGAGCGGTGGTGGAGGTTGCCGGAGAAGGCAATCGCTTTGAATTGCGCGTCGTGGCAGATGCGTTCGAGGGCCTTGGGCGGGTGAAGCGCCAGCAGGCGGTGTATGCGGCCATTCGCGAGCACATTCAATCCGGCGCAGTCCACGCCGTCACGATCCGGGCGTTGACGCCAGCCGAGGCCGAGTGATCCGCCGCCTGCACAGCGACGCGGCAGGGTTCGCCGCCGAACTGAACGCGCTTTTGGATTGGGACGTTGCCCAGTCCCCTGCGGTGGTCCGTGCGGCAGAGGAGATCGTCGAAGACGTTCGAGGGCGCGGCGACGTGGCTTTGCTTGAACACACACGCCGTCTCGACGGGCTCGACGTGTCGGATGCCGCCGCCCTCGAACTGCCGAAGGATGTGCTCGAAGCGAGTTACGCCCGACTCCCCTTGGCCGACCGCGAGGCGCTCGAGGGCGCGGCGCGGCGCATCCGGCGCTATCACGAGGCGCAGCCCGACGGTGCGTTCGAGATCACGGACGAGGAGGGCAACGTCCTGGGCCTCAGAGTCACGCCCTTGGACCGGGTGGGCATCTATGTGCCCGGCGGCCAGGCCGCATATCCCTCGACGGCGCTGATGACCACCATTCCGGCCCGGGTTGCTGGCGTCGGCGAGGTGATTGTCACCACTCCCACGCCCGCCGGTGCGCGCAGCGATCACCTGCTGGCGGCGCTGTTCATCGCCGGGCCAGATCGCGTGTTCACCGTCGGCGGCGCGCAAGCCATCGCGGCATTGGCGTGGGGCACCGAAACCGTGCCGCAGGTACACAAGATCGTCGGTCCCGGCGGCAGCTTCGTCACTGCGGCAAAGCGCCTGGTGTTCGGCCCGGTCGGCATCGACTCGCTGGCCGGCCCGAGCGAGGTGGTGGTCATCGCCGACGGCAGCGTTGCACCGGCGTGGACGGCACTTGACCTGCTGGCGCAAGCCGAACACGATGCCGACGCCCAAGCCATCCTGCTTTCCCCGGACGCGGACTATCTCGATCGCGTGCAGCAAGCCGCCACCGAGGCGCTGCGTTCGCTTTCCCGGGCGAACATCATCCGCGACTCTCTCGCAGCGCGCGGCGCGCTGGTTCACACGCGCGATCTCGCCGAAGCCTGCGACATCGCCAACCGCATCGCGCCGGAACACCTCGAGCTTGCCGTGCGCGACCCGGACGCCTTGCTGCCGAGCATCCGTCACGCCGGCGCGGTCTTTCTCGGTGGCCACGCGGCGGAAGTGATCGGCGACTACAGCGCGGGCCCCAGCCACGTGCTGCCGACCTTCGGCACGGCGCGCTACGCCTCGCCGCTCAGCGTCACCGACTTCCAGAAGCGCAGTTCCCTGGTGCGTTGCAGCGCGGCCGGCGTGCAGGAACCGGCACGTCTCGCTGCCAACGTCGCCGAGTCCGAGGGGTTGTCCGCTCATGCGGCCGCAGCGCGCGCCCGCATCGCGGGCTTTGACGACAACTGCCTTTAGTGTCGTGTCATGCGTCCTTTAGCGCATCAGAGCGCCGGCAGCGCGACGGCGCGAGGCGGAGTTTTGCAGGCAATGCCTTGCCGCATTGCCAAGGGCGACCGCGAAAGCGCGGGTGCGCTGCCAGCGCTCCCGAAGGGCGCTCGCCCCTTGCCCCGTGGCGGCGTTGCGCCCCTTGCCAAGGGGACCAGCCATTGCCTGCGGGACGCGCCTTGCCACGAACCAAGGGGCGAACGCTGATGCGCCAAAGGACGCATGACACGACACTAACCCGGGCGCGCGCGATGTGTTGATGCAGCCTTCGTCAACGCCCTGCTGTGGGCCGCACTGCCGCGGCGGTTCGCACGGTGAACTCAGTGCCTTCCCGGCGCAGGCGAATGGTGAGTTCGGCGCCGGGTTCGATGGCCCGCATTCGCTGCACCACGGAACGCATAGACGTGGCTGCCTCGCCGTTGATGGCGAGGATGATGTCGCCGGTGCGGATGCCGGCTCCCGAGGCGGGCGTGCCCGCAAGCACCCGTGCCACCTCGAGACCGCCTTGGCGGGCGGCAAGATCGACGCCGAGCCAGCCTCGTTCCACGCGGCCGTTGGCGATGATCTGGTCGAGCACGTCAAAGGCGAGTTCAGACGGGATTGCAAAGCCGATGCCGACGCCTTCGGCGCTGCCGTCCGGGCTGTAGATGAGGGTGTTGACGCCCACCATGCGGCCATCGGAATCGACCAACGGGCCACCGCTGTTGCCGGGATGCACCGCGGCGTCGGTCTGGATGAAGTCGTCCCAGGGGCTCGCGCCGATGCCGTAGCGTCCCTTGGCACTGACGATGCCGAGGGACACCGTCTGGCCGACGTTGAACGGATTGCCGATGGCGAGCACCACGTCGCCGACCCGCAGGGCGCCCGAGTTCGCCCGTTCGATGGCGGCAAAGCCGTCGCCCGCCACCTTGATGACGGCGAGGTCGGTTTCCACATCCGTGCCGACCACCGCCGCCTGCGCCTGCCGACCGTCCGGAAACGCCACCAGAATGTCGTCCGCCCCGGCAATCACATGGTTGTTGGTCAGAATGTAGCCATCCTCGCGTGCCATCACGCCCGATCCGAGCGAGCTTCTCATGCGCCCGGAGTCTCCGCAGAGCCCCCGAAACTGCGCCAGGCGGCAGATAGGATGGCGATAGGCGGCGACTACCTTGCGCGAGAAGATGTTGACGACTGCTGGTGCGGCTCGGTCCACGGCATCGGCGAAGCCATCGTTGGCGGGTGGCGCGGCGCCGCGCAGCCACAGAACGATGACAATGCCCACGAGGCCGCCGCCAAGGATCGGCAAGGCAACGTAGCGCAGCAGTTGCGACATGAAAGCGGTCCGCAGGGCGGCGAGCGAGGCGGGGATTATAGGTGGCAGCGTGCCAGCGCCGCCAAACCCCTCGCTGCGCTCGGCGTCTGGCCCCAGCCCCCACCTCCCTATGACCTCGCGCCGCAGAATGCCACTGCGTGGCTTTCTACGGCGCAAGCTCCTAGGAGCCGGCGCGGCTGCAAAGGCAACTGCAGGCGTGCGCCAGCGCGTGCGGGTTGCCGCGGGAGAGCGCGTTGACGCCGGGCGAGTTGCACCGCAGGAACATCGACGCCGGGTTCGACGCGGATCCCGCGCAGCTTGCCGTGGTGGAAAGGCTCGATGCGTTGCACGTGCGGCTCGCTGCCGGGTTGGCTTCGCGGCGAGGCTTGGGTCGCCTGCTCGGGCGCCGGCGAGCACCGGTGCGCGGCATGTATCTGTGGGGCAGTGTGGGGCGTGGCAAGACCTATCTCATGGACCTACTGCACGAGTCGGCGCCGGGAGACCGTCTGCGACTGCATTTCCACCGCTTCATGCAACGGGTTCATGCGGAACTCGGTCGTCTTGCCGGAAAGCCGGACCCGTTGCGCGACGTGGCGGACGGCATCGCCGCCGAGGCTCGGCTTTTGTGTTTCGACGAGTTCTTCGTCTCGGACATCGGCGATGCCATGATCTTGGCGGAGCTGCTGAGTCATCTGTTCGAGCGACGGGTTACGTTGGTGGCGACCTCGAACGTCGAACCATCGCACCTGTATGAAAACGGATTGCAAAGACGCCGCTTCCTGCCGGCGATACGGCTTATCGAGCAAAACTGCGATGTGGTGGCAATGGCGGGAGAGGTGGACTTTCGGCTGCGAGTATTGCGTCAGTCGGAGATATACCGATCGGCCACCGACGAGGTGGGTCTCGAACGGAGCTTTCGCGAACTATGTCCCGGCGTTCCGGAGCGTGATGCACGGCTCAACGTGAATGGTCGCAGCATTCTTGCCAGGCAGCGGGGCGAGGACGTGGTCTGGTTTGAGTTTCCCCAAATCTGTGACGGCCCGCGCAGTCAAAATGACTACATTGAGCTGGCCCGTGAGTTCCATGCCGTGGTGGTGAGCGGTGTTCCCGTGTTCACGCGGGCCACAGAGGATCAGGCGCGACGCTTCATCAGCCTCATCGACGAGTTCTACGATCACAACGTGAAGATGCTGTTTTCCGCCCACGCACCGGTGGAGCGCTTGTATCAGGGGGAACGACTCGGGTTCGAGTTCCAGCGAACCGAGAGCCGCATCATCGAGATGCAGGGCGAGGAATACCTGGGCCGCACCCATAGGGCGTAGGAGACGGGATTGTCCTGTGATAGGTCTTTTCGCGGTGCCAGACCCGGGCGGGAACGAGCCCCGTACCTACGAGTGCACCGACGACGACCGGCCGCGCCCGCGGCACCAGAAGAGCGCATTGCAAGGAAGACCGTAAATCTAGCTCCGCGCAAGGAACCTAGGTCAAGGAATCAGCGTTTTGCATCCCCAGCCATCCCCCTCACGCTCAAAAAGGCGTCGATCATGCACGCCCGTGTCGTTGTCGAGGGCGAGTCGATCGACACGCCGAGGTACCAAGAAATAGCCGAGCGCGTTGGCGGGAGCGGTGTCGGATTCCATCTGTGCCAATCGAGCCAGCAGTGTCTCTCGATCCTCCACGGCGCTGCCCTGCGGCGAGCGCTGATACAGCCAGTCGAGGCGTTTGGCTGCTAGGGGACGAAGTTGCCAGCTTTCTCGCACGATTTGAGGGTCCATGGCTTCTAGCTGGCAGGAGATTCGATATTGCACCCCGAGGCTCGGCAGCCATGCCAAGACCGAAACACGGTCGCCGTGGCCAAACTCGCTCGCCTTGGGGCTGCCGCCGCTAAAGAAGATTCCTAGTCGCGAGTCGATATCGCGCAATACGAGAACCCTTGCCTGCGGTTCGCCGGTTACATCGACACTGCTCACGACGCAAAGGTTGGCATTTCCGTCACCCTTTTCGCGGGCGCTTGTCCGATCGTGCCCGAGAATTGCAATGGGGTCAGTCGAGTCCATCATGCATACCGCAAAGGCGGACCAGTGTGCAACGTGCGAAAGCGGGCAGGGGTTGCGAGATTGGAAGGTGGCGACCGACTGCCGCCCGGCACGGGCGACAGTCGGTCTCGGCAGGGCTGATCAGAAGTTCCCTCGCGTGTCGCCCGATTCCGGAGCGGGGGTTGGGTCCGCATCCTGGGCCGGGGCGGCGTCGGTGGCGGCCCCCTCGGCTTCGGTGCCCGCTTCCGCCGCTGCAGTATCTGGACGCTGACGGGGTGCGGGATTGTCGCGTGGGTCGGCCGGGTCCTTGGTGGCGGCGAAGACGATTTGATACTGGATCTTGTCGTCGATGTTGGCATCCGCCATGATCTGGTTGATTTCCTTGCGGATATCGGACCGCGAAACACCTTCCTTGTAGTAGCGGTCGCGGATGTAGTCAATTCGCTTTTGGCCATTGGGAAGCATCACGGCCCTGCCCCGGCCGCGCGCGCGCGCTGGCATGGGTTGGGAAGGTGCCGGCGTCGCGGCGGCTTCGGCCTGCACCGGCTCGGGCGGTGGCGCGGCCTGCACCACAGGTGCCGGTGCCGGCTCGCTGGCCTTGCGGGCAACGGTCGCCATGTCGCGTTGGATTTCGCTCAGGCGAAATGCAATGTCGGGCATCTGATCAGCTACACGCCATGCAAAGTAGGTGACGATGACGCCCAGAACGGCGATGATGGTCAACAGGATTTCTTCCATGAGTCAACTCCCCTCGGTTCCCTTTCGATGGTGTGGCTGGCTTGACAACGCAATGTTGTGAGAAGCTGTTAACGCGGCCTTGCCAAAACGGGCGCAGAGAATAGCATGTTGTTCACACCGTGCAACCCTGGCGCCGGAAAGGGGGCGCCTACCTCTCCCCTAACAGTAGAATCCATCCATCGTGACGCGGGGTTGCGTTAACGGTGGAGTTGAAAGCAAGATGCCTTTGCCGACTGAATTTGTTGACAGGGTCGAAGACGAACTCGGAGCGGACCAGGCTGGCCGCATTGTGGCAAGTATGTCGGAACCGAAGCGAGTCGCCTGGTGGGTCAACCCCTTGCGGCCGTGTGCGGCGGAGTCGCTGCCATACGGACGGCCGCTCGCGAGTCTGTCGGGAGTGATGACGTGCGCGCCAGGCCAGCGGCAATCGGTCATGCACCATCCGGCAGCCACGACAGGAGCCATCTATCCCATCAACCCATCGAGTGTGGTTGCGGTCCTGGCCCTCGCACCCTTGCCGGGAGAAGAGATTCTGGACCTTGCCGCTGCGCCCGGCGGCAAGTCGATACTCATCGCCGCAGAGATGAACAACACCGGCAGACTGGCGGCAGTGGAGTCGGTGCGCAAGCGATTCTTGCGAATGCGCGCCAATCTGCATCGTTGTGGCGTCACTATGTCGAAATGCTATCTCGACGATGGCAGGAATACGGGCAGGAAGACCCCGGAACGCTTCGATCGCGTGCTGCTCGATGCACCTTGCTCTTCGGAAGGACGATTCCGCACTGACGATGTGAACACTACCCGTCGCTGGCGGCCCCGCAAGGTGGTGGAGACATCGCGCAAACAACGGGCACTCATAGACTCCGCATTCCGTTGCCTAAAGCCCGGTGGCGTGTTGGTGTATTGCACATGCACTTTCGCGCTAAAGGAAAACGAGGAAATAGTGGACTGGTTGTTGCGACGCCATGAAACTGCCGAAATGCACCCCTTCCGCTTCGACGGAGTGCCGGGTGAGGAAGGAGCGCTGGCCGGCACTTTGCGCATCGTCCCCGACGACATCTTTGACGGCTTTTTCGTTGCAGTGATCCACAAGGCGCCGGCACCCAGCCGAAGAGAGCGGTAGCGAACCCGCAGGCCAGCAGTTGCGAAGCAACTGCCAACGCGCCCGATAGGGCGCGCTCGCATAGGGTCAAGCTGCCGAGTCTCGCACGTCCGGTTCGAGAAACTGCGCGAGGGCGAACTCCCGATAGAGGGCATTGGTTGCCACCAAGGCGCTGTGGGTGCCCGATGCGACCGTGCGGCCTTCGTCGAGGACGATGATTCGGTCTGCCTGACGAACGGTGGAAAGGCGGTGTGCCACGATCAGCACCGTGCGCTTGCCCTTCTGCAGCTCAAGCGCCGTGCGAATCGCTTCCTCCGAACGCGCGTCCAAGGCGCTGGTGGCCTCGTCCACGAGCAGGATGCCTGGCTGACCGGGCAAGGCCGGTGCTGCCAGAAAGGCGCGAGCGATGGCAAGTCGTTGCCGCTGGCCCCCGGAAAGACCGACGCCTCCCTCACCGACGTTGGTTTCGATGCCGTTCGGCAGCGCTGCGACGAAATCGGCGGCATGGGCGTCTTCAAGAGCAGCCTCGACATCGGCTGGCTTCGCCTCCGCCGCGCCGTAGGCGAGGTTGTCGGCGATGGAGCCGGCGAACAAGACAGCGTCCTGTGGCACCGGCGCCATTTGCCCGCGGAGGTCCGAGAGAGATTGCGCCCGTACATCCACGCCGCCCACCAGCACCATGCCCTCATCCACATCGTGGAAGCGCAGGACCAACTCGAGCATGGTGCTCTTGCCGGCCCCGGATGGCCCAACCAGTGCCACCATCTCGCCGGGTTCCACCACGAAGGAGACATCGCCCAGCACGTTGGCAGAAGGGCGAGAAGGATAGCGAAACGACACCCGTCGAAACTCGATGCGGCCCGGCGTCGTTTGCGGAGTGGATGTACTCGGTTCCGGCAGCCGGGACGATGATGCCAAGAGTTCCATCAGGCGTTCGGCGGCGCCGGCAGCACGCTGGATTTCGCCCCAAACCTCGCTCAAGGCGCCGACGGACCCGGCAACGACGAACGCATAGAAGATGAACGCCACCAACTCGCCTTGGGTGGTGCGCCCCGAGAGCACGTCCTGACCGCCGATCCACAACATGGTCGCAACCGCCGCCAGCACCAGCACCATCACTGTTGCCACGAGCCAGGCGCGCTGGCGAATGCGCTGAACTGCCACGTCGAAGGCTCGATTGACGTGACGGCGGAATGCGGCCAGGTCCCGTCGCTCGCGCCGGAACGCCTGTAGCACGCGAATGTGGCGCAGCGACTCGCCGGCGTAGCTGCCGACATCGGCGATGCGGTCCTGGCTTGAACGCGACAGTCGCCGCACGCGCCGGCCAAAGAACACCACCGGCAGCACGACGAGAGGGACGCACGCCAGCACCAGCAGCGACAGGCGTGCATTCGTCACGACCAACAGACAGACGCCGCCCACACCCATCAGCAGGTTGCGCAGGGCGATGGACACCGATGAGCCAATCACCGTCTGCACCAGCGTGGCGTCCGTGGTGATGCGCGAGGAGATTTCGGTGGGGCGGTTGGTGTCGAAGAAACCGGGGTGCAGGCGGACCAGGCGCGCATACACCGCGGTGCGAATGTCGGCGCTGACGCGCTCGCCGACCCAGGAGACGAGGTAGAAGCGAATCCACGTGCCGGCGGTGAGCACCAGCACGAGCACCGCGAACACGAGAATGCTCGCCTGCAACACCTCCACAGAGTCCTGGGCGAGGCCACGATCCACCAACAGCCGCAACCCCTGCCCCACCGACAGCGTCACAGAAGCCGTGACCAGCAAGGCGACGAACGCGCCGACAGCCCGCCATCGATATGGCGCCACAAAGGACCAAATGGGCAACAGCCGGGTCAGCTCCTTCGTTGCCGCCCGCGTGTGTTCGTCTGGTCTCGTGTCCGCCACCACGCGAATCGTAGCCCGGATCGTAAGCGAGTGCTCTGGGCACTCGCGGCGGCTGGGTAGCCCGGCGTTCGGCAACGCCTGTGCCAGGCGCATTCAGGCATTCGGATGTCCCCCTTGCGTGCCGGTTCGGTGTAGCCTTTACTTCCTGTACGCACCCACGGCACATCGGGGGGCTGCCAACATGCTTGTCCGGTCACACCATCGGGGGCCGACGACGGACGCCACGCGCACATGGCGCGCTCGCTTGGCAATGGCTGCACTTGTCGTTGCCGCCGGGCTGAGCCCGGCGAGCGCCGACGCCGAGGAGCGGGAAGGGACGCTCCGGCCAGACGAGGCCGCCGCACTGGAGCAAATGCAAGCCGGCCTCAACACGCGTGAATACGCCCGCGTGATCGTAGAGGGCGAAGATCTCGTGGAGGCGATCGAGGCACGGTCGCACCGCTACGATACGGATCTCATTGCGCCGCTTAGCCTGCTCGCGGAAGCCCTGCTGCGCGGTGGAGATGCCGTTCGCGCTGACGGGGTCTTCGAGCGAGCACTGCATCTGGTGCGCGTGAATGACGGGCCGGTGAGCCTCAGCCAACTGCCGCTGGTGTATCGCCAGGCGGACGCCCGCAAGCGCATGGGCGCGCGTGGGCTTGCCAACGACCGCGAGGAGTTCGCACTGGACCTCCTCATCCGTGGCCACGGCATAGACAGCCCCGAGATCATCGATGGCCTGATGCGGCTCGGCGACTGGTATGCCCAGAATCGCTACCACATCTCCGCACGGATCATCTACAAGCACCTCACCGCCCTCGCCGAGGAACATCTGCCCGAAGGGGATGCACGCACGCTGCACGCTTGGCGCGGCTATGCCGAGTCTTACCGGCGCATCGTCTGGCCGATGCCGCGCCGGCCCAACACCGGCGGCTTCCGCACCGGACCGCCGCTCGATCTTTACGACTGGCGCATCCTGCAAGGCTACGACCCGTTCGAGCACTACCATCTGCGGCGGCGAGCCCACGACAAGGGCGAGCTTGCATTCAAGACCGTGATCGGCCATCTCGAGGCCACCGGCACCACCGCCGAGCTCGCTGAGGCAATGCTGGAACTGGCCGACTTGCACATGCTCTACCGGCGCTACAGCCAGGCATACGAGCAATATCGCGAGGTCCGTGCCACGCTGGCGTCAGATCCCGAAGCGCTTGCGCAAGCCTTTGACAAGCCCGTGCCGATCTACCTGCCCCTGCCCACCGGTCGTGGCGAAGCTCGCGGCTCATGGAAGGGCGTCGTGGAACTCGCGCTCACCATCACCCACCGAGGCGACGTGGTCGGGCGCCGCACCGTGCGCGCCGAGCCCGGCGGCATCATCGAACACCGTGTCCGCATGGCCGCGCGCCGGGCTCGCTACCGCCCGGCGTTCGAGGGCGACCACCCCATCAAGAGCGTCAACGTCCCGCTGGAGTACACCTATAGCTACCTGCCCGGCACCGTCGCCTCGCGGTAGCGCTGCCAAACCTGTTGCTGACGCTCTTGGTTTTGCCCCGGCCCCCCTCCCTGCACGCGGGAGCCCGGCGTGACAGACGGCATCCGCCTCGCCGCGATGCTCGAACCGGGCAGCGCTGGCACAGGGCGCCGCCCCGGGGCCGGGCCGGCTTGCCTTGACCCCTGCGCGGCGCCGGCGAGCCTCCAGGAACATGAAAGCGCGACCGGCCGCTACACGAAGCGCTCGGGTGCGGTCGCCGTAGCGCTCTCGGCCGTGATCCTCGCTGCCTGCGGAGGCGGCGGAAGCGATCCTCCGGCGCCACCGCCGATGCCGGCATCGGAGCCGCCGGCGGCCCAGCCAGCCCCGACGCTCGGCACCGGCCCTGCGGCCTGCACGGACGGCACCGCCGCCGACTTCCCCTGCTCCGGCATCTCGCTCCTCCGGCGAGTGCCCCTCGCCGCCATGGGCGGCGAAGCCGGCAACGACCTCTGGGGTTGGGCCGACGCCGAGACCGGGGACGAATACGCCCTCATGGGCATGGCCAACGGCACGGCCTTCGTGAAGGTCTCCGACCCATCCAACCCCGTGTTCCTCGGCCGCTTGCCGACACACACCGAAGCGTCCGCCTGGCGCGACATCAAGGTCTATCGCGACCACGCCTACGTGGTTGCCGACCGGTCCGGGGTCCACGGCATGCAGGTGTTCGACCTCTCGCGTCTGCGCGGACTGTCCGGACCGCAGACGTTCGCGGCCGACGTCGTGTACGGCGACTTCGAGAGCGCGCATAACCTGGCGATCAACGAGGAGACCGGGTTCGCCTACGCCGTCAGCTCGAACACCTGCGGCGGCGGCCTGCACATCGTTGATATCCGGATGCCGAACAATCCGATGTTCCGCGCCTGCCACGACGTTGCCCGCACGCACGACGCCCAATGCGTCATCTACCGAGGCCCGGACGCGGACCACGCCAGCCGCGAGATTTGCTTCAACGCCAACGAGGACCACTTCGCGGTGGTCGACGTCACCGACAAGGACGCTGCGCTCACCCTGTCGTCGTCCACCTATCCGGACAGCGGCTTCGTGCACCAGGGCTGGCTTACCGACGACCACCGATTCTTCCTGCTCGGCGACGAGTTCGACGAGACGAACCTCGGCGTACCGACGCGCACGCACGTGTTCGACGTCTCGGACCTGGACGCCCCCGTCTATGTGTTCGCGCACGAACTGGCCACGGTTGCCACGGACCACAACCTGTACGTGCTGGGCAGCCGGGTGTTCGAAGCGAACTACACCTCGGGCCTGCGAGTGCTGACGTTCGACGACCTGGCGGCTAGGGAGATCGGCGAAGTTGCGTTTTTCGACACCTTCCCACAGGGCGACGACGTGGCGTTCGCCGGCGCGTGGAGCGTCTATCCATACCTTCCATCCGGGACGATCCTTGTCAGCGACATCCAGAGCGGGCTGTTCGTTCTGTCCATGGACTAGCGCCGCTTCGCGGCGCTCTGGCAGTTTTTCGCTAGCGCGAAAACTGCGACGGTCTGTCGCATACGGGGTACGTCCAAGCGATTTCTACCGCGCAGGCTCCTAGCCCGGATTATTCATGAATGCCCTACTGCGGACGACGATCCACTCGCTGTGGCTGTGCGTACTCGCTCCGGCCCCCTCAACATAGTGCGCAGCTATGCCTTCGGGCTCCTCCACTCC
>JAPPDJ010000105.1 GCA_028824555.1 Gammaproteobacteria bacterium | reverse complement strand
GACGGGCTGCTGCGGCCACAAGAACCGTTGCCTTCGGACAACGCTTCTTGCCCCACCCCCAAGCCGACCCATCACCCTGTCGGACTTCGCCGAGACGGCGAAGTGCGACAGGCTGCTATGATGCGCGGATGAACCGGATTCTGGTGGTCGAGGGCGACGCCGAGCATCGCCGTCAGTTGTGCCGGTTCCTGATCGACGGCGGGTTCGGCGTCGTGGAGGCAACCTCCTTCGACGCCGTGGCACCAGCGAGCTTGTCCGAAGCCGATGCTGTGGTTGCCGGCACCGCGACGTCCTTGGGACCCGAGCCCGAAGCAATCGGCCGTGCCGCCGATGTGCCCGTGGTGGTCGTGGCCGGCGATGCCACCATCGCCGGTGCCGTCGCGAGCATTCGTGCCGGCGCCACCGACTACATCCCGCGCCCCTACGCCGCCGACGCCCTCCTGGCCACGGTGTACGCGGCACTGAAGTCACACCCTCGCGCGCGCCGCAAGCCCGCTCGCACCATCGCCAAGTCTGTCGCCGGCGCCACGACGCCGGAAATGATCGGCACCAGCGAAGCCATGCGCGAGGTATTCGACCGCATCGGCAAAGTGGCACCTACCGACTCCACCGTCCTCATCCACGGCGAATCCGGCACCGGCAAGGAACTGGTGGCACGGGCGCTGCACTCGCTCAGCACGCGCCGCGAAGCTGCCATGGTGTCGCTCAACTGCGCTGCCATTCCGGATGCACTCATCGAGCCGGAACTCTTCGGCCATGCGCCGGGGGCACTGGCAAGCGACGGCGCGGGGCGGGGCGGACTCATCGAGGCAGCCGACGGCGGCACCCTGTTCCTCGACGAGATCGGCGAGTTGCCTCGGGACGCCCAGGCACGGCTGCTTCGGGTGCTGCAAGACGGGGAGCTGCGGCGCCTCGGCGGCACCAACACGCGTCTAGTGGACGTGCGCCTCATCGCCGCCACCCACCGCGATCTCGAAGCGCTCACCCGCGAGGGCGGCTTTCGCGAGGATCTTTACTACCGGCTCGATGTGGTTTCGCTCAAGCTGCCGCCCCTCAGGGACCGCGGCGACGACGTGATCCTGCTGGCGCAAGCCGCGCTGGCATCGGCCAGCCGACGCATGAACAAGCCGGAGCTCGTGCTTGCCGACGCCGCCGACCATGCCATCCGCCACTATCGCTGGCCCGGCAACGTGCGTGAACTCGAAAACGCCATCGAGCGCGCCGTGATCCTGTGCGACGGCAACGTCATCGAAGCGGAGCTGCTCGCCATCGACACCGCCGAGGACTTCGGTGCCGGCGCGGAAGCCGCCAACGGCGCCGATTCGCTCACCGATTACTTCATGCGTTTCGTGCTGGAGAACCAGGATCACTTCACGGAAACCGAACTTGCACACCGCCTCGGCATCAGCCGCAAGAGCCTGTGGGAGCGCCGCCAGCGGCTGAACATCCCGCGCCGGCGGACGCGCAAGCGCGGGCCGCGGCCTCGGTAGCGCCTCTGCCCGGTTTGCACCGCTTTCCCTTTTTTGTCGCTACGCCTTAAGATGCGCGCTCTGCCGACTTCTCGCACCAACTCCTTGCCCAATCGCATCACCGAACACGACATAGATCGTTCGCACATCTCCGCCAGCGCCGTGACGGTCGTGGAGCAGTTGCGGGACGCCGGTTTTGAGGCGTATCTGGTCGGTGGCTGTGTTCGCGACCTCCTCGTCGGCCTCACCCCGAAGGACTTCGACGTTGCCACCAGCGCGACGCCAGACGAAGTGCGCGGCGTGTTTCGTCGCGTGCGGCTGGTGGGACGCCGGTTCCGCATCGCCCATGTGCGCCTCGGGCGCGAGGTGATCGAGGTGTCCACCTTCCGCCGCGCCCACGACACCGACGAGGACGAGTTCCCGGTGGACCTAGCCGACAACGGCGTCGGCGACGAGGACGACTCAGGCTACGCGGAAGTCGACGAACCCGCCGCACCGCCTCGCGCCGGCGAGGAACAGGAACTGTCGGACCAGGGCGTGCTGCTCCGGGACAACCTCTACGGCACGATTGACGACGACGCCTTCCGTCGTGACTTCACCGTCAACGCGCTCTACTACGACCCCATCGACGACACCCTGCTCGACTACTGCGACGCCATGGCGGACATCCGGGCACGCAAGCTGCGCCTCATTGGCGATGCCGAGACGCGCTTTCGCGAAGATCCGGTGCGCATCCTCCGCGCCGTGCGATTCGAGGCCAAGCTTGGCTTCGCACTCGACGCCGACACCGAGGCCGCCATCGCACCGATGAGCGAACTCCTCACGGCGATCGCCCCGGCGCGACTGTTTGACGAGTTCGGCAAGCTCTTCCTGAGCGGACATGCCCTCGCCGCCTTCGAGCGCATGCGCGAGCGCGACCTCATCGAAATCCTCTTGCCGCTGCCGCCCCATGCAGAACCCATCGCCGAGGCGGCGCTCAAGAGCACGGATTCGCGCCTGGCGGAAGACAAGCCCGTAACCGCCGGCTTCCTGCTTGCCGCCTTTCTCTGGCACGAATACCTCGACCGCTGCGACCACACGGGCCCGGTCGGCAACGGCCAAGACAACGCCCGCGTCGCCAATGCGGTAATCGCCGAGCAGCAGTTCACCATCTCCATTCCCAAGCGCCACGCCCTGTTCGTGCGCGACGTGTGGAATCTGCAACCGAAGCTCGAGAAGCGCTCGCCCAAGCAGGTGCAATCGCTGCTCGAACATCCCCGCTTCCGCGCCGCCTACGACTTCCTGATGTTGCGCGTCGACACCCACGACGCGCCGGCAGAACTCGGCGAGTGGTGGACGGAACGGCAAAAGCAAGTGGGCGAGCCGGCCGAGGCCGGCGCGGAGGAGCACAACGGCGAGGCAACGCAGGCGTCGCCGAACGGTTCCCGTCGCCGTCGCCGGCGACGGCGGCGGCGCCCAGGCCGCGGCCCTGCGTCCCTCGCTCGACGCCACGAAGGCACCGCTCCGTGACCACCGCCGCATAAAACGCTCGTGGCCGATGCCTCGACTCTTGACCGACGCCCTCCAGGCCACATCGCTGTGGAAGGTCCCATTGGCGTTGGCAAGACCACGCTGGCGCGGCGGCTGGCAGCGCACCTCGATCGCCCGACATTGCTCGAACCGGACGACAATCCCTTCCTCGCCCGCTATTACAGGAACCCCCGCCGCTATGCCCTGCCGACCCAGCTGTTCTTCCTGCTGCACCGCGCCGGCCGGGTGGGGGAACTGGCCGGGCCCTTGCTCGGCGCCGATGTCGTGAGCGATTTCCTGATGGAGAAGGACAGGCTTTTCGCCCGCATGACGCTCGACGACAACGAGATGGGTCTGTACGACCGCATCAGCGCGAGTCTCGACATCGAACCGCCGACGCCGGACCTCGTGATCTACCTGCAGGCTCCCGTTTCCGTGCTGCTCGAACGCATCTCGCGCCGCGGCGACCCACGCGAGACGCGCATCGACAGCGGCTATCTCGGCCGCTTGAGCGAGGCCTACACGCGGTTTTTCCATGACTACGACCGAGCACCGCTCTTGATAGTGAACGCCGCCGAGATCGACTTCGCCGGCAACGCCGCGCACTTCCACGCGCTCGCGAACGAGGCCATGGAAGTGTCGGGCGCACGCACGTACTTCAATCCCAACCCGACCCTGCTGTGACCCGCCATGAGCTCGCAAGCCCGCAAGAACCCCGTCTCGATCAACACGTTGAACCGCATGAAGGCGCGCGGGCGCAAGTTCGCCGCCCTCACCGCCTACGACGCGCTCTTCGCCGAGCTGATTTCCACGTCGGGCGTCGATGTACTGCTGGTGGGCGACTCGCTCGGCATGGTGCTGCAAGGCCACGACAGTACGCTGCCGGTGACCCTCGACGACATGGTGTATCACATGCGTTGCGTGCGGCGCGGCAATCAGGGTGCGCTCATCATGGCCGACCTGCCGTTCATGAGCTATGCCTCGGAGAGCCAGTCGCTCGAAAGCGCGGCCGAACTCATGCGCGCCGGCGCCCACATGGTGAAGCTCGAGGGCGGCGCCTGGCTCGGCGAATCCACCCGCCTGCTCGCCGAGCGCGGCATTCCCGTGTGCGCCCACATGGGACTGACGCCCCAATCCATCAACCGCATCGGCGGCTATCGGGTGCAGGGGCGCGATCCAAGCCAAGCGCACACGATGGTAGAGGAAGCCGCCATCCTGCAAGACTCCGGCGCCTCGGTGATCCTGCTTGAATGCGTGCCGGTGGAGCTCGGCCAGGAGATCACCGAGCGGCTCGAAGTGCCGGTCATCGGCATTGGTGCCGGCCCCCACACCGACGGCCAGATCATGGTGATGCACGACATGCTCGGCGTCACGCCAACCGGCATCCGGGTGCCGAAGTTCGTCAAGAACTTCCTGCCGGAGAGCACGAACGGCCTCAAGGGCGCGTTCGAGGCCTATGCCGAGGCGGTCAAGTCCGGGGCGTTTCCGGCCCCCGAACACTGCTTTGCCTGATTCGACCAACTGCGGCGGGAGCCACTCATCGATACCCCAAGATTCCCCGCCGGCAGCCAGTTCCGCATCTTCGATCGCAAGCCGCCCTTGCCGGACATGGCGCGCGACGTGCTCCGGGGCCTAAAGCTCCCGGTCAAATCGATTCCGCCGAAGTACTTCTACGATGAATGCGGCTCGCTCTTGTTCGAGCGCATCACCGCGCTGCCCGAGTACTACCTCACACGCACGGAGGTGGGCATCCTGCGCGCTAACCGCGCCGCGCTCGCCGAGGCCGTAGGCGACGGCGGCTGCCTGATCGAATACGGCAGCGGCGCCAGCATCAAGGTGCGCCTTCTGCTCGACGCCTGCCGGCCGGCCGCCTACGTTCCCGTGGACATCTCTCGCGAACATCTCATGCAGGCGGCTCGCACCATCCACGACGACTACGAGCTGCCGGTCTATCCCACCTGCGCCGACTACTCGGCTCCGTTCGAACTGCCGGAACCGGTGCAGGAACTCCGCCGGGTGGCGTTCTTCCCCGGCTCAAGCATCGGCAACTTCGACCCGGCCGAGGCCGATGCCTTCCTGCGCGGGGTCGCCGAGGTGGTGGGCAGCGGCGGCGCTTTCGCTATCGGCGTGGACACGAAGAAGGACCCGGCCGTGCTCCACCGCGCCTACAACGATTCCGCCGGTGTCACGGCCGACTTCAACCGCAACGTCCTTAGCCACATCAACGCCACCGTGGGCGCAGACTTCGACCCCGACGCGTTCACCCACGAGGCCATCTACAACGAGAGCGCCGGCCGCATCGAGATGTATCTGGTGGCCACCCGTGCCCACACCGTGACGGTAGCCGGCACTCCCATCCCGTTCACCAAGGGAGAGCGCCTGCACACGGAGAACTCCTACAAATACGAGCCGGGCGAGTTCGTCGCCAAGGCGGAACGCGCCGGCTTCGACTGCCCGCAACTCTGGCAGGACGATCAGGGGCACTTCATGGTGCTGGCACTACGGGCTCGCTAGGAGGTAAGCGCCGTAGAAAACGACGCTTGCGCCGGAGTCGAGCCCCCCTGCGAGAAGCCCCCCCTCCGAAAAAGCGAGGACTTTTCGACTCCCCCGCGAGGGGGGAGTGACAGGAAAGCGCCCGCCACCACCGTCGTTGGGCGATGCGAGGGCGGTGCCAGGAAAGTGCGCGCTACCACCGTTGCTGGGGATGCGAGGGCCCTGTCACTCCCCCCTCGCGGGGGAGTCGAGAAATGCGTCCCCGCTTTTCTCGGAGGGGGGGCCGCCGACCCAACACCCGTACGCCACAATCCCCGAACGAAGCCCCCTCCTGTCGACCCCTTGGTAGTTCGTTGCGCGAACTGCTGGCTAGAACCGCAGGATCACCCACCTCGGCACCACCGCTTCGGCCCGTTCGAGGTCGTCCCAGCCCTTGGTGGGGTCTCTGGGGGCCAGGTAGTACGGCTTGCCGTTCTTGGGGGTGATCTTCACGAACACCAGCACGCCGTTTTGGCGGAACTCCTGGATCGTGCGTTCCTCCGTTTCGATCAGGGTCACGTCGGGGCCGCGGAACGCCGGTGGTTCTTCGGCCGGGCGCGCCGTGGCGGTGGTGGCGGCAACGGTGCCGACGCACAAAGCGCCTGCCGCCAACAACATGCGGGCGACGGCGGGGGCGTGTGGTAGTGTCAGGTCAAGCGCCATCGAAGCTGGCCGACTGGGCGAATCCGGGCCTTGAGGGGAACATAGCATGACCGACGACACGCAGCCTCTCGGCGACGGCGAGGGTGCGCCGCCGCTCGTGTTGGTTGACGGTTCCTCGTATCTGTTCCGCGCCTTCCATGCCCTGCCGGATCTGCGCACCCTCGACGGCTTTCCCACAGGCGCCGTGCGCGGCGTCATCGCGATGCTGCGCAAACTCATGGACGACTTTGCCGGCTCGCCGGTAGCAGTGGTGTTCGATGCCGGCGGACGCACCTTTCGCGATGACATCTACGCCGAGTACAAGGCCAACCGGCCGCCCATGAGCGATGATCTGCGCGTCCAGATCGAGCCCATCCACGAGATCATCCGGGCCATGGGGCTGCCGCTTCTGCATGTAGCGGGTGTGGAGGCGGACGACGTCATCGGCACCCTGGCTGCCGAAGCCACGGCTAGCTCGCGCAGCACCGTGATCTCCACCGGCGACAAGGACATGGCGCAGCTCGTCTCAAGCCATGTGACGCTGGTCAACACCATGACCGACACGGCCCTCGACGCCGGCGGCGTGCAGGAAAAGTACGGCGTTCCGCCCGCACGCATCGTGGACTACCTCGCGCTCATGGGCGACTCCGTGGACAACATCCCCGGCGTGCCCAAGGTCGGGCCCAAAACCGCCGCCAAGTGGCTGACCGAGTTCGGCACCCTGGACGACGTGATCGCCCGCGCCGACGAGGTGAAGGGCAAGGTGGGCGAGAACCTGCGTGGCGCATTGGACACGCTGCCCATGTCCCGGGACCTGGCGACGATTCGCTGCGACCTCGAGCTCGAGTTCGGCATCGCCGATCTCGAATCCGGCGAGCCGGACACGGAGCGATTGGTCGAGCTGTTCGAGCGTTTCGACTTTCAGGCGTGGGCGGAAGAGCTCGGCGGCGGGCGAACCGTGGAGCTCGCCCGCGAGTACCCGGTGCTCGAGAGCCTGGATGCTCTGAACGAGCTCCTCGCCAAGGCACAGTCCGCCGGCCACCTGGCGTTGGGGGTGGAAACCGGGCCAGGACGGTTCATGGACGCCCAGCCGGTGGGATTCGCCTTCGGCGTCGCCGGCGACGACGTGGCCTATGTTCCCGTGGGGCATGACCTCGTGGTGGCGCAAGGCCAGCTTTCGCTCGGCAACGTCATCGCCGCGGCAAAGCCTGTGCTCGAAGACCCGAACGTCGCCAAGACCGGCCAGAATCTCAAGCACGCCCGCAACATCCTCGAAGGGCTCGGCGTCGCCCTTGCTGGCATCGCCAACGACACGATGCTGGAGTCCTACGTCTTGGACAGCGTCGGCGCCCGGCGGCATCAGTTGCAGGACTTGGCGCAGAAGTACCTGGGCGCGCAGCCGGTTTCGTTCGAGGATGTTGCCGGCAAGGGTGCCAAGCAGTTGGGACTGCATCAGGTTGGCGTTGCTGAAGCGGCCGGCTATGCCGCCGGCGGCGTCGATGCGGCCTGTCGTCTGCACGAGATATTGCGGCCAAAGCTGGAGCAGGAGGGGCGGCTGGCTGAGGTGTACGAGGCCATCGAACTGCCGCTGGTGGATGTGCTGTCCAGGATGGAACGCGCCGGTGCGCTGGTGGACGCCGGGCGGTTGCGGGATCAGAGCCATGATCTCAGCGAGCGCATGGAGGAACTGTCGCAACAGGCGTTCAGCGAGGCAGGCCGCGAGTTCAACCTGGGTTCGCCGAAGCAGTTGCAGGAGATCCTCTACGACGAAATCGGACTACCTCCACTCGGCAAGACCCGCAAGGGGCAGCGCTCCACCGCCGAAGACGTGCTGGTGCAACTGGCGGATCATCATCCACTGCCAGGGCTCATCCTCGATCACCGCGCCGCCAGCAAGCTCAAGTCCACCTACACCGACTCGCTGCCGCACGAGATCAACCAGCGCACGGGCCGCATCCATACGTCCTACAACCAAGCAGTCGCAGCCACCGGCAGACTCTCCTCCGCCGACCCGAACCTGCAGAACATCCCCATCCGCACCGCGGACGGCCGCCAAATCCGGCAGGCGTTCGTGGCGCCGCCCGGTCGTTGCCTGATCGCCGCCGACTATTCGCAGATCGAGCTTCGCATCATGGCGCACCTGTCCGGCGACGAAGGGCTGCTGCGCGCCTTCGAGACCGGGCAAGACATCCACCGCGCCACCGCCGCCGAGGTGTTTCGACTGCCGGCGGACGAGGTGTCGGACGACCAGCGCCGCAGCGCCAAGGCGATCAACTTCGGCCTGATCTACGGCATGTCGTCGTTTGGCCTGGCCAAGCAACTCGACGTGACCCGGCGCGTGGCGCAGGAGTACATCGACCGCTACTTCCTGCGCTATCCGGGCGTGGCTGGTTACATGGACGAAGTGCGTGGGCTGGCCCGGGAGGCGGGCTTCGTCGAAACGGTCTTCGGCCGCCGCCTCTACCTGCCTGATATCCGCGCCCGGCAAGCCCCCCGCCGCCAGGCCGCCGAACGCACCGCCATCAACGCCCCGATGCAAGGCACCGCCGCCGACATCATCAAGCGCGCAATGATCGAAGTGGACGGCTTTCTGGCGCAGCTGCGTCAAGGCGGGATCGAGGCGCGCATGATCATGCAGGTGCATGACGAGCTGGTGCTCGAAGTGGAGGAAGGGCAGGTGGACAAGGTGAAGGCCGGCGTCATCTCCCGCATGCAGGCGGCAGCAGACCTCTCGGTGCCCCTGTTGGTGGAGGCCGGCATCGGCCACAACTGGGACGAGGCGCATTAGCGCGCCTTAGGCAGGCAAGGCGCCCTCTGGGAAACGCCTTGCCGCGGAGGAACGGGCGCGGCCGGCGCGTGGGATGCAAACGTCGCCCGTATCTGCAAAGCTCTTCCGTCTGCGCACACTTTGAGGGCCGAGCATGACCGACCCCTTTGCCGTCTGGCGTTTCCGGTTTCGCGGCAAGACCCGCGTGCTCATGGCAATGGTGCAGTGTTTTCTCGACGAGCCAACGAAGGGGCTGCATCCATCGCAAATCGCGAGGGGCGCCGGCATTCCGATCTACGACGTCGCGCGGCGCCTCAACAGCACGCCGGAACTCTTCGTGCGGCTGCCGGGGTTGCGGGATGGGATCGTTCGCTACCGCCTCGCCTCTTCCGTCGCCGCTCGCGGGACGGACGAGATCGAGGCGCTGATCGCGCACCACGCTCGCAGGGAAACTTGGCTCCTCTATGCCTTGGTCGCCATCATCTTCCTGATCCTGCTTGTGCCGGTGATGGTCATGGTGCCGACGTTCCTGTAGCAATCGCGTTTGCGCCGGCAAATAGCCACTTTCACCACAAGGAATCCCCATGCCCGAGTCCCTATCTCCCGAATTGGTCGCCTTGCGTGATCGTGTCGATGCCCTAGCGCGAGACACCATCGTTCCCCTCGCCCAAGACGAGACGCTGGAAGCGGACGAGCGCCGCAAGCGGGTGCGGGAAGCTTCGCAGGCGGCTGGCGTCTTTCGCATGACGCAGCCAGTGGAGTTCGGCGGTTCGGCGGCGGGACCCCTGGCGATGACGGTGGTGCGGGATACCTTGGGTTCGCACAACCTGAGCCATCTCGGCGGCGTATTCGGGCCCGGGCCCGGCGTCCTCGGTGGCGCCCAAGGGCCGGCCCGCGAGCGCTATCTCGAACCCACGCTCGCCGGCGAGAAACGCGGGGCCTTTGGCTTCACCGAACCAGACAAGGCCGAACGCGCCACCTGGGGCCGGCTCGACGGCGAGACGCTCGTGGTGAACGGCCAGAAATCCTACGTCACCGGCGGCGCGGAGGCCGACTTCATCAACACCCTAGTGGAAGTGGAGGGCCGTGGCCCGGCCATGGTGATCATCGACCGCGAAGCGCCCGGAGTGGCAATCACCGCCACCTTCGGCTCCATGGACGGCACCCACCACGCCTACATCGAGTTCCATGACGTTGCGGTGCCGGCCAGCAACATCATCGGCAAGCCGGGCGAGGGGTTGCCGCGCGCCATGCGGCAGATTGGCGACACCCGCCTCGCCTTCGCCGCCGAGAGCGTGGGCCTCGCCCGCTGGGTGATCGACTTCGTCACGCAACATCTGGAAGCGCCCCACCGCAGCGGTGCACCGCTCGGCTCCCGCGAGGGCGTTCGGCTGCGCTACTCCGACATGCGGATTCGTGCCTTTGCGGCGCGCAGCATGGTGTATCGCACGGCGCGTCTCGCCGAGGCTGGCGAGAACGTCATCAACGAAGGCATCGCCTGCAAGGTGTTCGCCACCGAGGCCATTGGCGAGTTGGTGGACACCGCCATCCAACTCGTCGGCGGCACGGCGCTGCGGGTGGGGCACCCGCTCGAGAGCCTGTATCGGCGCGTGCGCGCCATGCGCCTGGCCGAAGGCGCGAGCGACATCTTGCGACTGAACCTGGCCCGCGGTCGGCTCGACCTCAACAAGGGCCGCATCTAGGCGATGCCGGCGCCAGACCAGAAGCGGGGCGTTCGCACTACCGCCGTTCACGGCGGCGAGGTGCCAGACCCGACCACCGGCGCCTCCGCCCCCGACATCACCATGTCGAGCACCTTCGTGCAGGACGAACCCACCGGCTTTTCCTTCGCCAGCGCCGGCGACGAGCCGCAGTTCATCTACACCCGCTGGGGCAACCCCACCGTGCAGATGCTGGAGCAGAAACTCGCGGCGCTCGAAGGTGGCGAAGCCTGCGCCGCGTTCGCATCGGGCATGGCGGCAACCAGCGGCCTCTTGCTCTCCGAGCTCACGGCCGGCGACCATCTCGTGATCAGCGAGGTGAACTACCCCGGCACCGCGGAACTGGCGCGCAGCACGTTGCCGGGGCTCGGCATCGAGGTGACGCCGGTGAACACCGCGGAGCCCGAGCGCGTGCGCGCTGCCATGCGGCCAACGACGCGCCTCGTTTGGGTGGAAACCCCCGCCAACCCGGTGCTGCGCCTGACAGACCTACATGCGGTGGCGAACGTCGCGCACGAGGCCGGCGCCGCGCTCGCGGTGGATTCCACCTTCGCCACACCCATCGCCACCCGGCCCCTGGAACTCGGGGCCGACTTCGTCGTGCATTCCCTCACCAAGTACATCGGCGGCCACGGCGACGCCGTCGGCGGCGCGGTGATCGGCTCGGCGGACGCCATCGCCAGCCTCACCGGCAACGCACTCGTGCACCATGGCGGCATCCTGAGCCCCTTCAACGCCTGGCTGATCGCTCGTGGCGCCGCCACCCTGCCGCTCAGGATGGCCGCCCACGAGGCGGCGGCAAAGGAGGTGGCTGCCTTCCTCGAAGGGCATCCGAGAGTCCTGCGCACGCTCTATCCGGGGCTGGCCTCCCACCCGCAGCACGAACTGGCCCGGCGTCAGATGAACAACTTCTCCGGCATGATCTCGTTTCGCATCGCTGGCGGCGCCGAGGCGGCACGGGAGCTTGTGGGCAAGCTAGGGCTTATCCACCATGCGGTCTCCCTCGGCCACCACCGCAGTCTGATCTACTGGATTGATACCGAGGAACTCGCTGCCGAGACGTTTCGACTCCAAGGAGAAGCCCTCGCCCGCTTCCGGGACGAGGCCGGCGAAGGCGTGCTAAGGCTTTCCGTCGGGCTCGAGGATGCAGCCGACATCTGCGCTGATCTCGATCAGGCGCTGTAGGTCTGCCGGTGTCTGTGGGCTCTCCCCTAGCCGCCAAGAACCCAACTCCAAAGTAACTGCCCCCGTAGGGGCGGGGCTTGTCCCAGGGCTTGTCCCCGCCCGCGTTGAATTCGACACGAGGAGTTCGTCGAAGCGCAGCAGTTCGCGCTAGCGAACTGCCAACGCGCCGGTCAGGGCGCGCCGGGACGGGACAATCCCGCCCCCTACGAGGAGTGCGTTGAAACGCACCGGTGGATTCGACACGGGCCCCGTAGGAGCGGGGCTTGCACGCCGTCCCTACCCGGAGTCGTCCTGCGGCGTCGCCTTGCCGCCGTAGCGCTCGCGGTTCTCGTCCTTCGCGGCGGCAGACTTGCGCAGCATCACCAGCACGGCGCCCGTGCCGCCTTGGTGGCGTGGGGCGCTGCGATAGCCGATCACTTGCGGCATCTCCCCAAGCCAGAAGGCGACGTGGCTCTTGATGCGCGCCGGCGGATCGCTGCGCTCGCCGCGCCCATGGGCGATGAGCACGCAGCGGCGGCCCCGTTCGTGGGCAACGGTGAGGAAGCGATACAGCTTGATGCGCGCCTGCTCGACGGTGTGGCGATGCAGGTCGAGGGACGCAGCGACGGTGTAGCGCCCCGTGCCGAGACCACGAAACACGTCCGGCTGTACACCATCCTTCTTCCATTCGAGCACCGCGTGCGGTTGCACCGGCGGCACCTCGCCGGCGTGAAGGTGGTTTGGGTCTTCAGTCTCCTCTGCCTCAGCCGCCTCCCGCCGGCGAAGCTGGCCAGCCGTGGGGCGCAAGCGAGGAGGACGGGACGCAGTCGCCCGGCTTGTGAGCGGCACGACATCCTCCATGGCGTCGAGAAAGCTCTCGTCACCCGGCGATGGGGTAGGACCTTTGGAGCCCACGCCGGCTACAACTCGATTGAGGGGTAGCGGGCGGAGCGGGTGCCGGGCAGGGGCAGATTGTCGGCGGCGTGGTAGGTGGTCACCACCGAGAGCTTCACCTCGCCGGTCACGTTGCGGCCAGCGGCGTGGAACAAGCGCCCGGAGAAGAACAGGGCATCGCCTGGTTGCAGGGGCACCGTACGCGCGCTGGCGATCAGGCGCCCGTTGGCCGCCAGTTCCGGGCGCAGGAAGAGGTCGTCGTCGAGCCGCGACGGATCGATTTCGAGCCGGTGACTGCCGGGAATCACCTTCAACGCCCCGTTGGCCGGCGTTTCCGCACCGAGGGCAAGCCACACGGACACCAGCTTCGGACGGTCGAACGACCAGTAGCGTACGTCTTGATGCCAAAGCGTCGCCGAGGAATGGCCGGGGTGCTTCGTCATGACGCAGTTGTGGTGGCACTGCGAGAGCAGGACGCGGGACTGACCGAGCAGGCGGCGCACGACTTCGGCAACGCGAGCGCCGGTGCTCCACTCGCGGAACAGCGAATGCCGGGCGTAGGCGTGCAGCAAGCGCCGAGGCGTGGCAGCGCCGGCCTGGCCCGGCAGCGGTGCGCCCGGATAGCCGACATCGGCCTCGAACTCCGCCGGTCCCGCAAGCGGGTGCAGCGCGTCCAACGCAACGTCGCGCATCCCCGCCACGGCCTCCGCCCGGGCCAGCGCCGGCACGACCAGAAACCCATCGCGTGCGAACGATGCGGTATCGGCTTCGGTGCCCAGGCTGGGTTGCATCAGCGCCATAATCGCGTTTTACTCCGAATTCGCCCCGATTTCGATGCCGGCGGCGCATTCTGTGTTACTTTTGGTAGCAACGCGCATTCTCGCCCGGATTTCGATCCGTCGCGCCACCAGCCACCACACCGAGCAAACGGACTCCACCGAACACACATGCGTATCGTCCTGCGCTTTGCCCTGCCCATCCTGGTCCTGATCGCGGCAATCGCTGCGGCCTGGACCCTTGCGGTGTCGCGACCACAGGTGGCGCAGGTGCCGGTGGCACCGCCGGCGTTGCTGGTGGAAGTGGGAACTGCGGAGCGGGTTCCGGTCACCTACACCGTGCGCTCCCAAGGCACCGTCACGCCGCGCACAAGCACCACGCTCATCTCGGAGGTGTCGGGCAACATCGTGGATGTCGCGCCGGCGTTCGTCAGCGGCGGGTTCTTCCGCAAGGGCGACGTACTCGTCCGCATCGATCCGCGCACCTATCGCACCAACGTCAAGCGCGCTTCGGCTGCGGTGGCACGGGCGCAAACCCAGGTCGCGACGGAGAATGCCCTCGCCGGTTACGCCTTTCAGGACTGGCAGCGCCTGCGCAGCCTAGACGCCGCCACTGGCCCGGCATCCGACCTCACGCTGCGCAAGCCGCAACTCGCGGAAGCCATCGCCGGCCTCGAATCCGCCGAGGCGGACATGGAACAGGCGGTGGAGGATTTGCGCCGCACCATCATCCGCGCCCCCTACAACGGCATGGTACGCAGCAAGCGCGCCGATGTGGGTCAGTTCGTCAACACCGGCACGGCGCTCGCCGACACCTTTGCCACCGACTACGCGGAAGTGCGCCTGCCCCTGAACCAGAACGACTTGCAGTTTCTCGACCTGCCAGAGTGGAACACCAGCGACATCGAATTGCCCGCGACGTTGAGCGCCGAGTTTGGCGGCGCCACGCACGAGTGGCAGGCGATGGTGGTGCGCTCCGAAGGCGTCTTCGACGAGAGCCGGCGTGTGCTGCACGTGGTGGCGCAGGTGCCCGATCCCTACGACATGGAAGACAGGGCGCGCGAGCCGCTGCGCATCGGCGCCTTCGTCAGCGCCGAGATCGCCGGCCGGAGCGGCGGCGAGCTGGTGGTCATCCCCCGCCACGCACTTCGGCGCGGCGAAACCCTGTGGGTCGTGGGCGACGACCTCACCATCCACCCCCGGCAGGTGGAAATCGCCCGTTCCGACGAGGAGTTCGCCTACATCTCCCGAGGGGTCGAACATGGCGAACGCTACTGCCTGACCCCACCTGACCAACCCCTCCCCGGCATGAAGGTGCGCTTGAGTGGCTGATCCATATCCCGAAGTGAAAGGCCTCATCGGCTGGTTCGCCAAGAACCACGTCGCCGCCAACCTCATGATGCTCGCCATCGTCGGCGGCGGCATCTACTCCATCTTCATCGTCCAGAAGGAGATGATGCCGGAGGCCAACTTCAACCAGATTCAGGTGCAGGTGCCGTTCCGCGGCGGTGCGCCGGAAGAGGTGGAACGGGGCGTCGTCGTCAAGATCGAGGAAGCCATCGAAGACCTCGAAGGCATCCGTGAAGTCACCTCCACCGCCAGCGAAGGCGCTGGCATGGTGACGGTGGAGATCTTGGACGAATACGACCTTGCAGAGATGATGGACGAGGTGAAGCTGGCCGTGGACAGCATCTCCACCTTCCCGGCGCAGACCGAACGACCCATCATCTCGCGCCGCTACTGGCGCAACTCGGCAGTGAACCTACAGGTGTCTGGCGATCTTGACGAAGCCACCATGAAGGAGCTGGCCGAAACCATCCGCGACGAGCTCTTGGCGGAGCCAGACATCTCCCACGTAGAGGTACAGGGCTCGCGACCGTTCGAGATTTCCGTGGAGGTGTCCGAGGAGACCCTGCGCCAGTACGGCCTGACGCTCGAGGAAGTGTCGCGCACCATCGGCCGCTGGTCGCTCGATTTGCCGGGCGGCGCTATTCGCTCCGACGCTGGCGACATTCGCCTGCGCGCCACCGGACAGGCCTACACCGGCGAGGAGTTCGCCGACATCGTGCTCCTGACCCGTCCGGACGGCACCCGACTCACGTTAGGCGACGTGGCCACCATCCGCGACGGCTTCTCCGAGGTCGAGTTCTATTCGTTCTTCAACGGCAAGCGCTCCATCGGCATCAGCGTGATGGCGAACGAGGACCAGAATCCCATTCACGTCAGCGACTCGGCGCGGGCCTTCGTCGAGAAACGCAAGGCGACGCTGCCGGAGGGGGTGGAACTCACGGCATGGGCAGCGTCCTCCGACTTCCTGGAAGACCGCCTCGATCTCATGGTCAAGAACATGGCGCTCGGCGCCGTGCTCGTGCTCGTCGTGCTGGGCCTCTTCCTGCACCTGAAGGTGGCGGCATGGGTGCTGGTGGGCCTCCCCGTCGCCTTCTTGGGCGCGTTCATGTTCCTGCCGGTGCCGTTCGTGGACGTCTCCATCAACATGATGAGCCTGTTCGCGTTCATTCTCGTGCTCGGCATCGTCGTGGACGACGCCATCATCATCGGCGAGAGCGCCTATACCGAGACCGAAGAGAAGGGCTACACGCTGCCCAACATCGTCGCCGGCGCCCGCAAGGTGGCGGTTCCGGCCACTTTTGGCGTCCTCACCACCATTGGTGTCTTCCTGCCGTTCCTGTTCATGAGCGGGCGCACCGCCTCGTTCACCGCCGCCATCGGCTGGGTGGTGATCCTGTGTCTCGCCTTCTCCTTGGTGGAAAGCAAGCTCATCCTGCCGTCGCACCTGTCCATCATGCGTTCCTCCCACGGCACCAAGCAGGGCGTGGCGGACTGGGTGGACAAGCGCCTCAAGTGGTTCGTGGCGCATGTCTATGTGCCGCTCTTGCGGCGCGCCATCAGCTATCGGCTGCTCACGCTCTCCATCTTCGTGGGGCTGATGATCCTGATGGTGGGCTTCATCTTCGGCGGTCAGGTGCGGATGGTGTGGTTCCCGGAGTTCGAGGCCGATTTCCTGATGGCGCAGGTGGAGCTGCGGGAAGGCGCACCGGAAAGCCTGATCATCAGCGTCGTCGAGCAGATGGACTCGAAGCTGCGGGAAGTGAGCGACGAGATTCGCGAGGAGAACGGCCTCGCCGTGGATGTGGTGGACCACGTCTATGCCTGGACCCAAGGCGGCAATTCGGCCAGCTTCCAGGTGCAACTCAAGGATCGCGACATTCGCGGCGACATCACGCCGAAGGAAATCGAGGAGCGCTGGCGGGCAAAGGTGGGCGACATTGCAGGAACCCGCGGCCTCGAGTTCCGCTCCATGAACCGCATGGGCGGCGGCAAGCCCGTCGCCTTCCGAATGCAGGCGTCCGACTTTGACCAGCTCGAAGGCGCGTCGGAGGAACTCGCAGACCACCTCAAATCCTTCCAGGGTCTCTACGAGGTGGAAAGCTCCGCCACCGCCGGCCCCGAAGAAATCAAGCTCGCCATCAAGCCGGAAGCGCAGGCGTTAGGCATCACGCTGGCCGATCTCGCGGGGCAAGTGCGCCAAGCCTTCTATGGTGCAGAAGCCCAACGCATCCAGCGCGGCGATTCCGAAGTGCGAGTGATGGTGCGCTACCCCCGCTCCGAGCGCAAATCCATCGGCAACCTCGAGAACATGTGGATTCGCACGCCAGATGGCCGGGAAGTGCCCTTCCATGCCGTGGCGAACTACGAAATCGAGCGCGGCTACAACCGCATCCGGCGCGTGGACGGCGAACGAACCGTGTCGGTGACCGCCAGCGCCGACCTTACCACGGTGGAACCCATGCGCCTCATGGGGCAAGTGCAGCGGGACTTCATCCCCGGCCTGCAGCAGCGCTATCCGAACGTCAGCTTCGGCCGCGAGGGTTCCGCCCGGGACGCAGTCAGCGAGATGATCGACATGGTGACGCGCCTGTCGGCTGGGCTCCTGCTGATGTACGCCCTCATGGCGATCCCGCTCAAGAGCTACATCCAGCCACTGTTCATCATGGTGGCGATTCCCTTCGGCTTAATCGGTGCCCTGATCGGCCACATGATCGTCGGCATCGCCTTCAGCTCGATCTCCTTCATCGGCATCATCGCCTTGGCGGGCGTGGTGGTGAACGACAGCCTCATCCTCGTGGACTTCATCAACAAGCGCGTAGAAGCCGGCGCAAGCATCGTCGAAGCCGCCCTCCAATCCGGCGCCGCCCGCTTCCGCGCCATCCTGCTCACCTCGCTCACGACCTTCTTTGGCCTCGTGCCCATGGTCCTCGAAACCTCCATGGGCGCCCAAATCGTGATCCCGGCCGCGGTGTCGCTAGCCTTCGGCATCGTCTTCTCCACGGCGATCACGCTGATCCTGGTGCCCACCTTCTACAGCTTCTTCCCGGCGATGGCACGAGTGCGCCAACTGCGCCGCGGCGTCCCCGCGCCAGCCACCGCACCCGCCACCGCCAGCGGCGGCTAGGACCCGCCCGCATCTCCAGCGACAGTGGTGGCACGCACTTTCCTGTCACTCCCCCCTCGCGGGGGAGTCGAGAAAAGCGTCCCCGCTT
>JAPPDJ010000120.1 GCA_028824555.1 Gammaproteobacteria bacterium | reverse complement strand
GTCACTCCCCCCTTGCGGGGGAGTCGAGAAACGGCGTTCCTCGCCGTTTCTCGGAGGGGGGGATGCTCGGGGGAGTGTGCGGAGGCGACAGTCCGCGCCAGCACGGGCGACCACAAGGGTCGCCCCTACGGGGCCAAGGCGAGAGGCCCCGCGGTTTACGCTGCGGCGCCCACCACCCCGGCTTCGATCAGGCTCGACACCTCATCGTCCGCGAATCCGGCACCAGCAAGAACCGCCCGCGAGTCCTCTCCCGGCGAGCGTGCCGCGTGCGAGATTGCGGCTTCGGTGCGGCTGAACCGAGGGGAAGGGGCCGGCTGGGTCACGCCGTCCACCTCAACGAACGTCTTGCGGTGCTGGTTGTGGGGATGGTCCGGTGCCTCGAACACCGACAGTACCGGCGCGAAGCAGACGTCGGAGCCTTCCATGATGTCGCACCACTCGTCGCGGGTGCGGCTGCGGAACATCTCCGCGAGCTCGCCCTTGAAGTCCGGCCATTGATCGTTCGCCATCTGGGTGCCGAAGCGATTCGGATCGACGCCGGATTTCTCCACCAGCAACTGATAGAACTGCGGCTCGATGGAGCCGACGCACACATACTTGCCGTCGGAAGTCTCGTAGGTGTTGTAGAAGTGGGCACCGCCGTCGAGCATGTTGCTGCCGCGCTCGTCGCGAAAGCCCCGCCCCATGGAGAAGAACATCGCCATAAGCGACGCCGCACCGTCCACCATCGCCGCGTCCACCACCTGCCCCTTGCCGGAGCGCGACGCTTCAAGCATCCCGCACACGAGGCCGTAGGCCAGGAGCATGCCGCCGCCGCCGAAGTCGCCGATCAGGTTGAGCGGCGGCACCGGTTTGCCACCGGGCTCGCCGATGGCGTGCAGGGCGCCGGCGAGGCCGATGTAGTTGATGTCGTGCCCGGCCGCGTGCGCCAGCGGCCCTTCCTGCCCCCAGCCGGTCATGCGGCCGTAGACAAGCCGCTCGTTGCGCGCCATGCATTCGTCGGGACCGAGGCCCAAGCGCTCGGTTACGCCGGGACGAAACCCTTCGTAAAGGGCATCGGCCGACTCGACCAGCCGCAGCACCACTTCCACGCCTTCCGGCTGCTTGAGGTCGATGGCAATGGAACGCCGGTTGCGCGCCAGCACATCGTTCGACCGCCGGTTGCCGCCGCCGACCCGGTCCACCCGAATCACCTCGGCCCCCATGTCCGACAGCATCATCCCGCAGAAGGGGCCGGGGCCGATGCCTGCTAGCTCGATGACGCGAAATCCTTGAAGTGGTCCCACCGCGTTCCTCCTCCCGTTTGTGGATGCCGGCATTGTAAAGGCTCGACTCGCCTTGGCCGCCTTTTAAGGCACCCTCGATTGGCTTGAGCGGCAGGACCTACTCCCCGAGCGGCAGCGATTTCGGCGACTTGAAGTCGAGCAAGCGTGCCTGTTCGGGGTGCTTCCAGCCTTGCGGCAGTTCGAACAGGGCGGTGCCCAGCGTCGGGTAGGGTCTCGGTGCGCCCGCTCGGCCAGACAAGGCATGAAACAAACTGCCCACTGTGGGGTTGTGGCCGACGAAGGCTGCAGAGCGGATTGCCAGCGGCGTTGCTGCCATCACCGCGAAGAACTCTCCGGTCCAAGCGCCGTACAGCCTCGGTTCCAAGACCACATCGCCGCCGGCGAGGAGTTCCGCGGTTTCGCGAGTGCGGCGGGCGGGGCTTGCGACCCAAAGTTGAGGCACGTCGTTCGGGTGCTGCGCCAGCATCCATGCACGCATGGAGGCGGCATCGGAGCGCCCGCGCTTGGCGAGGGGTCGTGCCAGATCGTCGGGCCTCGCACCCTCCGCCTTGCCATGACGAATGAGCCAGCATCGAACGTTGACTTGCTCCGACGAGACGGCCACGTGCGCTTCGCTCTCGCCCGTCACCTGGTCCACACGATCCAGGTTTCGCGTCAATCCCAGATGGCGAAGAACTCGTCGAAGGCCTGGAACTGGCCGCCGCTGGCGGAGGAGGGGACGACGATGGGCGTCTTGATGCCGGCGTCGAACCATGCCTCGATGCCTTCGCGCACTTCGCTTGCCGTGCCGAACAGCGTCGTGTCCGCGAGCCAGCGGTCCGAAAGGCAATCGCCGATGCGGTCCGTCTCGCCAGCCGCCATCGCCGCTTCCACCGCCTCCATCTCGTCGACGTAGCCGGCCTCCTTCCAGTAGTTGCGGTAGTTCGGCAGCATCGCGTAGCTCGCGAGCGTGCGTCGGTTGCGCGCCATGGCGGCGGCGCGGTCGTCGCTCACTACCGTCGGAATCATGTTGCCGATGAAGAAGCCGTCGCCGCTCAAGCTCGACTCCCCAAGCACGCTCAGCGACCGGGCCATGTGGGAGCGGGCACCGTTGGCGAACACCATGCCGTCGCCAATCTCCTCGGCCAGCGCGATCATCCTGCGCCGCAGCGTGGCAAGGATGATGGGCGGCAGCTCGCCGGCCCTCGGCACGGCCTTGATCTCGTCCACGAACCGCCGGATGTCCGCCAGCGGCTTGCCCCGAGAGACGCCTAGACGATCCATCGCCGGCGCATGGCTGACGCCGACGCCGAAGTCGAAGCGGCCGCTGGAAACCTCGTGGATGAAGCTCGCGCCTTGCGCGAAATCCTGCACGTGCCGGGTGTAGATGGGCGCGATGCTGGTGCCGAAGCGAATCTCGTTCGTGACGAGGGCCAGCGCTTCGCAAAGCGCGAGGCCATCGCTCATGGACGGGCAGTAGATGCCGGCAAAGCCGCGACGCTCGATCTCGCGAGCGAGGTCCAAGGTGGCGTTGCGGCGTCCTGGCACGGCGGCAAGGCTGATCGCGGGCATCCGCGAGGCTTCAGTGGGCACGTTTGTTTCTCCCGAGGCTGGCGTAGGTTGCTTACTTTCCGAACTTGTGACGCAACGTGTACCAGCTCGGATAGGGGATCTGGCGCGGTTCCTGCTTCGCCGTCCAGAATCGCACGGCGCGGCCGTCGGAAAGGCGCAGCGCCTTGGCCACGTCCTTGTTCGACAGACCCTTGCGGTCCATCCACTCGCGCAGTTCCTTTGCGGTTGGCGGATACTTTTTCACGTCGCGCCTTTCGCCAGACCCTTCGCCTGACTGAAGTTGCCTGCGGTGCTCCCCAAGCGGGTGTCTGGCGCCATGCTCTGTCGCCAGGCGGACAAGCGAGAGTTGCGCCGCAGAGCGGGGTTGGCGATGCTACCAGCTTCGCAGGACGTGTGAGAGTGGTTCCGCTTCGGGTGCCGACGCGTGGCGATAGGAGGAACGATGAGCCAATTGCTGAACGAACTAGCGACGATTGCCGGCCCCGGCGGGCTCCTCACGGGCGACGAAGTGTCCTCCCGCGCCAGCGGCATCTGGCGCAGCGACGGCATCCAAGCGCAAGCCATCGTGCGCCCTCGCGACACCGAGCAGGTGAGCCGCATCCTGAAGCTCTGCAACAAGGCGGGGCAAAGCGTCGTCACCCACGGCGGCCTCACGGGGCTGGTGGAAGGTGCCATCAGCGCACCTGACGATATCGCGCTGTCGCTCGAGCGCATGAACCAGATCGAGGACGTGAACGTGGTGGATCGCACCATGACCGTCCAGGCCGGCGTGGTGCTGCAGGCCATTCAGGAGCGTGCCGACGACCACGGCCTCATGTATCCGCTCGACATCGGCGGTCGCGGCAGTTGCACCATCGGCGGCAACATCGCCACCAACGCCGGCGGCAATCGCGTCATCCGCTACGGCATGACCCGCGACATGGTGCTTGGCGTCGAGGCCGTGCTGGCCGACGGCACCGTGGTCTCGTCCATGAACCGCATGATCAAGAACAACGCCGGCTACGACGTGAAGCAGGTGTTCATCGGCAGCGAGGGCTCGCTTGGCGTCGTCACCCGCGCCGTGCTGCGTCTGCGCGAGAGGCCGCGCAGCCAGGCCACCGTGCTCGCGGCGCTCGACGGCTTCGACAAGGTGGGGCAACTGCTCAAGACCATGGACGCCAAGCTCGGCGGCGCACTGTCCGCCTACGAAGTGCTGTGGAACGAGTTCTACCGCCTCGTCACCACGCCCCCGGCGAAGCAAAAGCCGCCTTTGTCGCAGGACTATCCCTACTACGCCCTCATCGAGACCATGGGCGGCGATCCCGAAGGCGACCATGCGCGCATGGAGAGCGCGTTGGCGGAGGCCTACGAAGAGGGGCTCGTTGCCGACGCCGCAGTGGCCACCAGCGAAGCCCAGCGCCAGGAGATGTGGGCCATCCGCGACGACGTGGAGCAGACCACGCACTTCGACCCGAACTTCATCTTCGACGTGAGCATGAGGCTCTCGAAGATGGAGGGCTACGTGGAGGAAGTGAACCGACGCCTCACGGCCACCTTCGGCGACTACACCAACTTCACCTTCGGCCACATCGGCGACGGCAACATCCACTTCGCCATCAGCGCTGGCGACAGCGAGGAGTCGGCGCGGGAGGGCGTGGAACGCGCCGTCTATGAGCCGCTGCACGCCATCGGCGGCTCGGTCTCGGCGGAGCATGGCGTGGGTTTGGAGAAGAAGCCGTACCTGCATCTTTCCCGCACCAGCGAGGAAGTGGCGCTGATGCGAACGCTCAAGCGAGCGCTTGATCCGAAGGGCATCCTGAACCCGGGCAAGATCTTCGAGTTGGCGCCGGGCTGAGCGGGGTCTGGAGGGGCTAGGCCCGCTCAAGAGTGAGGCTTTGCTTTCCTGCGCCTATCGCGAGCGAGAGCAGAATCCCTCACTCCCTAGCCCGGATTATTCATGAATGCCCTACTGCGGACGACGATACACTCGCTGTGGCTGGGCAGGTACTCGTGCATCCTGCGGACGCATTCGTGCGTCCTGCGGACGCATTCGCTCCGGCCCCCTCGACATAGTGCACAGCTATGCCTTCGGGTTCCTCCGTTCCGTGCCTCCTGGCACGCGTGCGCGTCCAGCCACAGCGGCGTCTCGTCGCCCTCGCTACGCGCATTCATGAATAATCCGGGCTAGGGCTCTCGCCTTGCCGAAGGACGATTGACTGCAACCGGGCTTGAATCAGAGGTCCCAAGCAATGACCGACCTGCATTTCCTCTCGCTTTCCGACATCACACGGCGGTCCAAGAGCGGCGAATTGCGCGCCGTGCAGGTGGTGGAGCACATGCTCGGACGCATCGAAGCGCTGGAGCCGGAAACTCGTGCGTACCAGATGGTGCTGGGCGAACGGGCGCTTGAGCGGGCGGAGGAGTTGGACGGGCGGCGGTCCAAGGGCGAACCCTTGGGGCCGTTGCACGGGGCGCCCATTGCGTTGAAGGACCTTCTCTTCACCAAGGGATTGCCGACATCCAGCGGCACCAAGGTGATGGCCGATTGGTGCCCGGACTACGACGCCACGGTGGTCGAGCGCCTAGAAGCGGCCGGTGCGGTGGTGCTTGGGAAGGTGAAGCTCACGGAGGGTGCCTATGGCGAGCACCATCCTGATGTCGAGCCGCCTCGCAACCCGTGGAATCCCGAGCATTGGACCGGCGTTTCCTCCTCCGGTTCGGGCGTCGCGGTGGCGGCCGGGCTCGCCCACGGCGCGATCGGCACCGACACCGGCGGCAGCATTCGCTTCCCGTCCGCCGCGTGTGGCTTGGTCGGCATCAAGCCCACCTATGGCCGCGTCAGCCGCTATGGCGTGTTCCCGCTCGCGGAGTCCCTCGACCACATCGGCCCGATGACCCGCTCGGTGGAAGACGCCGCCCGCATGTTGCAGGCGATGGCGGGGCACGATCCGAACGATTCCACTTCGCTCGACGCACCCGTGCCGGCCTATCCCACGCTGCGACGGCAGGACCTCGCCGGCACCACCATCGGCGTCGACTGGCGCTATGTCACGGAAGGCGTGGATGAATCGGTGACGGCGGTGATTCAAGCGGCCACGGCGCTGGTGCGAGACCTCGGCGGCGTGGTGAAGGAAGTGACCATTCCGCCGCTCGACCACTTGGCGCGCAACTGGGCCATCACCTGTGGCGTCGAATGCGCCCGTGCCCACGCCGAGTGGTATCCGAGTCGTGCGGATGACTACGGCCCCGCGCTCAAGGGTCTGATCGAACTTGGCCGCCGTTCGACTGCGGACGACTACGAAGCTCTGCAACGCCAGCGCGCGGTGTTCCGGGACGGTCTCGATGCGGTGCTTGCGGAGGTGGACGCGTTGATTGCGCCGTGCATGACGACACCCACGCCCAAAGTGGATGCCGACGGTCGCGTCCCTCGTCCCGACACCGCTGAAACCGAGAATCGTGCCGAGTTCATCTCCTTCACCGCCCCATTCGACTACTCCGGCCACCCCTCGATCACCCTCCCCTTGCGGCTCTCGTCGGGCGGCCTGCCCGAGTCTTTCCAACTCATCCGCCCCCACCTGGGCGAAGGCCGCCTCGTCGAACTCGCAACGGCGCTAGAGGCCGCCGCCGGGTTCGTTTGCGAGCCGCCGAGCACGCTGTAAGGCCTCGCTGCCCCACCGAACGCAGAGGAGCCACGAATGGAAGTGCAGAACAGCCTGATGCCGAACCAAGAGCAGATGGCCGGGTTCACCGAGCCGGGCGCCGACGGTCCCATCTACATGCTCAACCTGTTGAAGTTCCGCCCCAAGGCCGAGTACGCCGACGGCCGCCCGTCAGACCTGACGGGTCGGGAAGCCTACGGCCTTTACGCCCAAGGCGTGACCCAACTCATCGCAGAGTTGGGCGGCAGCATCGTGTTCAGCGCCCAAATCGAGCGCCTCGCCATCGGCGAAGTGGAAGACCTCTGGGACGTGGCCGCCATCGCCATGTACCCAAGCCGATCCGCCATGCTCAAGATGATGCAGTCGGACGAAATGCGCCGAATCGGCGAACACCGCCACGCGGGCCTCGCCGGCCAACTCAACATCGAATGCCGCGACGCGGGGGGCCTGGGCCCGCTGGGTTCACGCTAGGCGCCTGCGCCGTAGGATCCTATCCCGCGTGCCCGCGCCAGGTGGTCGATCTTTGTGCGGGCGAGCACTTCCCTAGCTGCTCTCACGCGAGGCCCAGGGGTCGACCAATTCAACATCTATGCCTTCAAGTTCGCTCAATTCCACCCCGATTTCAGGCGAGGGACGGGCTCGCACGAACTGCCCGGGCGGCAACTCAAAGTGCATACCGTGGCCGCGTCCAGCCCGACCCCATCCGTCGGGCCGCCGCCCGTCTACTGCAGCTCCCATGGGGTCCGGGCGGCGTCGCCTTGCAGTGCGACCAGGTCGAGCCCCGCCGCTATGCGAAGTGGCCCGCCGTGCCTCCCTGGGTCTCACCCGTGCAGCGCGATTGACGCGCTGCGGTACGCGATAGGCATTTCGCGCCCAAGTCCGCAGACCCGGCGTGGTAGCGTTCCCTGCCTAGCCGATCTCGATAGGCACATCCGCTGCCGCGGAGGCGACGGCGCGCAAGTGAATGACAAACCACTGCTCGTGTGCGCACTGTGCCACGCCTCAGTGATTGGACGCGCCGCGCGAGCGCCCTGTTAGGCAAGCCAAGACGATCCCGGCGTTTTGCGCACCATGCCTTCGTAGGCGTCCACTTCGTGTGGTTCGTCGTCGAAGTGGCCCGCACGGACGTCGCGGTCGAGATGGAGTAGGGAGATCGTGAAATCGTACCGGTCGGCGAGCAGGGCGATTTCCTCGCATGGCTCGTCGAACCAAACGTCCGCATCATGCTGTATGCATCCGTTGTTCGCCGTCGCCATTTTGTTGGCGGCCCACGACCCATCCGGGATCTCTACGGGAGAACGATGCGCCGTGCGGAAGAATCTCCCGCTGCGGAGCGCCCTCTCGCTTGAGCGGGACCACAGAATGAAACCGTCTCTTGAGACCACAAGCACGGCACGCCGCTTCGTGTAGTCGAGCCACCGAAGCGCGGTCGCGGTGAACGACGTCCCGTAACGGTCGGCGCATGCCCCGATGTCCTGTAGCGACGGTTTCGAGTCCGCATCGATTCGCCGCCGAAAGTCGTCGAGCGGCATCAGCAGGGCGGCCGCGAACTCGTTGGCCTCCAGCTCGATCCTGCTCAGGAGATCGTCTGCACCCAAGACGTCCGTTTGGGAGCACGTGATGCCGTCCGGATACTCCGTCCTGTGGAGGAGATAGTGGCCGAACTCGTGCGCCAGCGTGAAATTAACCCGTCCCTGCGACGCCACGTCCTTGTTGTAGAAGATGCCCCACCCCTGTCCTCGACCGGCAGGTGCCCGGTAAAGGCCTCCGTCGAAGTCCGGGAGACTTTCGCCGCGGACCAGCGTGACGGCATCGTCCGGGTGCCACTCTCGGGACAACTCCGTTGCCAGCCGCTTCACGTCCACCGGAAACCGGTCCGCACCGAAGACCGCATTCAGCACGTGCGTGATCCGGTAAGCCATCTGCTTCGGGGCTGGGCGTTCGTTCAACGCTCATCCTCCTTCCAGAGATCCACCATGAGCCGGATCTTCTCCTTCGTGGACGCGTCCATCCTCCGGTACTTTCGGTAGAAGCTTGCGTCGACCGCGTCGTCGATCGCGACCTCGTCGTCCTCGTCCAGCAGGTATTCGATGGTTGCATCCAGCTGGTCTGCGATCTTCGACAGCTTCTCCGCCGACGGTCGGGGCGGGTTGCGGTTCTCTAGCTCCCAGATGTAGCTCTTGCTCGACCCTGTCAACTCCGCCAGCTTTTCCAACGTCAACCCCTTCGCAATGCGCAACTCGCGCACCTTTTCACCGACCGTTTTCGGCACCTTCCCCTCCCCGTCCCGAAGATTGTTCGGAATGGTGGCAATTTAGGTACTTGTCATCCACCATGCAAGCGTGCTATTGTTCGGAACTCTGATATTTTTTGTGCGCCTAACCGCGCAAAGGAGAACCACATGAACGATCGCCAACGACCCAACGACAAGCCGGATGCGCCAGCGGAACAGCACCTGGACAAGACCATCGGCATAGTCGTGAACGGCACCCCGAAACGCACCGAACTCGAAAGCCTGACTTTCGACCAGGTGGTCGCTTTGGCCTTTCCCGATCCGCCGACCGGGAAGTACATCTGCTTCACCATCACCTACCGCGGGGCCGGCGGGCGCAAGCCCGAAGGTTCGCTCATCGAAGGCGGCTCCGTGAAAATCAAGGAAGGGACCGTTTTCAATGTCACAGTCACCGATAAGTCTTAGCCCCGACCTGCGGCGGTTGGCCGACGAGGGCTTCGAGGTCGCCGTCGAATCGGGCCATCTGGTCCTACGCGGCGTTCCCTACGTCAACGCCGCCGGCCAAGTCTGTCGCGGCACGTTGGTGTCGACGCTCGACCTCGCGGGCGACCGTACCGCGAGGCCGGGGACACACGTCGTGATGTTCGCCGGCGCGTACCCCTGCGACAGCAATGGGCGCGAACTCGATCACTTGCGGCACGGCGCGACGCACACCCGGATCTCGGACGATCTTGTCGTCGACTTCTCGTTTTCCAGCAAGCCCCCGTCCGGTTACGCGGACTACCACCACAAAATGTCGACGTACGCCGACATGATCTCCGCACATGCCGAGGCTCTCGACCCCATCGCCACCGCGCGGACCCGCCGCGTGCTCGAGCCCCACGATCCTGAGGACGTGTTCAACTACCTCGACACGGCGTCCAGCCGCGCTGGAATGACCGCCCTATCCGACAAGCTCAGGCATCTCCGCATCGCCATCGTCGGCCTAGGCGGCACCGGTTCGTACGTGTTGGACTACGTTGCGAAGACGCCAGTCCTGGAGATACACCTTGTCGACGACGACGATTTTCTTCAGCACAACGCGTTCCGGTCCCCCGGTGCACCGTCGCTCGAGGAGCTTCGGGCCATCCGGAAGAAGGTCGAACACCATGCCGCACGGTACGGCTCGATGCGAAAGCGCATCCACACGCATGCGCTTCGCGTGGATGCTTCGAACGCCGACGCGCTACTTGGCGGCATGGACATGGTGTTCGTCTGCGTAGACAGGGGAGACGTCAAGGCTCCGATCGTCGACGCACTCGAACGGCTGCGAGTCCCGTTCATAGACGTCGGCATGGGTTTGGAACTCACCGACCACGGGCTCTGCGGCATCGTCCGCACGACGACTAGTACGCCCGGCATGCGCGATCACGTCAGGACCAAGGGACGGATGTCTTTCGACGGTGGAGGCGACGGCGTTTACTCTCACAACATCCAGATCGCCGAGCTGAACGCGCTGAATGCTGCCTTGGCTGTGATCAAGTGGAAGAAGCTCGCCGGCGTTTACCTCGATCTCGAGCACGAGCATTTCAGCGCCTATACGTTGGACGGCAACTCCATGGTCAACGAGGATCCTTCCGAGTGACTCCGCCGCCGCAAACGCTCGAACACCGGTTCGTCGGGTATGTCCCAGAAGAACTCGAGGAGCGGACGCTCTACGTTTCCATGGATTACGCCACCGTCGTGCACAGCTGCTGCTGCGGTTGTGGCGGCAGGGTCGTGACGCCGCTGAGCCCGACGGATTGGAAGCTGACTTTCGATGGTCGGTCAGTCACGTTGACTCCCTCCGTGAACAACTCCGGATTCGAGTGCGAATCCCACTACTTCATCGTCGACAGTCGGGTTGCGTGGGCATCCCGGCTCCTGCCACACCAGCTAGCCGCCACGCGCCGTCGGGATCTGCAAGCAAAGGACGCCTACTACGAGGGCGACCACTCGGATCAAGCTCCAGTTGAGCGATCCAGACCGAAGAAGGTCTGGTCTTGGCTGGCCAAGCTGTTGTCGAGATAGTCGCCAGCATTGTCGAGCTACGGTCGTTCGCGCAAGTCGAGGCAGCGGAAGCTGCGGAGTGGCCACAGATCGTCGGCGCGACGGGTGGGCGGGCGGACGGCGTCACGACGGCGTTTTCGGCGCCAATGCCGGCGAGCATTTTTGAAAAAAGGAACGGCGCCGCGATTGCGCGGAAGGTCCTTGACCAAAGCCGCGGCCGCCCAGTCGTCAACCTGTGGGTATCGCGGCCAGTGACCTAGTGGAGGTATCGCGGGTGGCGCGTGGTGGCGGTCAGAAGCGCGACCTGCTTCACCCGGAAGGGTCCGCGCGGGCGCTTGCATTGTCCGTTTCACGGGTTCACGGGCGCGAAACCGACGTCTGTCGTGACAGGCTTCGGAATCCATCGCTACGCTGGTACGGTTCTCGCTGTGGGTCCCATAGAATTGGACGCTCTCCAGAAGGCCACCTTCAATGAGCCAAGAGCAGACAATACGTGACACCCAAGCGCACCGTGCTGGAGGATGTCCTGCGCACCTTGCTGCTCTGCTCCTTCTTGTTCTTGCTGGCTGCCAGCCGACCCAAGAAGACCGCTTGCTCGCGTGCCTCCAAGAAGCGAGCGGCAAATATGCTGTCATGTCTTGCCAAGCCAACTTTGGCGAGGCAGCCAGGTGCACGCCTGAATCTCCGGTTTCGGTTGAACTACCGGAGCTAAACGTTGCCAACTTGGAGTGGAAGTGGACTCAACCCTACGTGGGCGGCACGCTTGACGACGGGACCCCCTCTCAGGCGTGTCTACTCGCGTTCGATCACTACTGGGAAAGACACGCTGCTCAACGTGAGCTCGACCACGAGGCCGCGCCGGGCAAAGACGGCGCGGTTTCCTTTGATCTGTGGTTCGCCACCAGCGACCTTGAAACCGCCTGCTACGTTGAAGGCGTAGTACTAGCGGACTGCCGATACTGCGACGAGTTTCGGCAACGGGACGAAGAGAAACGCGCCACTCTCGAACGTCGCCGCCTTGCTGCCAGCATCGAGCCGCCGTCATGACTGACCCGCCTAACGACGACGTTGGAGGGGTGCTGCTCCCCGACCGCATGATGACGGACAACGATCTGATAATCGAAGCGACGTATACGTTGGACGGCGTCGTTCTCCACGTATGGCGCGACGGCGAACCTGAGCACATGTTTGACGATGGCCTCGAACACGTCGTCACGCTTCGCTTGAACCAGTACCGATCCGCGAAGTTCGCCACGATCATGTCAAAGGCAGTCACAGTTGCCCACAGCCTGCTAACCGACGTGGACAGAGAATGGGCGAACGGCCTTCTGGACAATCTGGGTGACGCGGCCATGGAGGAGGATCCAGATCGGTCCGGGCCGGGCAGTTGAAACGGCCTTCGACCCCCACTTTCCACCTACCGGGACTGTCACTTTAGCTCGTCGGGACACATCCGCAGGTAGGTTCGGATGTCAGCCTCGCTCACCAGCCCGCCATCGTGGGCCGCGCGAGCCGTCGAAAGACAGCACCCATACGTATCTCGCCTTGTGACGTCGCGTGTACGAGGGTTCAGGGAGACCGCTAAGCGCTGCGACGGCTGTTAGGATCGGCGAGAGACAATGTGGGTGGCCTGTGGCACCCCAAGCAAGCCGGAGCGAGTGATGGAACTGATGAATCCGTGTGGGGCCTTTGAGGTGATTTCCGCGCCTTTGACGCCGCGTGTCACGCTCGGGCCCGATGTCACGGTAGGGCTCTTTGCCAACGACAAGAAGAATGCGGATGTGCTGCTCAAGCATCTCGAGCGGGGACTCGCCGATTCCTTTGGCGTGCAGAGGTTTCGCTGGTTTCTCAAGGAGGCCACGCAGCCGGCCGCTTTCACGGCGGAATTCACGGATGGCTGCGACGCAGTGGTGGGCGCCATCTGCGACTGAGGCTCTTGCACGTCGTGGTGTATCCATGACCTGATCGAGCTCGAAAAGCGCGACATTCCTTGTGTCGCCATCTGCACCGACGAGTTCTTTGGCCTCGCCAAGACGGAGGCCGTTGGCTGGGGGCTGCCGGGGCTTCCCATGGTGGTGGTGCCGCATCCGCTCGCGAAGCGGAGCTCAGACGAATGCGCAGAGTTTGCGGCGGGGGCCCTTGCCGAGGTGGCCGACGCGCTTTCCGGCGACGCCGAGGCGCTCGAAGTTCGCTACCGGGAGAAGACCATCGTCGCCGGTGGCAAGCGCTATCACCCGTTGGCGGGGAGCGACTTCAACGCCCCGGACGCTCCGGATCGCATCCGCGCCCCGAACAGCACCGAAGCGATCAATCGGGTGTTTCTGAGTCGCGGCTGGACCGATGGCTTGCCGGTGCTGCCTCCCACCCCGGAACGATGCGAGGAGATGCTCGCCGGGCGCGACCCGGATGAAGTTGCCGCCATCGTCGAGCCGCGCCTTGGCCGAGCAACCCTGGGCAAGATCGCCGCCAATGCCGTGATGGCCGGTTGCGAGCCAAGCCACTTCCCGGTCGTGCTGGCGGCGGTTCGGGCCATGTGCGCGCCGGAGTTCAACCTCAAGGCGATTCAATCCACGACGCATCCCTGCACCGTCGCCTGTCTGGTGGGCGGCCCAATCGCCCGCGAAATCGACATGAACGGCGCCTACAACGCCCTTGGCCAAGGCAATCGCGCCAACGCCGCCATCGGGCGTGCCTTGCGCTTGATTCTGGTGAACATCGGCGGCGCATCGCCCGGGGTGCTCGATCGTTCGACGATGGGCTCGCCGGCCAAGTACGCCTTCTGCTTCGCGGAAAACACCGAAGCGAGTCCGTGGCCTTCGCACCATGAGGAGCTCGGCCTCGACCCGGCCGCCAGTCACGTGACCGTGTTTGGCGTGGAGGGTCCGCACAACGTCAACGACCACTATGGCCGCGACGCCGAGGAAATCCTCCTCACGGTCGCCGGTACGCTGGCATCGCCCGGTGCCAACAATTTCTATCTCGAAGGTCAGCCGGTGGTGGTGCTTGGGCCGGAACATGCAGAGGTGATCGCGGCGGGGGGCTTCACCAAGGCCAAGGTGCGCGAATTCCTGAGCGAACGCGCCATCGTCCCCCGCGCCGTTGTTTCCGAAGCCATGATCGATGTGCTCGCAGAACGCCTGCCGCACCACCTGCTCGGTGAACGGGGGCGCGATGGCGTGCGCTTCATCACCGAACCGAACGACTTGATCGTGCTGGTGGCGGGCGGCGCCGGCAGGCATTCGGCAATCCTGCCGACATTCGGCCACTCGACACGGGCGGTGACGCAGCAGGTTGCCTAGCGTTCTATGGCCCGAGCTCCTAGCCAACCGAGAAAAGCGAGGACGCTTTCCAAATATGTGACATGACCCATGGCTGATACGGTGGATGCGGCCACTCGCTCGCGCATCATGGCGAGCATCCGCGGCAAGGACACGAAGCCGGAAATGGTGCTTCGCAAGAGCCTGCACGCGCGCGGCTTCCGCTATCGCCTGCACGGCAAGGGTCTCCCGGGCAAGCCGGACATGGTGTTCCGTCGCTTCAACGCCGTCTGCTTCGTGCACGGCTGCTTCTGGCACCACCACGAAGGCTGCCGGTTTGCCACCACGCCCGCCACCCGCCCCGACTATTGGCTCAGCAAGTTCGAGGGCAACCAAGCGCGCGACAAGGCGGCCACCCGCAGCTTGCAAGAGTCCGGCTGGCGCGTCGCCGTCGTCTGGGAGTGCGATCTCAAGGGAGACGGTGCCACCACCACCGCCGAACGGGTCGCGCGATGGCTCGAAAGCGACCAGACGACCTTCCACTCGGACGACGGGTTTGCCCCAAGCGAGGAGGCAAGCGTCGTAGAAACCAGTTCGTAGGGGGCGGGCTTGTCCCGTCCCGGCGCGCCCTGACGGGCGCGTTGGCGGGGGCCGCTGTGCCCGCATTCGCTACAATTGCGCCATGAAGCTCCTCTTCCGCTGCGCTCGCGTCCGTGGCGCATAGCGTTTTCATTGATGGGCAGGCTGGCACCACCGGCCTTGAGATCGCCGCTCGGCTGGCTCGCCGGGGGGATCTTGCTGTGCTTCGGATCGAGGACGAGTGGCGCAAGGACGACTCGCGGCGACGGGAGTTGATGCGGCAGGCAGACGTGGTCGTGCTGTGCTTGCCGGATGACGCCGCGCGACAGGCGGTGGAACTCGCGCCCGATGGCCGGTTCCTGGATGCGAGCACGGCGCATCGGGTGGCTGCGGATTGGGTGTATGGATTGCCGGAGCTTGAGGCGGAACAACGCCAGCGCATCCGCGATGCCCGGCGCGTGAGCAACCCGGGCTGCTATCCCACGGGGTTCATTCTTGCCGTGCGCCCGCTGATCGAGTCAGGGATGCTGCTGCCGACGACGCCGCTCAAGGTGAATGCGGTGTCTGGCTATTCCGGTGGTGGCAAGAGCCTGATCGCGAAGTATCGTGCCTGCGACTCCGAGGCCATGCGCGTGCGTCCCTACGGGCTTGCGCTGCGGCACAAGCACGTGCCGGAAATGCACCGCCATTCGCTGACTGACCTCGCGCCGGTGTTCGTCCCCACGGTGGGTCATTTCCATCAAGGCATGCTGGTGCAGGTGCCGCTTTCGGTGCGGGAGCTTTGCGCAGGCGACGCCGCGCGGGTGCGCGAAGTGCTTAGCGAGCGCTACGCAGACGAGGCGTTTGTCCACGTCCATGAGTATCCGGTGCCGGAGGAGGCGCTTGACGCCGGCTTTCTCTCGGCCACGGAGCGCAACGGCAGCAACGATCTCGATCTCATGGTGTTCGGCCATGACGATCAAGTGTTGCTGGTGGCGAGATACGACAATCTCGGCAAGGGGGCATCCGGCGCTGCGGTGCAGAACCTCAACCTGATGCTGGGCTTGCCGGAAGCCACGGGCGTGCACCTGTCCCGCGAGCCGGCCTTGGAAGCCTCGTGATGCCCGTCGAGGAACTCGAGCGCCAATACGCGGCGCTGCAAGGTGCCAATCTCAAGCTCGATCTCACGCGCGGCAAGCCAGCGGCGGCGCAGCTAGACCTTTCCGACGAGCTCGACGGCATCCTGAACGGCGACTTCACTGCCGAGGACGGCACGGATGTGCGCAACTACGGCAACCTGCGCGGCATTCCCGAGGCGCGGCAACTCGGTGCCGAGCTCCTGGACGTAGCGCCCGAGGATGTAATGGCCGGCGGCAACGCCAGCCTAACGCTCATGTTCTATGTGCTCGACGCGGCCATGCACTATGGCATCTTGCATAGGCCGTGGCGTGACGCCGGCCCGGCGAAGGCGATCTGCCCGGTGCCAGGCTACGACCGTCACTTCACGTTGACCGATTCGTTCGGCATGGCGCCCGTCACGGTGGCGATGCAGGACGACGGCCCGGACATGGATGCCGTCGAGCGCCTTGTGCAGGACGACCCCACCGTCCGCTGTATCTGGTGCGTGCCGAAGCACTCCAACCCCACGGGCTGCACCTATTCGCCCGAAGTGGTGGAGCGCATCGCCCGTCTGCCCAAGCTCGCCGCGCCCGGCTTTCTGGTGCTTTGGGACAACGCCTATGCCGTGCACGACTTCGAGTCGCCAGCGGTGGAACTGACACCGATCCTGCCCCTTGCGAGGGCCGCTGGAACCGCAGACGCCATCGCCATGTTCGCGTCCACGTCGAAGATCACCCATGCCGGCAGCGGCGTCGCCTTCGTCGGCGGCGGGGCGGAGTTGCTCGACGCCTTGGAGCGCCGCTTCTCGGCCTTCATGATCGGGCCGGACAAGGTGAACCAGTTGCGCCACGCCCGCTTGCTGAGCGGTCGCCTGGCGGAGCACATGCACAGCCATGCGGTGTCGGTACAACCCAAGTTCGAGGCCGTGCAGGCAGGGTTGGAGCAAGGCCTGGGAGGCACCGGCCTTGCCACTTGGACCAGGCCTCGGGGCGGCTACTTCGTCTCGCTCGACACGCAGCCTGGTCTCGCCAAGGAGGTCGTGGGACTTGCCGCCGATGCCGGCGTCGTGCTGACGCCGGCCGGGGCGACGTTTCCGGGCGGCAAGGACCCAGACGACCGCAACATTCGCATTGCCCCCACCTTCGCAACCCTTGACGAAGTGGTGGCAGCCATAGATGTGCTCGCCCTATGCATACGGCTTGCATCCGCACGAAAGTCCACGGAGGCAGCGTGAGCGAACCGACCCCCGAAGCGAGCCCGGAAGCGATCGTCAACTTCCACCATCTGGCGTTGCCCCATACCGTCATGGATGCGATCGATGACCTCGGCTTCACCGACTGCACGCCCATTCAGAGCGAAGTGCTGCCGTTCAGCCTTGCCGACTACGACGTAACCGGACAAGCCCAGACCGGCACCGGCAAGACCGCAGCCTTTCTGATCACCATCCTCGCGCGTCAGATCGAGCACCCTCTCGCACGCCCCAATCCACCCGGATTCGCCCGTTCACTGGTGCTGGCACCAACGCGGGAACTGGCGCTGCAGATCGAAGCCGACGCCCGAGATCTCGCCCGCTACACGGATGCCGTCATCGGCGTCGCCGTGGGCGGCATCGACTTCGAGAAGCAGCAAACGCAGCTCCGGCGCTGGCCCATCGACATCCTCGTCGCCACACCCGGGCGCCTCTTGGACTTCGTCCGGCGACGGTCGGTGGACTTGAGCCGTGTGGAGGTGCTGGTGATCGACGAGGCGGACCGAATGCTCGACATGGGCTTCATCCCGGACGTGCGACGAATCGTCTATCAGACGCCGAAGAAGCGCTCCCGACAGACCCTCTTTTTCAGCGCCACCTTCAATGCCGACGTGATGAATCTGGCGCAGCAGTGGACGCTGGAGCCAGAGCACGTCGCCATCGAGCCGGAGTCGGTGGCTGTGGACACCGTGGATCAGCGCTTCTGGCTGATGGACGCGAGCAACAAGCGCGACATCCTGCTGCGCTTCGTGCAGGGCGAGCAACCAGACCACACGCTGGTGTTCGTCAACCGGCGCGATCAGGTTCACAACCTGGTGCGTGACCTGCGCCGCCGCGGCGTCGACTGCGAAGCGCTGGCGGGCGACATTCCGCAGCGCAAGCGCATCGCGACGCTAAACCGCTTCAAGGAAGGGCACACCAACCTCTTGGTGGCGACGGACGTGGCTGGGCGGGGCATCCACGTGGAAGGAATCAGCCACGTGGTGAACTATCAGTTGCCCGAGGAGGCGGAGGACTATGTGCATCGCATCGGCCGCACGGGCCGCGCCGGCGCCTCCGGAGTCGCCATCAGTTTCGTTTCGGAAGACGACGCCTTCAATCTGCCGGCGATTGAGGAATTCTTGGGGCACCAGGTGGAATGCACACAACCGGAGTTTGGTGCGGAAGCGGAATGACGTGGTGTCTACTGCACTTTGGGGGCCGTCGGAGGGAGGACTCTCTTCCCCTTGGCAAGTTTTTCGGGTTGGGCTTTTGGGTGATTTGC
>JAPPDJ010000168.1 GCA_028824555.1 Gammaproteobacteria bacterium | reverse complement strand
TGGCCGCGCGACCTGCCGTGGTGCTGGCAGACGAGCCCACCGGGAGCCTCGATGCGGCAAACGCGGAAGGCGTGCTGCAGGTCATGGCCGGCGCGAGTGCGACCGACAATGCCGCATTGGTGGTCGTCACCCATGACGAGGCAATCGCCAGCCGGATGGATCGCGTCGTCATGCTGGTGGAAGGCGTGGTGCGGCAGGCGTGAAGGGCGCGGTGCAGAAACAAGCACGACGGCTCGGCTTCCCGCCAGCGGCGACGTGGATCGCGCGGCGCTATCTGTTCGCGCGGCGGCATGGCTACGCCGCGTTCGTGAACTGGGTCTCGTTCGCCGGCCTCGCTCTCGGCGTGATGATCCTCACGACCGTAGTCAGCGTGATGAACGGCTTCGATCGCGAGCTGGTGGGGCGGCTTCTGTCGGCTTCGCCGCACCTGATCGTCCGCGGCGTGGCCGAACTCCCGGCCCAAGTGGACGCGCTGCCGGAGGTGCTTGCGGCTGGACGCCACTACCGGGGCGAGGGCCTGTTGCTGCATCGCTACGGCAGCACGGCGCTCACCGTCATGGGTGTGGACGCCGCGGGGGGCGAGGCGCTGGCGCACATCGAGGATGAAGATGGCATGCCGGCACTACCGCGCCTGTTCGAGGGTCCGACCACAGTGCTGCTCGGCAACCGACTCGCGGAAACCTTCGGCATGAGCATCGGCGACCCGGTGGTGTTGACGATGGCGTCGGCTCAGGGCGGCGGCGTAGAGCCACGAATGGAGCGGTTTGTGCTCGCCGGCACCTTCGCCGTCGGGGCAGAGCCGGACTCCACCCTGGCGTTGGTGCGCTACGACGATGCCCTTGCGCGCGGGCTCACCTCCCACGGCCTCGCCGGCTGGCGGCTGTTTCTCGCCGAACCGCTTGCTGCGCCGGCGCTGGTGCCCAAGCTCGAATCGATCTTGCCGGACGAAGCTCGCATCACCTCCTGGGCCGACCGATACGGCGGCCTGTTCCGGGCGGTGAAGATCGAAAAGGCCATGATGTTCGTGCTGCTGCTGCTGATCGTTGCGCTGGCGGCCTTCAACGTTGTCTCCTGCCAAGCCATGCTGGTGAACGAAAAGCGCGCGGACGCGGCCATTCTTTCCACCATGGGGGCGAGCCGAAGCCTCCTCGCCACCGTCTTCTTCCTGCAGGGGGCTGCCGTCGCCGCCGCTGGCGTGGGTTCAGGGCTCGCCCTTGGTGTCGTCACGGCGCTGCACGCCGATGCGGCAATCGCTGCGGTCGAAGGCCTCCTCGGCGCCAGCATCATCGACGGCACCTACTTTCGTTCCATCCCGTCGGAGGTACAGATCGGCGACCTGGTGCTGATCGCGCTGCTTTCGCTCGGCCTTTGCGCCGCCGCACTGCTGCGCCCGGCCCTACGCGTCACTGCCGAAGATCCGGCCGACGTCCTGCACTCTCCGTAACTCCCGGACGGGACAAGCCCGTCCCCTACGTACAGCCTCCTAACGCGCCTTGCGGGCTTCGTCGGCGAGTACGCGCCAGACCGCGACACAGATGGCGAGGAGGACCGCGGCGAAGGGCAGGCCGCTCGCCAAGGATGCTGTTTGCAGCGCCGTGAGGCCCCCGCCGGCCAGCAGCACGGCGGCGATGACTCCGAGGGTGACGGCCCAGAGGATTCGCTGCGCCGCCGGGGTGCCTTCCCGTCCACCGGAGGCCACGAAATCGAGCACCAACGCACCGGAGTCGGCCGACGTCACGAAGAAGGTGACCACGATGATGATGGCGGCGAGGCTGGTCACCGTTGCGAGCGGCAGCTTTTCGAGCAGGAAGAACGTCGCCTCCGGCACGCTATCGCTGGCGGCGGCCGCGAGGCCCGCTTCGCCGAACATCTCGAAATGCAGGGCGGTGTTGCCGAAGATTGTGAACCAGAGGAACGTCAGCAGGGTGGGTGCCAAGAGCACGCCCAGCACGAACTCCCGCACCGTGCGGCCGCGCGAGATGCGGGCGATGAACATGCCCACGAACGGTGCCCAGGAGATCCACCACGCGTAGTAGAAAACGGTCCAGTCGTTCTGCCAATCGCCGCCCGTCCATGTTTCGTTCCAGGTGGCGAGTCGAGGAAGATGCTGCAGGTAGTGGCCCGTGTTCTCCACGAAGCCGTTGAGGATGAACAGGGTCGGCCCCCCGAAAAGCACGAAAAGGCCGAGGATGGCCGCCAGTGACATGTTCAGCTCCGACAGGCGCTTGATGCCGGCGCTGAGGCCGAGCGCCACCGATACCAGCGCAATCGCCGTGATGACACCCACCAGCGCAAGCTGCACGCCGAGCGAGTTGTCGAGGCCAAAGAGGCGTGCCAAGCCCGCGTTCACTTGCGTTGCGCCGAGGCCCAGGGAAGTGGCGATGCCGAAGACGGTCGCCACGATCGCCAGCACGTCGATGGCATGGCGCAGGGCGTGGCTGCGTTTTGGGAGGATCGGCGCCAGCACGGCACCGACGGTGAGCGGCAGGCCTCGGTTGAACGCCACCAGCGCGAGGCCGAGGCCAATGACCCCGTAGATGGCCCATGCGTGCAGGCCCCAATGCAGGAAGGTGAAGCTCATCGCGTCGCGTGCCGCCGTAACGGCATCGATGGCTTCGCCACCCGGCGGCGTTTGGTAGTGCAGAAGCGGCTCGGCCACCGCGTAGAACAGCAGGCCAATGCCCATGCCGGCGCTGAACAGCATGGCGAACCACTCCCAGCGCGAGAATTCGGGCCTCGCATCGGCGCCGCCGAGCCGCACCGAACCCCCGCGCCCGAAGGCTGCCGCCAGCGCGAACAGCAGCAGCGCGTTGGCCGTAAACACGTAGAACCAGCCGAAGGACGAGGCGATGGCCGTCTGCAAGGACCCGAACGCTGCATTGGCGCGATCGAGATTGGCGAGGGTGGCAACGGCAAAGACGAGGATGATCAACACGGCCGGCACGAACACGGGGGCGTTCACGCGGTACTTGCCGGACTCGAACATGCGTCGCTCCTCCCACCCGATAGGCCCGCGCCATTGTGACCCCACAAGGCAGCGAATCAACAGCGGTCAGGGTGGCCCTTGAATCCGCGCCCTTGCGCCCCCACTTGCCGATGTTGGGTTAGCCAGTGGGCCGCAAAGCCATGACCGAAGCCAGCGCAGCCGAAACCCTCGGCTTTCAGACCGAGGCGAAAAAGCTCCTGCAACTGATGATCAACTCCCTGTACTCGAACCGGGAGATCTTCCTGCGGGAACTGATTTCCAACGCCTCGGATGCCATCGACAAGCTGCGCTTCGAGGCGCTTGCCGACGACGCGTTGCTGGCGGGCGATCCTGATTTTCGCATCCGCGTTGAGTTCGACAAGGATGCCAAGACCCTCTCGGTGAGCGACAACGGCGTCGGTATGACACGGGACGAGGTAGTGGCCAACCTCGGCACCATCGCCAAATCCGGCACGGCCGAGTTCCTCGAGCGGCTCACCGGGGATCAGAAAGGCGACGCCACGCTTATCGGCCAGTTCGGCGTCGGTTTCTACAGCGCCTTCATCGTTGCCAAGGAAGTGGAGGTGCTCACCCGTCGGGCAGGCCAGGAAGCGGGCGTGCGCTGGTCATCCCAAGGCGAGGAAAGCTTCACGGTCGAGGATGCCGAGGGGCTCGCCCGCGGCACGAAGGTGACGCTTGCGCTCAAGGACGACGCCGAGGAGTTCGCCGACGGCTTTCGCCTGCGCTCCATCGTCCGCCAGTACTCCGACCACATCGGCGTGCCGGTCGAGATGCAGAAGGAGGGGGGCGCCGAGGAAGGCGAACCTCAGTTCGAGAGCGTCAACTCCGCCAAGGCGTTGTGGACCCGTTCCCGCAGCGAGATCGACGACGACGAATACCGCGAGTTCTATCGCCATGTTTCGCATGATTTCGAGGACCCGCTGGTCTGGAGCCACAACCGGGTTGAGGGGAAGCTCGAATACACGAGCCTGGTGTATGTACCGAAGCGCGCACCCTACGACCTGTGGAATCGGGAGGCACCGCGTGGCGTGAAACTCTACGTCCAGCGCGTGTTCATCATGGACCAGGCGGACGAGTTCCTGCCCCTGTACCTGCGGTTCGTGCGCGGCGTGGTGGATTGCAGCGACCTGCCGCTCAACATCTCGCGCGAAATCCTGCAGAAGGACGAACGTACCCGCACCATTCGCAACGCTCTGACGCGCCGCGTCCTCGACACCTTGGGCAAGCTCGAAGCCGAGCAGTACGGCGAGTTCTGGGACGAGTTCGGCCAGGTGCTGAAGGAGGGCGTGGCAGAGGACTTCGCCAACAAGGAGGCGCTCTTGAAGCTCCTGCGCTTCGCCTCCACCCACGACGAGGAGGCGAGCCAGCGCATTTCCCTCGCCGACTATGTGGGGCGCATGGGCGAGGGCCAAGATCGCATCTACTACCTGATCGCGGAGTCCGACAGCGCGGCGCGACAGAGCCCGCATCTAGAGGTGTTCCGCGCCCGGGGCATCGAGGTGCTGCTGCTGACCGACCGGATCGACGAGTGGTTCATGTCCTTTGCCGGGGAGTTCGACGGCAAGGAATTCCAGGACGTGACGCGCGGTGAACTCGATCTCGACAAGGTCGAGGAAGCGGCGGAGGAGGGCGAGGAAGAGTCTAAGGACGAGGAAGACGATGCTCTCGCGACCCGCGTCAAGGAGGCGCTCGGCGAGCGGGTGAACGAAGTGCGTCGCTCCAAGCGCCTGACGGACTCGCCTGCCTGTCTCGTGCTCGGCGAACACGACATGGGCTTGCAGATGCGCCGCATCATGGAGGCTGCCGGCCAGTCCGCCCCGGAAAGCAAGCCGGACTTCGAGATCAACGCCGACCACCCCTTGATTCTCCGCCTCGACGCAGAGCCGGACGAAGACCGCTTCGGCGACCTCGTATCGATCCTGTTCGACCAGGCGGCCTTGGTGGAAGGCAACGGCATCGAGCAGCCTGGGGCCTACGTGCGGCGAATCAACGACCTGTTGGTAGAGCTGCTCGGCTAGGAGCGTGCGCCGTAGGTACGGCGCACGCTCCTAGTCGGCAGGTGAGCGAATGCGAACCTGCCGACCAGCACGTTTGCGAAGCAAACTGCCGACGCGCCCGCACGGCCGCGCTAGGAGGAGACTGCCGGGTTGCCACGGGCCTTACGGAAGGAGGGCACCAAGAGCTTCGAGGCTGGCACTTTGTTGGCGTTGTCTGGAACGCTTGCTTGCGGTGGCTTTGGCGGGTTCCGCTGCGTGCGCGCCTTCGGCGCGCTTGGAGGGCGGGGACGCCCTCCGTCCAGAGAGGCCCTCGCACGGCAGGGGCTGCGAAGTCGCTTCGGTCTTTTCCTCAAGCCATGCCGATTACGCGTGGAACCGGCGCCGCCCGTCGCCTATGCTTCCTGTGGCGTTTGTTCCATGTAGGGCCTTCGCTTGAACGTTGCCATTGTCGGCGCCGGCAATTTCGGCACTGCCATTGCGAGCCTCGTCGCCCGCAACGGCCACGCCGTGGATCTTTGGATGCGCGACGAGCAGCAGCTTGCGCAGATCCTTGAGCATCGGGAAAACCGGCGCTACCTGAAGGGGCATCGCTTGCCGGACAACATCCGCCCGACCACGGGCATTGACGTTGCCGGCAGGGCCGAAGTGGTCTTCGTCACCGTGCCGAGCGCGTCCTTCCGCGAGGTCACGCACGAACTCGTGCCGGTGGTGCCGGCCGGCACCCAGGTGGTGAGTGCCACCAAGGGGATCGAGGAAGACGGCTTTCGCCTGATGAGCCAGATTCTCGAAGAACTGCTGCCAGCGGCGAAGGTGGGGGCGATCAGCGGGCCGAACCTGGCCGAGGAGATGGCCGACGGCCGCTACACCGGCACGGTGGTGGCGAGTCGGCATCCGACGCTGCGCCGCAGCGTCCAGGACGTGCTGACCCACGCCACCTTCCGCGTGTACACGAGCGAAGACGTCTATGGCGTCGAACTCGGCGGCGCGCTGAAGAACATCTACGCGATCATCGCCGGACTTGCCACGGCCCTCAAGGTGGGGCAGAACACGCTGGCCATGCTCATCACCCGAAGCCTCGCCGAGATGAGCCGCTTCGCGGTGGCGCTCGGTGCCAATCCCTACACCTTTCTGGGGCTTGCGGGGGTCGGCGATCTCTTCGTCACGTGCACGTCGCCGCTGTCGCGCAACTTCCGCCTCGGCACCAGGCTCGCGGCGGGGCTTACGCTTGCCCAGGCAATGGACGATCTCGGCAAGCTGGCTGAGGGCGTCAATACCGTGCGGGTGGTGCGAGGCAAGAGCCGGGAACTGGGGGTTTATATGCCGCTTGTGGACGCGCTCTTTCGGTTGCTCTACGAGCAGGTGGAACTCGGCGCCGTCATTCACGAACTGATGACGAGCGAGCAGCGCGTGGATGTGGACTTCGCCCTGCCAGTCGAGTGGACGGCTTGAAGCCTGTGGCGGCGCGCCCTGGCGGGCGCGTTGGCAGTTGCTTCGCAACTGCTTGGTCTGCACGTCTCTCGCGCGCATGGCTCCGTGCCTGGTTCGGCGCCACCTGCGCCGGCGCCGGCCTTGGCGTCCTGGCTGCGGAACCCGACTTGCCGGGTTCGGCCGACCCGCCCGACTTCGCGCGCTTTCCAGGCGCCTGGATCGTCGCCTATTCGGCGCCAGACGCGGTGCGCGACTATGAATTCATCACGGGTCCCGTGGACAAGATTCGCCGCGATGTGCGCATCGACAACAGCCTGCGTCTTTCCGGGACGCTCACGCGCGTCACGTGGAGGGCCCCCGACGGCACCCGGCTCGCGGACGCGGTGGCGCACTATCGCGGCCTCGGGCTCGCCGCCGGCGGACGGCTGGTATTCGAGTGCAGCGGACCGGACTGCGGACGCAGCACCGTGTGGGCCAACCATGTCTTCCGCGTGCCGGTGCTGGCAGCACCGAATCGGACCCAGCACTTTCTCGCGATGGCGGTGCCAAGTGGCGACGGCGCGCGCCTGCTCGCGACGATCTACGTCGTGCAGCGTGGCAACCGCCGCGTCTATGCCCATGTGGACACGTTCACGCCAGATCCCGGTGCGGTGGTGGAGTTCGACCGCAATCGCGACCTCGCGCAGGTGCTGGCCCGGCATGGCCACGCCGTGGTCGATGGCGTGACGCCTGGAAGGCTCGGGCGACTGCCGCCAGAGGCGTTGACGACGCTCACGGCCATCGCCTCATCGCTGGCGGCGTTCGCCGACCAGCCGCTCCACGTCGTCTGTCATCTTGGCGGCACGGCACCGATGGACACGCTGCTGGCGCGCTCGACGGCCTGTGCCGAGCAAGCGGCGGCAACGCTGGCGGAGAGGGGCGTCTCGGCGCTGGCGTTCGGTGCCGGGCCGCTGCTGCCGCGCGAGGATGCGCCGCCCGAACGGGTCGAACTGGTCGCGCCACAGCGTCTGCGGCGACATTGACCCCAGACGAGTTGCGTCGCCGTTTTGCGGCGCGCTTGGCGAACGCAAGCGTCGTCTTCGGCCAGGGCACACACGACGCCGAGAGCGATGCCGCGGCGTTGGTGGACGGGTACCTGCTCGGGCTCGGCGTAGCGAATGACGGGGCGCTGCCGGCAGGCGCCGAAGGAGAACTAGAGCAACTATTGGCCCGGCGCATTGGCGATCGGCTGCCGGCCGCGCACCTAACCGGCGTCGCTTGGCTGGCCGGTGAGGCTTGGCATGTGCCGCCGGACGTGATGATCCCTCGCTCTCCGATTGGCGAAGCCTTGCGAGGTGGGTTGTCGCCGTGGCTGCGCGATGAACCCGAGGCAATCCTTGATCTGTGTTGCGGCTGCGGCTGTCTTGGCCTCGTTGCCGCAAACGCCTTCCCGGGCGCCGAGGTGGACCTCGCCGACATCGACGCCTCGGCATTGGCGGCAGCAAGGACGAATCTTGCAGCCCGCCCCCACCTCACCGAACGCGTCCGAATCGTCCAAGGCGACCTCTTCGCGAGCCTCGGCGGACGCCGGTATGGCCTCGTGATCTGCAATCCGCCCTATGTGGCGAGCGCCGAGCTTGCCGAGGTGCCGGCGGAGTTCCGCCACGAGCCGCGTCTCGGCCTCGACGGCGGCGACGACGGCCTGACCGTGTGGCGCCGCATCCTCGCGGGCCTCGCTGGTTACGTGCGGCCGAACGCCGTCCTGCTCGGCGAAGCCGGTGGCGCCTCCGCAAGGTTCGACGCTGCATTCCCGCACTTAGGCGCGATCTGGCTGGACTTGCCCCACGCCGAGCAACAGGCGGACGGCACCTATGGCGTCTTTGTTGCCAACGTGGACGAGTCGCTAGGCAGCGCGCCCTAGGAGGCTGCGCCGTAGAAAACGGCGCTGGCGCGAAAGGGGAGTGACAGGAGGGGCTTCGTTAAGAGATTGCGGCGTACGGGCGTTGGGTCGGCGGCCCCCCCCTCCGAGAAAAGCGAGGACGCTTTTCTCGACTCCCCCTCGAGGGGGGAGTGACAGGAAAGTGCACGCCACGACCGTTGTTGGGGTGCGAGGGTAGTGGGGAAGTCGAGAGACGTAGGAGCGGAACCGGTAAGCTTCGCGGATGGCTGGCAATACGTTCGGACAGGCGTTCTCCGTCACCACCTTTGGCGAGAGCCACGGGCCGGCGCTTGGCGCGGTGGTGGACGGCTGTCCACCTGGGCTCGCGCTCTGCGAGACCGATCTGCAGCGGGACCTGGATCGCCGCCGTCCGGGACAGTCGCGCTACACCACGCAGCGGCGGGAACCGGACCAGGTGCGCATCCTCTCCGGCGTCTTCGAGGGCGTCACCACAGGCACCGCGATTGGCCTTGCGATCGACAACGTGGATCAGAGGTCGCGGGACTACGGCGCCATCGCCGAGCAGTTCCGTCCCGGCCACGCCGACTACACCTATCGCACCAAGTTCGGCCGCCGCGACTATCGCGGCGGTGGCCGTGCATCGGCACGGGAAACGGCCATGCGTGTCGCCGCCGGCGCCATAGCCCGCAAGTACCTTGCGGAACGGGCCGGAGTCACGGTGCGGGGCCATCTGTCGCAGATCGGTCGACTGCGGCTTGAGCCCGTGGACATGGACGCGGTGGATTCCAACCCCTTTTTCTGTCCCGACCCCGAAGCCATAGACGCCATCGCCGGCATGATCGAGGCGCTGCGCCGAGACGGCGACTCGGTGGGTGCTCAAGTGACCGTGCGGGCGAGCAACGTGCCGGTCGGTCTCGGCGAGCCGGTGTTCGGCAAGCTCGATGCGGAACTCGCCGGGGCGCTGATGGGCATCAATGCGGCCAAGGGGGTGGAGATCGGTGCTGGCTTCGCCGCCATCGAACAGCGTGGCAGCGAGCACCGCGACGAACGCGACCTGACGGGCTTCCGCAGCAATCACGCGGGCGGTGTGCTCGGCGGCATCTCATCCGGCCAGGACATCGTCGCTCGCGTCGCCTTCAAGCCCACGTCGAGTATCACCAAGCCGGGTCGCAGCCTCGACATTCACGGCAACGAAGTGGAAGTGGTGACCACCGGTCGTCACGACCCCTGTGTCGGCATCCGCGCCACCCCCATTGTCGAGGCCATGACGGCACTCGTCCTGATGGACCACCTGCTCCGAGACCGCGGCCAAAACCTGGACGTCACGCGCGACGGCTAGGCGGCGGCGCCGCGGCCTTTTGCCTCTTCCTGCCTTGCCGAGGGACCGTTGAACATCCGCAACATCGCCATCGTCGCGCATGTCGATCATGGCAAGACGACGCTCGTGGATCGCTTGCTGCAGCAGACCGACGCCGATCGTCGCCTTGTAGGCCTTGAACGCGCACTCGACCAGGGCGAACTCGAACGCGAGCGCGGCATCACCATCCTCGCCAAGACCACCGCCATCGAGTATCAGGGCTGCCGCATCAACATCGTCGACACGCCGGGGCATGCCGACTTCGGCGGCGAGGTGGAGCGCATCCTGTCGATGGTGGATTCGGTGCTGCTGCTCGTGGATGCGGTGGAGGGGCCGATGCCCCAGACCCGGTTCGTCACTGCCAAGGCGTTTGCCGCTGGCCTCAAGCCGATCCTCGTCGTCAACAAGGTCGATCGCGACGGCGCCCGGCCGCACGCGGCAGTGGACAAGGTCTTTGATCTCTTTGATGCCCTGGGCGCGAGCGAAGAGCAACTCGACTTCCCAGTGATGTTCGCATCGGCGTTGCAGGGCGTCGCCGGTGCCGATCCGGAGCAACTCAAGCCCGACATGACGCCGCTTCTGGAGCTCATTGTCGAGCGTGTGCCGCCGCCGGCGGTGGACGGCGAGGGTCCGTTTCGGATGCAGGTGAGCACCCTTGACTACTCGAGCTACGTCGGCGTCATCGGCATCGGCCGCGTGTCCCGTGGCCGCGTCGCTCCCCGCGATCCGGTGAATGTGGTGGACGCCGAGGGCAACGTGCGACGGGCGCGGGTGCTTGAGGTGCAGGCAAGCCAGGGGCTTGCGCGAGTGCAGCTTCCCGCTGCCGAGGCCGGGGACATCGTCGCCTTGAGCGGCATCGACGATATCGAGGTCTCCGACACCATCTGCGCCGCCGACTCGGTGGACCCGCTGCCGCGTCTGGCGGTGGACGAACCGACCCTGACGATGGCTTTCGTCGTCAACTCCGGCCCCTTCGCCGGCAAGGAGGGGCGCTTCCTCACGGCCCGTCACCTGCGTGAGCGGCTGTTCCGGGAGGCGACGCATAACGTCGCGCTGCGCGTGACGGACACAGACCAGCCAGACCGATTCCAGGTCTCCGGGCGCGGCGAGCTGCATCTGTCGGTGCTGATCGAGACGATGCGACGAGAGGGCTATGAAATGGCGGTGACGCAGCCGTCGGTCATCACCCGCGAGGAGGAAGGTCGCACGCTCGAACCCTGGGAGGTGGTGGCCTTCGACATCGACCTCAGCCATCAGGGCGCACTCATGGAGACTTTGGGCGAGCGCCGTGGCGAGCTGCTCGACATGGAAGCTGCGGGCACTGGGCGCGTGCGCCTGCGCTACCGCGTCGCCAGCCGCGCCTTGCTCGGCCTGCGCTCGGAGTTCGCCTCGTTCACCTCAGGCACGGGTGTGATGACCTTCGCTCCAGACGGCTACCACCCCAAGGCCATTGGCGTGCGCGGCGGTCGCAACACAGGCGTCCTCGTCTCCAACGCCACCGGCAAGGCCGTGGCGTATGCCCTCTTCAATCTGCAACGCCGCGGCGAACTCTTCATCGGCCCGGGCGACGCCGTCTACGCCGGCATGGTCATCGGCGCCCACTCCCGCGGCAACGATCTCGTGGTCAACCCGCTGAAGGAGAAGAAACTCACCAACATTCGCGCCGCCGCCAACGACGAGAACATTCTCCTGACACCGCCGCAGCGAATGTCCCTCGAGCAGGCCCTCAACTACATCGCCGGCGACGAACTCGTGGAGGTGACCCCAGCGGCTATCCGCATCCGCAAGGCAGATGCGTTGCGCTGACTTTGGTTGCGGGGTCTGCTATTCCACGTCTAGGACCGCTCGCTGCACCGGGCTGAGGCGTTCGAACACCGCCCGATCGAGGAGTGCCGGGACGTCCGTTTGGGTGGGTCGTTCTGCGCGTGTGAAGAACGCGTGCTGTGCCCGGCGCAGGTTTGGCGAGAGGTTCTGGGTGCCGCTGTGCCACAGGTGAGCGTTGTAGGCGATGCAGCTTCCGGCTACGCCCGTTAGGTGTACTTCCCCGGGAACCGGGGCGACCAGGTCTCTCGGTGTGCCGCCCACGGTTGAGCCCATCGGGTGTTGGCGCCAGCGGTGTGAGCCCGGCACCACGCGGGTGGGGCCGTTTTCCTCGGTGAAGTCGTCGAGCAGCCAGATGGCGTTCACCACTTCGGGGTCGCGCACGCCCCAGCCCCAATCGGCGTGGATGGCCTGGCGGCCATAGCCGGGCAGCGGGCAGTGGAAGTTGGTGCTCGAGTAGCGGAAGCGCGGGCCAAGGACGTACCGCACGGCGGCCAGCAATTTCGGGTGGAAGGAGAACGGATCGAGCAGCCCATCGGTGTTCAGTGCCTTGATGACCGTGCCGGAGACTCGGGCGATACCGCGGGTCTGCGACACTTCGTGGCCGGCGACCGCGCCTTCGCCTTCCACCGCGTCGCCGAGGCGCTGACGCATCGCATCGAGTTGTGCCGGGGTCAGGAGGGGGCCGAGGTTGACGTAGCCGTCTTCGTCGAGCGCCTTGCGTTCGGCGGCGCTCAAGAGCGGGTTGTTCGCATCGTCGATGCCGAGCTCGCGGCAGGCGGCCTCGATTCGATCCGGGGGCAGGCGGTTTGCGGCCCCGCTCAGGTGGCGGTTCAACATCTTGCGAACGGGTTCGAGGGCGGCGGCTTCCGCGTCGCAGCTGGCAAGGAGTTCCCGCCGTTCTGCGTCGGTGGCGCCCGCGCACCAGATGCGCGTCGCAAATGCTACCCGCGCTTGGCCCGCGGCGCGAAGTGCGGGATCGATGGCCGGGAGACGTGGCGTTCTGAGATCGCCCGGAATCTCGGCTAGGTGTGCGGCCGTTAGGTAGCGGGCGATTTCGGCACCCCCACCGTTCTTTGCCGCTGCGCTCGTACCGTTAGCCGATGCCTGCAAGTCCATGCCGGGTGCTGTCCTTGGCCTCTAGTGTCCCGAGCATTGTGCCCTAAGGAGCCTCCACGCGTGTCGGCGTGCGAGTCGAGGGCGCGTGGCAGAATGCTAGGATGGTGGTTGGACCTCTTCGCAGCCTCGACGCGGCCCACGCGTCGCCCATCGGCTATTCACTGCACGTCGGCGACGAAATCGTGGGCCTCAACGAACGCATCGGTGCAGGGCTCAGGGTGGCGTTCGCTGGCAAGCACGAATGCCGCCATTGTGGCGAGGAAACGGATCGAGATTTCGGGCGTGGCTATTGCTATCGGTGTTTCAAGCGTCTTGCTCGTTGCGACCTGTGCATCGTCTCGCCGGCCCGCTGCCACCACCATCTCGGCACCTGCCGTGAGCCGGATTGGGGCGAGGCGAACTGCATGGTGCCGCACACCGTGTATCTCGCCGATTCCGGGGGCCTCAAGGTCGGGCTGACGCGCCACGCGGACGGGATCCCGCGCTGGGTCGAGCAGGGCGCTCGCGCCGGCATTGTCATCGCTCGGGCGCCGACGCGTCGCGTTGCGGGAGAGTTGGAGGCAGCCATCGCCGAGGTGGTTCCGGACAAGAGCGATTGGCGGCGGCAGGTGCTCGGACACAGCGTTGTCGAATCGCTTGCCGACGAGGCGCGTCGCGTTGGTCGCCTCGTCGGCGAGGATGCGGCGGGCGGGCTTGGCGCGACTTGGGAGGTCGGCGAGCCGGTGATGCTGCGCTACCCGATCGAGCGTCCGCTGCGCCGCGCCGTGCGCCTGAAACTCCGCCAGGACTCGCCCATCGAGGGGCGCCTGATTGGCATCGTCGGCAGCTTCGTGCTGTTCGACTACGGCGCGTGGAGTGTCGCCGAGGACATCGGCACTCACATCACCGTTGACGACGTCGCCAACGTGGCCGACAAACAGGGAGAGCTGTTTTGAGTGACTCGCAAAAAGGCGAAACGGCGCCAAGGGCGCAGCATCGGCTGGATTACGAACCCTATCCCTTCGAGGTGCCCGAGACGCGCCTCAAGTTCGACATCCATCCCGGCCAGACCACCGTCACCAGCGAACTCGCCGTCGAGCGACTGAGCGATGGCGACCTCGTCCTCAACGGCGCTGGCCTGGAACTCCTGTCCCTCCGAATCGACGGCCGGGAACTCGGCGGCAACGAGTACCGCATCGACGGCGAGACCCTGACCCTATTCGACGTGCCGGAGCGCTGCACGCTCTCGGTAGTCACCCGCATCCACCCGGAAACCAACACCGCGCTCGAAGGGCTCTACCGCTCCCGTTCCATGTACTGCACCCAATGCGAGGCAGAGGGCTTCCGCAAGATGACGTGGTTCCCCGACCGCCCGGACGTGCTCTCCCGCTACACCACCACCATCGAGGCGGATGCCGGGACCTGCCCCGTGCTGCTCGCCGGCGGCAACCTGCTCGAAGAGCGCGAGGAAGGTGGCCGGCGCACCGTCACCTGGCAAGACCCGTTCCCGAAGCCGAGCTATCTGTTCGCCCTGGTGGCCGGCGATCTCGCCTTGCTAGAGGACGAGTTCGTCACCATTTCCGGTCGCCAGGTGGCGCTGCGCATCTACTCCGAGCCCCACAACATCGATCAGTGCGGCTATGCCATGGGCGCGCTCAAGCGCGCCATGCGCTGGGACGAAGAGCGCTTTGGGCGCGAGTACGACCTCGACAACTTCATGATCGTCGCCGTCGAAGACTTCAACATGGGGGCAATGGAGAACAAAGGCCTCAACATCTTCAACACCTCCTGCGTGCTCGCATCACCCGACACCGCCACGGACGCCGCCCACCAGCGCGTCGAGGCGGTGGTGGCGCACGAGTATTTCCACAATTGGTCCGGCAATCGCGTCACCTGCCGCGACTGGTTCCAACTCAGCCTCAAGGAAGGCTTCACGGTGTTCCGGGACCAAGAGTTCTCCTCCGACATGAACTCCCGCAGCGTCAAGCGGGTGGAGGACGTGAAGTTCCTGCGCGATGTGCAGTTCGCCGAGGATGCCGGCCCACTGGCTCATGCGGTGCGGCCCGACAGCTACGTCGAGATCTCCAACTTCTACACCACCACGGTGTACGAGAAGGGCGCGGAGGTGGTGCGGATGCTGGCGACGCTGCTTGGCAGGTCGAGGTTTCGCGCCGCCTGCGACCTCTACTTCGAGCGCCACGACGGCGAGGCCGTGACCATCGAGGACTTCGTCGCGGCGATGGAGAGGATATCGGGCCACGATCTCAGCCAGTTCCGGCGTTGGTATGGCCAGGCCGGCACGCCGGTGCTGAACGTCGAGGAAAGCCGCAGCGGCGAGCGTATCGAACTTGCCATCGAGCAAGCCTGCCCGCCGACGCCGGAACAGGCAACGAAAGAGCCGTTCCACATCCCCTTGGCCTTGGGTCTCGTGGCGAATGGCAGCGACCGGCTCGGTGCAGCGGGCAAGGGCGCGTCGATTCGCGCGGATGCAGATGTCGAAGAGGAGGCACACGGCGCGGTCGTCCACATGCGCGGCAAGCGCCTCGCTCTTGCCTTCGAGAATGCCGGCGTCGATGCCCAGGTGAGTTTTCTGCGCGGTTTCTCGGCGCCGGTGAAGGTGCGTTATCCGCGTTCCCGCGAGGTGCTCGCGGAGCTTGCCGCCACGGACAGCGATGGCTTCGCGCGCTGGGATGCCGCGCAGGACCTGCTGGTCGCGTGCATTCTCGCGAGCGAAGGCGAGGACGCGCTGGCCGGCATCGAGGTGGTGACGGGCCTCTTCGAGCGGCTCTGGCAGCAGGCGATGGAGGCGCCGGATGATGGCGAAGCCAAGGCGCTCTTGGCTGCGACGATGACGCTGCCGCAGGTGGGTTACTTGCTGGAGACTTCGCCTGGGCGGGATGTTTTGGCACTTGCTGATGTGCGCGATGCGTTTCTGGATTCGATTGCCGATCACCTCGACTGGGAGATGCTTGGAGCGGAGCAGGACAATGGAGCGGCGTACAGCCCGGACCCGGTTGCCATCGCCCGGCGACAGCTAAAGGCCGCCGCCCTTGGCTTTGCCGTGCGCAGGCTAGACCGAACGGGCTCGGCACGAGCGCAGGAGCCTCTCGGCAACCTGCTCGATGGGGCCGACAACCTCACGGAGCGGTTGATGGGCTTGCACGGGCTCCTGGGCCTCGAGTCCATGCCGGAAACCGCGAAGCAGGCGCGCATCGACGAGTTCCACGACGCGTGGGCGAGCGAAGCACTGGTGCTCGACGCCTGGTTCTCCGCGCAAGCCGGCAGCAACGAGTGGGGCACGCTGCCGCGCATCCGCGCCTTGGCGGAGCACCCCTCGTTCGACATCGCCAACCCCAACAAGGTGCGCGCACTGCACCTGCGCTTCGCCATTGGCAACGTGAGGGGATTTCACGCCACAGACGGCGCCTCGTACCGCTGGCTGGCGGAAACGGTGGTGGAAATGGACCCATCCAACCCCCAAGTCGCCGCGAGAATGGCCCGCGCGCTCGCCCCATGGCGCCGCCACAGCCCGACCCGCGGCCGACTGATGCGAGAAGCTCTGTCGTCAATCCGCCGCCCGGGGTTGTCCAAGGACGTCACTGAGGTGATCGAAAAGGCGCTGGCGTCGTAGGGGCGGGGCTTGTCCCCGCCCGTTTCGAATTCGTCGATGCGTTCAAGACGGGCGCGGACAAGCCCCGCCCCTACGCGTCCCGCGCCGAGGTACATCGGTGCGTTTCACCGCATTCCTGGTAGGGGACGGGTTTGTCCCGTCCGTTGCCCAATCCGTCGATGCGTTCAAGACGGGCGGGGACAAGCCCCCGCCCGTACGGGGCACGTGCCGAATCCACCGATGCGTTTCACCGCATTCCTGGTAGGGGACGGGCTTGTCCCGTCCCGTCTCGAATCCGTCGATGCGTTTCAATACGGGTTCTGTCGCTGCGTGGCCCTCCTCGGAGTCGTGGGATACAGCGAAGGCAATGGATCGATGGCGTTTTCGGCCCCTTCGCCTTGGCCGACGACCGCTCGCAGCAGGGGTTCGAGGTCCTTCGGCCTGTGGGGCCGTTGCGCGTAGATGGGATCGTTCAAGGCGTTGAGGAGGTCTTGGCCCGCTGACGTGGACTGCACCCGCTGCAGTGTTTGGACGCCGGGTTCGTCCCAATGTTGGCTGAGCCAATCGAGGATCATCGCCTTGGCTTCGGTGGGTGGGCGTTTGGGCAACCGACGCAGTAACGCTTGCAGGCTTGGTGCGGTGCGGTTTGGCGGCTTGGCGTTCGGGGCGGCATGGCGCTGGTTTCGTCGATTCCGCACGGCGAGGTAGATGGCAAGGCACCAGCCGATGGCGGCGAGGACACTGACGACGAACGTTGGCCACGGCAAGGCGGGTGCGGCGTCCGTCGCTTGCGCCGGGCCTTCTGCGGCGAAGTTCTCGGTAGGCACCACCTCGGCGGGCTGTTCTGGATTGGCTGCCGGCGTCGATCCCGTCACGGTCAAGCGTTTGACCGGTGCGATGGTGGTGGCGAGTGTGTCCGTGCGGGTGTTCCACCACACCACTTCGACGCTCGGCACCACGAATGCTCCGGCGCTGGTGGGGATCAGCGTGCGCCGCTCCACGCGTTCGCCGATGACCGTGCCGTCGGCGCGTTCGTCGAGCTCGGCCGGTGCCGGGTAGCTGCGGAACGCGTCCGGCGAACGGGCGATGAGCGGCGGAATGGCGGATGCTGGGGCGCCGCGGGCGGTCACCGTCAGCAAGCGGTCGATGGGCTTGCCGATGACCAGGTCGCTCGTCTCCGGCCACTCGTCGCGTAGCGTCACGTCTTCTGCCGGAAACCAAGCGCTGTTGCTTGGGTACGAGTCGGGCATTGGCGCCACGTCGATGGTCATCGGGGATGAGACGATCCGCAGCACCTGGGCGCGGTCACCGGGCGCTTGGCCCCTGACGCTAACCCGCACGGTGGCTTCAGGAATCACCAGCGGGCCGCTGCGTTCCGGGAACACGGAATAGCGCTGCCGCACCCCCTCCAGCCCAACGCCAGCCCGCTCGAGTTGCACCGGCTCAGGCGGCCCGTGCGGTACCACCATTGCACCATCCATGTCCTCCAGCACCGGCAGCGCTTCGAGCAGCCGCACCGGCGTCGAATGCAGCAGCCGACGAACGACCGCGAGCTCCGCGTGAACGTGTACTCGTTCCCGGTCGGCAACGGTTTCAAGGGTCGGCTGCGCCGCGGCCGGCGAAGAGATCGAGGCGAGTGTCGCCAATGCGGCAGCCGTGAAGAGGTGGCGGTTTGCCGATGCAAGGAGGTGCGGGGCGGAATGTCCTCCGGGGGGCCTCGCGTGCCGAGGCGCCCTCGCAATGCCAATCTCCATGAGGGGCCTTGTCACCAAACTCGCTCGGTTTGTCGGTAGCGATAGTCGCCGGAGCGCAGCCGCCGGCGCGTTTCGTGTTGGAATTTGCGGGCGAGCAGGCCCGTGGGGTCGTCCGGAATGCGGCGCAGCCATTGCTCGGTGGCGGCGCGGGCTTCTTGGCTGCGGCGGTGCTCGGGATTGCCGGAGTCGTCGGCGACCTGCTGAGCAGAGGGATTGTCCTCGCCGGAGGCGGGCTGGTCACTGGCGGCATCGCCGGCATTGCCTGTGCTGGAAGGGTCGGGGCGCGCTGCGGATGTCTCCGATGGCATGCCCTCGCCGGTGCGCCGGTCGCTCGATGCGTTTGGCTTGCCCTCGCTGGCCTCCTGCTGGCTCAGCATCTCCTCCACCAGGGCCTTGTTGTGGGCCGCATCCTCGTGCCCGGGAGCAGCCCGCAGCACGGCCTCGAAGGCGATCACGGCTTCCTGCAGACGGCCAGCCCGTGCCAGTGCATTGCCGAGATTGAAGCGCCCCGTGGGGCTGGAATCGACTGCGAAATCCTGAATCGCGCCGGTGTAGTCGGCGCTGCGATAGCGTGCCACGGCACGCCAACTGCGATCCTCGAAAACTCCCGCAGCGCGTTCGGCGTCGCCACCCCGAAGCAATCTGTGTGCGCGCTGGTCGGGCCTTTCCCAGAAATCTGCGCCGGCAGGTTGCGAAACCAGCAATCCACAGACGGTCACGAGAGCGGGAACCGCCGCCAGCGCGCCGCGTCGAAAGCCGCTCAGAACCAGCAAGCCGAGTGGCAGCAGCAGCCAATAGCCCGCGTCACGCCAGATGTCGAACTGGCGCTCCGCCTGGCGTGACTCGGCACGAGTCGGCAGAGGAGTTTCGAGCAATTCTGCGAGATCGGCACCGTCGATGGCGAGGCTGCGGTAGCGGCCGTGACTGGCTTCGGCCACCTCTTTCAGGTGCTCGGCGTCGAGCCGCACTTGCACCACCGAACCGTCGTCGGCGCGCAGGAGCTGCGGTGGGCGT
>JAPPDJ010000031.1 GCA_028824555.1 Gammaproteobacteria bacterium | reverse complement strand
GGCGGGGCGGACGACGGCTATGCCCTGTTCGGCTCGCTCACCGCCATCGCGGCAGTGCAGTCGCAGGGAATCCCCCACCCGCGTTGCGTGGTGTTCATCGAAGGCTGCGAGGAGAGTGGCAGCTTCGATCTGCCGCCCTACATGGACGCGCTCGCCGAGGAGATCGGCACGCCTGACTTGGTGGTGTGCCTCGACGCGGAATGCGGCAACTACGATCAGCTCTGGCTCACCAACTCGTTGCGGGGGATGCTGATCGGCACACTCACGGTGCAAGTGCTGGAGGAGGGGGTGCATTCCGGCGTTGCCGGCGGTGTCGTGCCTTCGAGTTTCCGCCTGCTGCGACAGGTGCTCGAACGAGTGGAGAACTCGGTCACGGGAGCCTTGCACGAGGCGCTCAACGCGCCGATTCCCGATGCCATGCGGGCGCAGGCCGAGCAGGTGGCCGAGGTGCTGGGCGAACTGACCGTGGGGCGGTTTCCATGGGCGGGAGCTACCAACGCGGGCCCGGCGAGCCATGCGGACTTAATTCTTGCCAACGCATGGCGGCCGAGTCTTGGTGTGGTGGGGCTCGACGGTGCCCCAGCAACCAAGGACGCCGGCAACACGCTGCGCCCGCTCACCGCCGCCAAGCTCGCATTCCGCCTGCCGCCGACGTTGGATGCCGAGGTCGCTGCGAACGCCGTCAAGGGAGCGCTGGAAGACGCTCCGCCGTATGATGCCGAGGTGTCGTTCGACGTGCAGGACACCGCCGGCGGCTGGGCCGCGCCCCCGGCGGCTGCTTGGCTCACGAAGGCTCTCGACGCTGCCTCCGTGGCCCACTTCGGCGCGCCGCTCATGGCCATGGGCACCGGCGGCACGATTCCGTTTATGAAGATGCTGGGCGACCGCTTTGCCGGCGTTCAGTTCGCCGTCACGGGCGTCTTGGGGCCGAACTCCAACGCACACGGTCCCAACGAGTTCCTCGACATCCCGACAGGCAAGCGCGTAACTGCCTGCATCTCCCATGCCCTCGCCGCCCTAGCCGAAGAACGACGCTAGGAGGTAAGCGCCGCAGAGCGCAGCTTGTAGGCGGCTTGTCCCGGCGCGCCCTGACGGGCGCGTTGGCAGTTCGCTTGCGCGAACTGCTGTGCTTCGATGAACTCCTCGGCGCATTCAAGACGGGCGGGGACAAGCCCCGCCCCTACGCGTCCCGTGTCGAGTCTGTCGATGCGTTCAAGATGGGCGACCACAAGGGTCGCCCCTACGGGGCCCGTGCCGAGTCCAGCGATGCGTTCAAGACGGGCGGGGATACGCCCGCCCCGAAGGTCGTGCCCTTGGTCTGGAGGTCGGCTACTGAAGCAGCGCCTCGCGGTCTTCGCGGCGGTTGCCGAAGCGGGTGACGAGGAAATCCATCTGGTCGACGAGGATGCGCCCGCTATTGGTGAGGGCTAGGTACTCGGCCAGGTTTGGCGCGTACGGCAGCGCGAGCAGTTCCATGTCGCATTCGTGCGGCAGGCGGCTGCCCTTGTGGTGGTTGCAGCGCCGGCAAGAGGCCACGACGTTGTCCCAGCGGTCCTTGCCGCCGCGGGATTTGGGCACCACATGGTCGCGCGTGAGCTGGGGTGCCCGGAACACGCCGCCGCAGTAGAGGCACAGATTGCGGTCGCGAGCGAACAGCGCCGCGTTGGTGAGTGGCGGTGCCGAACGATCCGGCTCCACCAGCCGACCGCCGCAGGCGACGATACTGTGGATGTCGATGGTGGTCTGGCTGCCGTCTTCGCGGCTGTGGCCGCCTCGCAGGTGCAGGATGGACTCGCCCAGCGTCCAGATCACGAGGTCGCGCGCATAGAGGCACACCGCATCCTGCCAGGACACCCACTCCACGGGCTGCCCGGCCACGTTCAGCCGCAGGATGCGCGGCACTCGGTCGAACTGTTCAAGCGTTTGCAGCATTTTCGATGCTTTCAGCCGAAGTTCGTGCGACTCCTGCCCTCGCAGGCGGCGCCGATAGTACGACGAATCGTGTCGTGTTGGGGGATTTCGTGCGACGCGGTCTTGGGGCCGCGTCCCTACCAGTTCTCTACCCAGGGGCGTAGAACCACCTCGAACGCCCAGGTCGATCGATGCTGCCGGTGCAGGTGGAGGTAGGTTTCGGCGATGCTGTCCGGATCGGCCATATTGTCGTCCTTCGACTCGCCAGCCATTCGATGACGACGCGTGCCGTCGTCTTGGCGCCAGCCGATGGCGGCGTCGATGGGCACGCTGGCGATGTGGATGCCCTGTGGCATGAGTTCGCGCGCCATGCTCTCGGCCAGCCCAGACTTCGCCTGGCAGGCCATCGCGAAGGCACCGCTCCTCGCGTAGCCCTTCTTGGCGGCGCTGGCGTTGGTGAGAATGATGGTGCCGCGATGCAGGGTTGGGGAACCTGCCGGGTCGTGCGCAAGCATCCGCGCCGCTGCCTGGCGGCTGACGAGGAAGGCGCTGTAGGCGGAGTTCATCAACACCTGCCGCACGAGTTCGGGGTCCGCTTCGGTGACGCCCTTGCGGAAGATGTCCGCCATGCGACCGTCGATGTTGTGCACAACGAGGCGAGGGCTGCCGAGGTCCGTTGCTACCGCATCGAACAACGCGTCCACGTCGTCTGGATTCGCCGCGTCGCAGGCATAGCTCGTGACGCCCAGCGACTGTTCGAGTTGCTGGATGGCTGGCTTGTCCGGCGTGCGTGCCGCCACGGCCACCTTCATGCCTTCTGCGGAAAAGAGTCGGGCGCAGCTCGCACTGATGCCGGGGCCGGCACCGACGATCAGGGCGACTTCCGGGTCCGTTGTTTGGGTTTGTGCCATGTGGTGTGTTCCTTCGAGCGACGGGCGATCATAGCTGGGGCCAGACCCCGAACGTTAGCGAAGGGGTTGGAGGCGCTCGCCCTGCATCGTGCCGCAGGCACGTCGGGGATGACGGGTGCCAGCGAGCTGAGGCCTGTTTGTTGGTGGCGTTGTTCGAGGCTGGCGCTTCGTTGATGTTGTCTGGGACGCGGGTGGCGGTGGCTTTGGCCGGCTTCGCTGCGTGCGCGCCTTCGGCACGCTTGGAGGGCGGGACGCCCTCCGTCCAGAGAGGCCCTCGCATGGCAGGGGCTGTTGCTTCGTCGCGTTGTTGGCGGGTGGGCCGTATCCTTCGCCGGCGGACCGTCGTGGCGCAGCTTCGACTTGGCGCACCTTCCCGCAAGGTGGTAAGGTTAACGCCCATCTTCGAGTGAGGTGGGTGGCATCACGACGCACTACATTTTCGTGACCGGTGGCGTGGTGTCTTCCCTTGGCAAGGGCATCGTCACCGCCTCGCTCGGCGCCCTTCTCGAAGCCCGGGGCCTCGGGGTCAACATCCTCAAGATGGACCCCTACATCAATGTGGATCCGGGCACCATGAACCCGTCCCAGCACGGCGAAGTCTTCGTCACCGCGGACGGTGCCGAAACGGACCTCGACCTCGGCCACTACGAACGCTTCGTGCGCGGCAGTCGCATGTCGCAGAGCAATAACTTCACCACCGGCAGCGTCTATGCGGAGGTGATCCGCAAGGAGCGCCGCGGTGACTACCTCGGTCGCACGGTGCAGGTGATCCCGCACATCACCGACGAGATCAAGCGTCGCATCTTGGCCTTGGGCGAGGATCACGATGCCGTGATCGTCGAGATTGGCGGCACGGTGGGCGACATCGAGTCGCAGCCGTTTCTGGAAGCGGCACGCCAGCTCCGCCTCGAAGTCGGCGCCCGCAATGCCCTGTTCATCCACCTGACGCTGGTGCCCTGGCTGCCGACGGCTGGCGAACTCAAGACCAAGCCCACCCAGCATTCGGTGAAGGAACTGCGCTCCATCGGCTTGCAGCCGGACATCCTGGTCTGCCGCTCCACCGAGCCGCTGCCGCGCGATGCCCGCGCCAAGATTGCGCTGTTCACGAACGTGGAAGAACGAGCGGTCGTGCCGCTCGAGGACGCCGAGTGCATCTACGAGATTCCGCTGCTGCTCAATCGCCAGGGGCTCGACAAGATCGTCGTCGAGCACTTTGGTCGAAGCTGCGCCAGCGCAGACCTAGGTGAGTGGGAACGGGTGGTGGATCACCTCGCCAATCCGCTGCGCAAGACCGCCATCGCCTTGGTGGGCAAGTATCTCGACGTGCCGGACGCCTACAAGTCGCTGGCGGAAGCCATTGCCCACGCCGGCATCCAGACCCGCACCGAAGTGGAGGTGCGCTACGTGGATGCGGAGGACATCGAGCAGGGCGACGATTCGGCCCTCGCCGACGTGCACGCCATCCTCGTGCCCGGCGGCTTCGGCGAACGCGGCTTCGAGGGCAAGGTGTGCGCCGCCCGCTACGCCCGCGAGCGCAACCTGCCCTATCTCGGCATTTGCTACGGCCTGCACGCGGCGGTGATCGACTTCGCCCGCAACGTTGCCGGCTACGACAACGCCAACTCTACGGAGATCAACCCCAACACGCGCGATCCGGTGATCGGCCTCGTCTCCGAGTGGCGCGACGAGACCACCGGCGAGATGCACCGGCGCGATGGCGACGAGGACCGGGGCGGCACGATGCGGCTCGGCGAGCAGGGCTGCCGCCTGATGGACGGCACGCTGGCGCGGGACCTCTACGCCACGGGCACGGTGTCCGAGCGTCACCGCCACCGCTACGAGGTGAACGACCGCTACATTTCGGAGTTCGAGTCGCTCGGCCTCAAGGTGGCGGGACGCAGCGAGGAGCAACTCGTGGAGATGATCGAGCTGCCGGGGCAAGACTGGTTCGTTGCCTGCCAGTTCCACCCGGAGTTCACCTCCTCCCCCCGCGACGGCCATCCGCTGTTCCGCGGCTTCATCGAGGCGGCCAACCGTCACGCTGCGGCCATGGCGGCCTCGGCGCAGGCCGCCGCAGACTAGCAACCGTCGGACTGTCAGCCATGGAACTCTGCTCCTTCCGGGTGGGACTCGATCAGCCATTGTTCCTGATTGCCGGCCCGTGCGTCGTCGAGAGCGAGGCGCTTGCGCTCGAGACGGCGGCGCGGCTCAAGGACATCGCCGCCGCCGTCGATGTGCCGTTCATCTACAAGAGCTCGTTCGACAAGGCCAATCGCTCGTCGCACGAGAGCTATCGCGGCCCGGGCATAGAGGAAGGGCTTCGCATCCTCGATCGCGTGCGGGGCGAGGTAGAGGTGCCGGTGCTCACCGATGTCCACGAGGACACGCCCATCGACGAGGTGGCGAGCGTGGCCGAGGTGCTGCAGACGCCGGCGTTCCTGTGCCGGCAAACCAACTTCATCCAGCGCGTGGCGGCGGCGGGACGGCCCGTCAACATCAAGAAGGGGCAGTTTCTAGCCCCGGCAGACATGCGCCACGTGGCGAACAAGGCAAGAAGCGTCGGCAACGAGCAGATCATGGTGTGCGAGCGAGGCGCGTCGTTTGGCTACAACAATCTCGTCTCGGACATGCGCTCGCTGGCAATCATGCGCGAGACCGGCTGCCCCGTAGTGTTCGATGCGACGCATTCGGTGCAGATGCCCGGCGGGCTTGGCGACAAGTCCGGCGGCCAGCGGGAGATGGTGCCGGTGCTTGCCCGCGCTGCGGTGGCGGTGGGGGTGGCGGGCCTCTTCATGGAAACCCATCCCAATCCCGACGAGGCGCTCTCGGACGGCCCCAACTCCTGGCCCACGGGCCTCATGCAAGACCTGCTCGGACAGCTCAAGGCCATCGATCAGGTGGCCAAGGCGCAGGGCTTCGCCGAGGAGAAGCTGGCGTGACGCGCATCGAGGCGGTGCTGGCGCGGGAGGTGATTGACTCCCGAGGCAACCCAACGGTGGAGGCGGAAGTGCATCTCGCCGGGGGCGCGGTGGGCATGGCCATCGCACCGTCCGGAGCATCGACCGGCGAGCGCGAGGCGTGGGAGAAGCGCGACAACGATGCGCGTCGCTACCTCGGCAAGGGCGTGCGGGAGGCGGTGGCCGGCGTCACCGGCGAGATCGCATCGCTCCTGGTGGGCCGGAATGCGACGGAACAGGACGCGATCGATCACGCCCTGATCGAACTCGACGGCACCGAGAACAAGGCTCGGCTGGGCGCAAACGCGATTCTCGCGGTGTCGCTGGCGGTGGCCAAGGCGGCCGCGGCGGGATGCGGCCGGCCGCTGTATCGGCATCTGGCGCGCCTATGTGGCAACGAGGGAGTCGCAGCCGGGGAAGCACCGGTGCGGCTGCCGATGCCGATGATGAACATCCTGAACGGCGGTGCCCACGCCGACAACAACGTCGACATCCAGGAGTTCATGGTGCTGCCGGCAGCGGCTCCGAGCTTCGCCGAGGCGCTGCGCTGCGGCGTTGAGGTGTACCACGCCCTCAAGGCGGTGCTGCGTCGCCAGGGCCTCGGTACCGGCGTCGGCGACGAGGGCGGCTTTGCGCCGGACCTTCGTTCGGATGTCGCTGCGCTCGAGTGCCTGTGCGAGGCGGTGAAGGAAGCGGGCTACCGTCTCGGCGAGGACGTGCTGCTCGGCCTCGACAGCGCCGCCAGTGAGCTTTGGGATACAGATGCCTATGCCATGCGCGGCGAGAGACTCTCTTCGGACGCGATGTGCGAGCAACTCGCGACGCTGGTGGCGGACTTCCCCATCGCCAGCATCGAAGACGGCCTGGACGAGAACGACTGGGCCGGTTGGCAGCGGCTTACGGATCGGCTCGGTTCGGCGGTGCAGCTCGTGGGAGACGACATTTTCGTCACCAACGTGAAGATGCTGGATCGAGGCATTCGCGAGGGCGTCGGCAACGCCATCCTCGTCAAGCCGAACCAGATCGGCACCCTCAGCGAGACATTCGCCACGGTGCGGATGGCGACCGAGGCAGGCTATCGCGCCGTCATCTCGCACCGCTCCGGCGAGACCGAGGACACGACGGTAGCCGATCTTGCGGTGGCAACCGGTGCCGGGCAGATCAAGACGGGGGCCGCCTGTCGCTCTGACCGCGTGGCCAAATACAACCGCTTGCTGCGAATCGAAGCGATGGCCGGTGAACTCGCGGAGTACCGCGGCGGCGCCGAGTTGGCGGTGCCGGGGCAGGGGACGCCCTGATGCGCTTCTTTGCCGGCGCCGGCATCATCGTGCTCGCGCTTCTCGTGTGGCAGTACTGGTTCGGCGAGTCAGGCTGGTTCGCCGTGCGCGACTTCGGTCGCGAGATCGCCCAGGAGGAGCAGCAGACAGCGGCGCTGGCCGAGCGCAACCGCCGGCTTCGCGCCGAGGTTCTGGCACTAAAGGAGGGCCATGCGGCGGTGGAGGCACGCGCCCGCACCGACCTCGGCATGGTGCGTCGGGGCGAGACCTTCTACCAAGTGGTCGAGGAAGATGGTCGCGAGTCCGAACGGGCCGGGCCCGGCAACCAACTCCTTCGCTGAGGCGCAGGCTGCGTGGCCTCCGGCGTGCCGCCCTGCGGCCACCGGTGTGCTTCGGCAGGTTGCGGCCGATTTCCGCGTGGACGAGGAACTTGGCTTCGAGCCGACTGGCAGCGGCGAGCATCTGTACCTGCGTGTGCGTTGCGAAGGGCGAACGACGGCGCAGGCACAGGCCGTTCTGGCACGCTGCTTTGGCGTCGCCGCCATGGACGTGGGGTATGCCGGCATGAAGGACCGCCATGCCGTCACGCGGCAATGGTTCAGCGTTCGCGCACCAGGGCTCGACAGCGCAGTGCCCGACGACCCGCGCGTCGCCATCGAGGCACGCATGCGCCACGAACGCAAGCTGCGTCCCGGCGACCACCGCGCCAACCGCTTCGCGATCGTGGTCAAGGAGGTTCGCGGGGATTGGGGAGAGAACCTCGACCGCTTGGCCGAGCAGGGCTTCCCCAACTACTTCGGCGAGCAGCGCTTCGGCCGCTGCGGCGCCAACATTCCCCGCGCGCTGGTTTGGGCGCGGGCGGGGCGGCCGCCTTGCCGGCGCTTCGTTCGAGCCCTCCACATCTCGACCTTGCGGGCGCAGATCTTCAACGATGTGCTTGGGTTGCGGGTGCAGGACGGCAGTTGGCGCACGGTCCTCGACGGCGACCCAGCCGCGAGCGAAGGTGCCGAATGCTCGCCCACCGGACCGCTTTGGGGCCGGGGACGCTCTCTTGCAGCCGCGACCACCCTGGCATTGGAGCGGACGGTGCTCGCGCGCCACTTTGATGCGACCGAAGCGCTGGAGTTCACCGGCTCGCGCCAGGCTCGTCGCGCCCTTGTCACCGTGCCGGAAGGCCTTGCCTGGGAGCAAGTCGGCGCAAACCTGCACCTCGGCTTCACGCTGCCGCCGGGTGCCTACGCGACGCGGCTTTTAGCCGAGGTCGTTGCTCACCCTGGAGCAGAGCCGTGAACGTGCTCGACGCCAACGGCGCCGGCCTGACGTCGCAGCGCAATCGAGATCGCCTGGCGGAGCGCTTGGCGCGACAGGGCATCGGCGACGGACGGGTGCTCGAAGCCATCCGCACAACGCCGCGTCACCTGTTCGTGGATTCGGCGCTGGCGGACCGCGCCTACGAGGACACCGCCCTGCCCATAGGCCACGGCCAGACCATCTCGCAACCGTGGGTCGTGGCGGCCATGACCGAGGCGGCGATGGAGGCGGATCCGGCCCGCGTGCTGGAGGTTGGCACCGGCTCGGGCTATCAGGCGGCGGTGCTCGCGCGCCTGGTACGCCACGTGTTCACCGTCGAACGCATCGCGCCCCTGGTGGAACGTGCCCGCAGGCGCCTGCGCGACTTGCGCATCCGCAACGTCCACGTTCGCCTCGACGACGGCAACTTGGGCTGGCGCGGGCGGGGGCCGTTCGACACCGTGGTGGTGACCGCCGGTGCAGAAGTGCTGCCGGAGCCGCTGCTGGAGCAGGTGGCCACAGGCGGTCGGCTCGTCATCCCGGTCGGCAACGGCGATGTGAAGGATCTATGTGTGGTTACACGCAATGGCGACGGCTGGCGTCGTCGTCGCTTGGGTAAGGTGCGCTTTGTACCGCTGCGCGAAGGGGTGCAGCGGTGAGCGCGGGCGCTGCCGGCGTCTGTCTTCGGGGGCTGGTGATGGGCATGGCGGAGGCGGCCCCCGGAGTGTCGGGAGGCACCATTGCCCTTGTCACCGGCATCTACGACGAACTGGTGGGTACCATCGCCAAGCTGTCGCCGCCTTCCTTCGGCTTGTTGCGAAACGGCCTGAAGGCGTTTTGGCAGCACCACAACCTGACGTTTCTCGTTGCCTTGGGCGCCGGCATGGCGGCGGGATTGCTGGCGATGGCGGAGCTCCTCGTCTGGGTGCTCGCGACTCGTCCGGCACTGGCTTGGAGCTTCCTGTTTGGGCTGATGATCGTCGCGACGGGCGGGGTGGCGCTGCAGTCAAGGCCGCTGTGGCTGCTCGCGCTTGGGGTGCCGGGGCTTGCCCTGGGCCTCGTGATTGCCTCCGGCAGCGGCCTGCCGGAGGTCGGCGGGAGTGCGAGGCTGTGGGCGTTGTTCGGCGGCGGGACACTCGCCGCCACCGCATGGATCGTCCCCGGAGTGTCGGGTGCCTTCGTGCTGGTGTTGCTGGGTTTGTATGCACCCGTGTTGGCAGCGGTGCATGAGCGCAACCTCGGCGACCTCGCGGTATTGGCCGCCGGCATGGCAGTGGGCTTGATGCTCTCGTCCCGCCTCCTGGCGCGCTTGCTGACGACGCGGCGCCAAGCGGTTCTCGGCTTCGTGACGGGGCTGATGGCGGGCTCCTTGCTTCGGCTCTGGCCCTGGCGCAGCGAAGGGGCCGTGGTGTTCCCGACCGCGGAAGCCCAGTTGTTGATCGCGACTCTCGGCGTGGCGATCCTGGGCGCCGTCGCGGCGCTCGCGCTGTTGGCAGCCGGCAGGAAGGCCGGGCGTCCGTGCGCGTAGCGTGGCGCGGCGGCTTGGCCGTCACGGTGACCGCGGCAGTGGTCGCGCTCGCTGTGCCGGCCTGCACGCCGCATTCGCAAGCGCCGGTGGCGGATCGTTCCGTCGCGACCCAAGTGTCGGTGCGGCCCAACACCTATACGGTGCGTCGGGGAGACTCCCTCTATGCCATCGCGTGGCGCTATCAGCTTGACTACCGCGACCTTGCCGCCACCAACAACATCCGTGACCCGTACACCATCTATCCGGGAGACGTGCTCAACCTACGGGTCAAAGAGGGCGCGCGCTTTCGCGCTCCGCCGCCTGGACCGGTAAAGTCACCGCAGAGGACCGCGCGCCACAGCAAGCCGCCGCCAGCACACACCGCCGACCGCAGCAAGTCGCCGCCAGCCGCCCGAACGCAACCGAGCAAGCCCTCGCGACCGGCGGCAGCCCCGGCGACAAAGCCGGCCAAACCGGCCCCTCGCAGGCAGACAGCAGCCACCGTTCCCACGAGAGCCACGGCTTCTGCGCCGAAGGCCAACGCAGCGTCGCCCGAGGCGCCGCCGGCCCGCGCTGGCGCAACCCGTGGCTGGCGACATCCAGTAGGCGTGCGCCCCACCCAAGGCTTCGGCCGCGGCAATCTCGGACAGGACTACGTGCTCACCCCCGGAGCAAGGGTGTATTCGGCGTCTGGGGGCGTGGTGATGTATGCGGGCCCGGGCCTTGGCGGCTTTCGTCACCTGGTGATCGTAAAGGTCAGCAATCACTATCTGGCTGCCTATGGCTTGAACGTCGCACCGATTGTGCGCGAGGGCGAAGCGGTCAAGGCCGGCCAGGTGCTCGCGGCCATCGACGGCAACGGTGCGCTCAGCCGCCGCTTCCATTTCGAGGTGCGTCGCGACGGCAAGCCGGTGGACCCGAAGCCACTGATCGGCTCTTGACGGGCCTCCCTGCCGTAGCGTGCCCTCAATGAGGATTTGGGTAGAATGCGCGCCCTTCGGACCAGTGTCGGTTGCCTGAATGACCTTTGTCGTCGGCGATAGCTGCATCAAGTGCAAGCTCACGGATTGCGTGGAAGTGTGCCCGGTGGATTGTTTCTACGAGGGCCCCAACATGCTCGTCATCCACCCTGACGAGTGCATCGACTGCGCCCTGTGCGAACCTGAGTGCCCCGTGGACGCCATCCATTCCGAGGACGAGATCCCGGAAGGGCAGGAGCAGTTCCTGGAACTCAACGCCGAACTCGCCGAGGTCTGGCCCAACATCACCGAAAAGAAGGACGCGCCGGACGACGAGGCCGAATGGCGCGACGTACCCGACAAGCTGCAGTATCTTGAACGTTAGCCACTAGCTATCGGAACGTGCCTCGTAGGGGCGACCCTTGTGGTCGCCCGTCTTGAATGCACCGACAAATTCGACATGGGACAGGACCAGCCCGTCGCTACGAACTGCGTTCTCCGGCGCAGCATCCTGTACCCAGAAGGGCGCGTTGGCAGTTGCTGGTGCGAACCGCTGGGGACTTGCTTCGCCTTACCTCATTTGCACTCGCCACTCCGGTTAGGCGCCGTCCGGCAAAGGAAGGTCAAAGAAACGGCGCGCATTGGCGCTTGTGTAGGCCGCGACCTCTTCGACGGATTCGCCCCGACATTCGGCCACCTTGCGTGCCACCCAAGGCAGGAAGGCGGGCTCGTTGCGGCGGCCCTTGGGACGGGGCGACATGGTGCGCGGGAGCAGCCACGGCGCGTCGGTTTCGAGCATCAGGCGCCCTTGGGGGATGTTGGCCACTAGGCCCTGCAGTTCCACACCCCGGCGTTCGTCGCAAACCCAGCCGGTGATGCCGATGTGCCAGCCGTCGTCGAGGTAGCCGGTGAGGTCCGCGGCCGTGCCGGTGAAGCAGTGGACGACGCAGCGGTCGAGTTCGCTTTTGCGTTCGCGCAGAAGGGCGCGGGTTTCGCCGCCCGAATCACGGTCGTGCACGAACAAGGGCAGGTCGAGCTCCACGGCCAGGGCGATCTGCGCTCGGAACACCGTGCGCTGAACGTCCGGCGGCGAATAGTTGCGGTTGAAGTCGAGGCCGGTTTCGCCGATGGCCACCACGCGCCGGTCCCTGACAAGCTCGCGGATTGCGTCCTCCCATCCGCACTCGGCGCTGCCGGCATCGTGGGGATGGATGCCGGCGGTGGCGAAAAGGCGGCTCCCGTCAGCGAGCGCGAGAGCGGCGCGACTCTTGGCGACGCTGACGCCGGTGACGACCATCTGTTCCACCCCGGCGGCCACGGCCCGGTCAACCACCTCGGCACGATCCTTCGCGAAGTTGCGGTCGGTGAGATTGGCGCCGATGTCGACGAGGGCCATCAGGGGATCAGCAGCTCGTGGTCGGCTAGCATGGGTGGCGAGGTGCCGGCGCGCAGGGCGTAGACGTGCTGGAAGGCGAGCACGCTCTTGACGTAGTCGCGGGTCTCGCGGAACGGGATGCGCTCGATCCAGGCCTCCGTCGGCATCCCGGACGCCTTGCGCTTCCAGCGATCGGAACGATGCTCGCCGGCGTTGTAGGCGGCGAACACCAAGGCGCGGTGGCCGTCGTAGCGATCCATCAGGAAGGCGAGGTGGTTGGAGCCCAGGCGAATGTTGACCTCGGGATCGAACAGGTCCGCCTCCGACGGTCGTGCGGCGCGGATGCGGCGGGCGACGATGCGGGCCGTAGCCGGCATGAGCTGCATCAGCCCCCTCGCGCCGGCGCGGGAGACGGCGCGGTGGTCGAAAGCGCTCTCTTGCCGCGACACGGCGAGCAGCATCGGGTGCGGCAGGTTCGTGGTGAAGGCGTGGCGACGGTATATCTCCGGGAACGGTTGCGGAAAGCGCACATGCAGAAGGTCGGGGAGTTGCGCCTGCCAGGCGCCGGCGATGGCTTGATTGATCCAGCCCACTTCGTGCATGCGCTCAAGCACCAAGGCGAGCCGTTCTTCGTCTAGCGATCCCTTGAGTGCATTCCATTCGCGCCGGGCGTTGAGGAGGTCGCCGACGGCGTACAGCTCGACTAGCCGCAAGGCGGCGGGAAGGTCTTGCAGTCCGTTGCCGGAGCCTGCCTCTTCGGGCCGCTGCTCGTTCAAGCGAGACTCGATCCCCAGCCGCTGCGCCGCCAGGAAGCCGTAGTAGCTGCGCTTCTGCGCAGCCGCCTGCAGAGCGACCCGTGCCGCATCTTCCGCCCCGTCGGCCCCGGTGGAAGCCTCCGGCGCGAGATCCAGCGCCAGCCGCCCGTGCCAGTAGAGCCAGCGTTCGTCCTCCTGGGGCAGCGCCGCGGTCCAAACCAGCGCATCCCGCCAACGCAGGTCGCGGATCAACTGCAGCGCCACTTCTCGGGCGCCCTCTGCCGTCACCTCTGCCGGCGAAGCCTGTACATCGTTGCCCGCCTTGGCGTTGGACAGGGCGATTGCGCCGGTTACCTTGCGTCGCGTCTCCTCGTCAAAGTCGCGCTGGTCCCGATAGTCGTGCCAAAGCGCCCGGGTGTCGCGCGGATGCCGCCGCGAGTGGCGCATCAGTCCATGCGCGAGCGCCTGATTGCCCTTGGCGTCGCGCGGAAATCGATGGCCCCGAGCGACGATGGAGGGACGCGTGTGCGCCTCGTGATAGAGACGTGCCACATCCGCATCTTCTTGGAAGAAGCGGAGGATGTAGCGGCCAAGCCCGGTCTGCCCCGCCTCGAGAGCCGCGGTCAGCCGAGCCCAGGCGGTTTCGTCGTCGATGCGTCCGGCATTGCGCCAGACGTCGAACAGCGGGTCGCACGCCTTCGGCTGCGACACAGGCGACACCCAGAGGTCCTGCACCTGATCGAGCGCGGCCTCCCGCTCGCCGCTGCGGTACAGGGCGCGCAGGTGATAGCACCGCATGGTGGCATCGTCCACCGGCTCGTAGTGGGCAAGATAGGTGCTCCAACGGCCGCTCTGGGCCTGCGCTCGCAGCCAGGAGCGGAACAGGCGTTCGCCGGCCGGAATGCCCTGCATGGACTCGCGCAGCTCTCCCATCTCGGCGGGGCGGATCGACCCAACGCGGCGGGCTGCCTCACGCCAGACCAAATACGGTGCAAGGGGATAATCGGCAAGGCTGTCCTGCAGCTTGCGGAAGTCCGCCAGCCGCCGCGCTTCCAACGCCCGCACGGCATCGGCATAGGCCATGCGCTGCTCGTAGCGGCCATGCGTCCCAGCGTCGGCGGTGGCGACAGATGCAGCAAGCGCGATGAGAAGCGGGATGAGCCGGCGAACGCCGGCCGCTGCCGCCCCGTATGTTGGCCGTGCGCCCTTGCGGGCGCGTCGGCAGTTGCTTCGCAACTGCTGGCCTACGGGTTCGCTGTCGCTCACCACTTCGGCTAGCAGCCAGCGCCGTTCTGCGGCGCTGCCTCCTAGCGTCACTCCGGGGGCGCGTCCGGGCCCACTCGCACCGCCAGCACGTCGCAGGTGGCGCCGTGCAGCACGCCGTTGGCGGTGGAGCCGAGCAGCAGCGCAAGGCCGTGACGACCGTGGCTGCCGACGACGATCACGTCCGCCTTCTCGACCACGGCGATGCGGTGAATCTCGCTCTCCGGCCGGCCAAAGACCAGGTGGCGGCGATAGTCGGGAATGCCGATGCTGCCGGCGAACTCCGCGAGGTGCGATTTCGCCTGCTCGTGAATCTGGTCCTGCACGGTGGAAAGGTCGAGGGGCACGTCGCCGCCGTACGCGAGGCTGAGCGGCTCGATCACGTGGACGATGTGCAGCTCGCTGCCGTAGGCGTCCGCGAGCGCAGTTGCGCGTCTGGCGACCCGACGGCACTCCTCGGTGAGATCGACGGCGAGAAGGATGCGGTGGTAGTTGCCCATGTGGGTTGCCTCCGGGCGGCCGATGCCGCGACCATACACGTTACGGGGCGCGGTTCAAGCGCGTTTTCTGGAGGGGCTTCGGGCGTGGTTTGGCTGCTGATCGTGCTGGTCGTCGCGCTCGCGATTGGGCCGATTCTCATGCTTCGGCCGAAGCCGCGCGAACGCGCCGTGGCGGCATTGCGGGCGGCGGCGCGAGCGGCTGGCCTTACCGTGTCGGTGGCCCGTGTACCGCACTTGCGCGCCAGCGCCGAGGATCGAGTCTCTGCCGGCGGTCGCGACCGCGAGCCAACCATCGAATGCGCGAGCTATCGACTGCTCGCGCCGGGTGGGCTCGAAGATGCACCGCAATGGACCCTGTATCGTTCGGAGCGAGAGAACCGCTATCTGCCGGGTTGGACTACGTTGACTCCGCCGCGGCAACTGCCGCCGCAACCGGAGCGATACTGGCAGCGGATTGCGGCCATCGTCGAAGCGCTGCCGGGAGGTTGCGTTGGGGTCGAAGCGAGCGCCGACGGCGTTGCGTGGATAGGGCAGGAACGCCTCGGCGACTTGAACGCGGAGGCTGTCGTGCAGGGGATTCGGCAGGGGCTCGAAGCGATTCGGGACCTGCACTTCGAGGTTCCGGGAGGCGACGCCTGAGGCCGCTTCCTCGGCCGGTTTGCATCGCGGCGCCGGTTGACACAGCCTTTGTGCAGTCCGTATAAGCGCGAACCGCGCGGCAGCCTTAAGCCGCAAAACGGAGAACCAAAGCAAGACATGGCCCGATCCGCCACCGCCGCCGCAGCCCCGCCGAAGGCTCTCGTCATCGTCGAGTCGCCGGCCAAGGCGCGCACCATCAACCGCTATCTCGGCAAGGACTACGTGGTCAAGTCCAGCGTCGGCCACGTGCGCGACCTGCCGACGGGCGGCGGCTCCACCAAGCCGGATGCCAAACAGCGTGCCCGCCAGAGCGCCAAGACGCGCAAGCTCTCGCCCAAGCAAAAGGCGGCCCATCGAGCCCGCCGCGCCCGTGCCCAACTCGTGCGCCGCATGGGCGTGGACCCGGACAACGGCTGGGCCGCCAACTACGAGATCGTCCCCGGCAAGGAAAAGGTAGTGCGGGAACTCACCGCCGCTGCGGCGCGTTCCGGCAACATCTATCTCGCCACCGACCGCGACCGCGAGGGTGAGGCCATCGCCTGGCATCTGCGCGAAGTGATCGGCGGCGATCCGTCGCGCTATCGCCGGGTGGTGTTCAACGAGATCACCCGCCGCGCCATCGCCCGCGCCTTCGAGGAACCGGGCGAGATCGACGAGAACCAGGTGAACGCCCAGCAGACTCGGCGCTTCCTGGACCGGGTGGTGGGCTTCGAGCTTTCGCCGCTGCTGTGGGCGAAGGTGGCGCGCGGGCTTTCGGCGGGACGGGTGCAATCCGTGGCGGTGCGCCTGATCGTCGAGCGCGAGCGGGAAATCCGCGCCTTCACGCCGGAGGAGTACTGGGAAGCGTTCGCCGACCTCAAGCGCGGTGAAGAAGATGCCGTGCGCTTCACCGTGTCCCGCGATGGCGATGCGCCCTACCGTCCTGGCAGCGAGGAAGCAGCCAACGAGTCCCTCGCACGGCTGCGCGAGCGGGAGTTTGCGGTTGACGCAAGGGAAGATCGCCCCACCCAGGCACGCCCGAGCGCCCCCTTCATCACCTCGACGCTGCAGCAGTCGGCCTCCACCAGGCTCGGCTTCAGCGTGCGTCGCACCATGACTCTGGCGCAGCGGCTCTACGAAGCCGGACACATCACCTACATGCGCACCGACTCCACCAATGTCGCTGGCGAGGCCATCGGTGCGGTGCGGGAGCACATTGGCGCAGAGTTCGGCGAACGCTACCTGCCGAAGACGCCCCGCTCCTACGCCAGCAAGCAGGCGGCGCAGGAAGCGCACGAAGCCATCCGGCCCACCGACGTGGAGCGCACGCCGGACGCGCTTGCCGGCGTCGAGGCCGATGCCGGCCGCCTCTACGACCTCATCTGGCGTCGCTTCGTGGCGTCGCAGATGACGCCAGCCGAGTATCTCTCCACCACCATCATCGCCACCGGCGGCGAGTTCGAGCTGCGCGTCAGGGGTCGCATTCTCCGCTTCGACGGCTTCACCCGCGTGCTGCAGCCAGCTCGGAGCGACGACGACACGCCGCTGCCGGACCTGCGCGAGGGCGACGCCTTGGCGCTGGTGGACGTGGAAGCGGTGCAGCACTTCACCAAGCCGCCGCCACGCTACGGCGAGGCAAGCCTGGTGCGCGAGCTCGAGAAGCGCGGCATCGGTCGCCCCTCCACCTACGCCGCCATCATCTCCACCATCCAGGACCGCGGCTACGTCACGCTGCAAAACCGCCGCTTCCATGCCGAGAAGATTGGCGAACTGGTCACGGACCGGCTCGTGGAGAACTTCGCGGACCTGCTCGACTACTCCTTCACCGCCGACATGGAGCGAGAGCTCGACGAAATCGCCGACGGGGGCAAGTCGTGGCAGGGCCTTCTCGACAGCTTTTACCGCGACTTTTCCGGTCGCCTTGAGAAGGCGCATACCGAGCGCGGCATGCGCCCCAACGCGCCGGTCTCCACCGGTGTGGAATGCGACAAGTGCGGTCGCGTGATGCAGATTCGCACCGGCAGCACCGGCGTCTTCCTCGGCTGCTCCGGTTACTCGCTGCCGCCGGCGGATCGCTGCACCAACACCATGAACCTGATCCCCGGCGATGAGGCCGTGGACGTGGACAAGGACGAGGAGGGCGAATCGAAGCTGTTGCGGGCCAAGCGAAAGTGCCCGATCTGCTCCACGCCAATGGACAGCCACCTGCTCGACGAAAATCGCAAGCTGCACATCTGCGGCAACAGTCCGGATTGTCCTGGCTCCGAGATCGAACTCGGCACCTTCCGCATCCGCGGCTATGACGGCCCGGTGATCGACTGCGACAAGTGCGGCGCCGAGATGCAGCTCAAGTCCGGCCGCTTCGGCAAGTATTTCGGCTGCACCCAATGCAGCAACACGCGCAAGCTCCTGCGCAACGGCCAGCCGGCGCCGCCGAAGGCGGACCCCGTGCCGATGCCGGAACTGAAGTGCCAGAACGTGGACGATCACTATGTGCTGCGCGACGGCGCGGCCGGCATCTTCCTGGCCGCCAGCAAGTTTCCGCGCCACCGGGAGACGAGGGCGCCGCTGGTGACGGAGCTCAAGGCGCATGCCAACGAGCTCGATCCCAAGTTCGCCTATCTGCTCGCGGCGCCAGAGCAAGATCCGGCCGGCAACCCCGCCCAGGTGCGCTTCGCTCGCAAGACGCGGGAGCAGTATGTGCTGTCGGAGGCCAAGGACGGCAAGGCCACCGGCTGGCGCGCCAACTATCGAGACGGTCGGTGGCAAGAGTCGGCCGCGAAAGCGCCCCCCGCAAAACGCAAGACCTCCGCCGCCAAGACGCGCAAGAAGGCGCCGGCGCGAAAGCGCTCCACAACCACTGCCGGCCGCTGAACTCCAGCGCCATTCACCACGGATCACCTGAGGGGAACCACATGCTGAAACTGCACTTCGCACCCAACTCCCGCGCCGGACGCATCGTCTGGCTGCTCGAGGAACTGGGCCTCGAATACGACATCAACAAGATGGCGTTCCATCCCAAGGACCTGAAGTCCGACGAACACCGCTCGCGCCATCCTCTCGGCCGCGTTCCCGTGCTCGACGACGGCGACGTGCGCATCTACGAGTCGGGCGCAATCGTCGAATACGTGCTCGAGCGGCACAAGAACGGCGGCCTCAAGCCGGCGGTGGACGCACCGGAGTTCCCGATGTATCTGCAGTGGTTCCACTACTGCGAAGGCATGGTGATGCCGCCGGTGAACACCATCGTCGTCCACACCCTGCTGCTGCCTCCGGAGCGCCGGGACGAAACCGTGCTCGGCCAGGCGCAGCGCCTCCTCACCCGCGCCCTGGCACCGGTGAACGAGACCCTCGAAGGCAAGGACTACCTGATCGGCGACTTCTCCGCCGCCGACATCATGCTTGGCCACGCTTGCTTCATGAGCAATCGCCTGGGCTGCGTCACCGACGAGATGACGAACCTCAAGGGCTACGTCGAACGCATCACGGCCCGCCCGGCCTTCCAGACGGCGATCGGGATGCAGTAGCTTCAGGAACGATCCGCGCGAAGGCGGGGGCCGTGAAACACTGATGGATTCGGCACGGGCCCCGTTCGACCTCGTCTCCATGCCCGAGGCGGCGGGCCGCATTCGCCATCGCCCCTGGCGCGACCTTGCCCCCTCCCGGCCCGCATTCACCATCGCCCTGGGGCCACCTTGCCCCCCCTCCGAGAAAGGCCGGGGACGGCCTTTCTCGACTCCCCCGCGAGGGGGGAGTGACA
>JAPPDJ010000114.1:1553-2061 GCA_028824555.1 Gammaproteobacteria bacterium | reverse complement strand
GACCAGCAGCAGTTGTGTACATCTTTCTCGGCCTGCCGGGCGTGGTCCGCAACATCAAACGGCACAGCCGCGTCGGCGACATCGACCTCTACGTTTACGAAGCGGACGTTGAGGTCTTCCCCTTCTCCTTCGAAGCCGTGGAGGATCTGAGGGATGAGTGCGCGGGCGGTGCCGTCCACCGATTTCCGCCGCCGTCCGATCCAGAACTGGCGTTCATGGCCTACGTGGCGCATGTCGGCGAAGGCCGAAAGTCGAGCTGTGCGGCACGGGCCGAGGTGGCGCGCTACCTGCGGCGGGCGCAGCGCCGCGACCGGCGTTACGCCCTGGTCCATGGCGTGGCGACCGATCGGGAGGACTACGCCGTGATGCGCGAGTTCGACGTCACGCTCGTCTGGTCGCCGCGTTCCAATCTCGCTTTGTACGGCGAGACCTTGGACATCGCTGGTGCGGTGGACAGCGGTGTGCGGGTCGCCCTATCGACGGATTGGTCGCCGAGCGGCTCGTTCAG
>JAPPDJ010000114.1:0-1543 GCA_028824555.1 Gammaproteobacteria bacterium | reverse complement strand
GGGGCGCGGGTCGCCCTGTCGACGTCGTGGGCGCCGAGCGGCTCGTTCAGCATGCGCGAGGAGCTCCAGTGCGCCGGCCGGGTGGCCTCCGCGGCTGGCGCGGCGCTGCCTGCCGAGAAGCTCTGGCGCATGTCCACCATCAACGGCGCCTACGCGCTTGGGCTGGAGGATCGGTTCGGCGCGATCGAGCCGGGCCTGCGGGCGGACCTGGTCCTGGTCGCGCATGCTGGCGGAGACCCTCACGATGCGGTGCTCACTGCCACGGACGACGAGCTGCTGGCCGCTTGGGTCGATGGCCACGCGATCCTGCTCTCCGAGGCGCTGCCGGAGTCGCTGGGCGCCGGCGAGTGCGTCGCGCTGGAGGGCATGGCGCCCCACGCCTGCGGCGTGCTGCCGATGTTCGACCTGTCGCCCGCAGCGTTTGCTGAACACGTCGAAGGCGCGGTGCCCATCAACGACAACAGCCGGCAGGCCCCATGCGAAGCGCGGCGTTGAAACGGCGCTTCGCGCCGTCCGAGAGCGTTCGGTTACAATTCCCGTCCTCGCCGAATGCTCTTCAAGGATGCGCGATGAAACATCAGACCCGCCATGAACTCGATGCGGGTCTGGCCCACATCCAGGCATCGCCGAGCGACGGCGGCCGCCTTGAGATGCTCGTGCGCCGGCCCCGCACCGACGAGCGGGAGGTCCTGGAGGCTGGCAGGCTCGACCTTGAGTCAGGGCTGGTGGGGGACAAGTGGCGCAACAGCGGCCACGGGCGGGATTCAGCCGAATACCTGGACATGCAGCTCACCCTGATGAATGCCAGGGTTGCCGCGCTGGTGGCGGGGAGCCGGGAGCGCTGGCCCTTGGCGGGTGACCAGCTCTACGTCGATCTTGATCTCGGCCACGAGAACCTGCCGCCGGGCACGCGCCTGCAGCTCGGCGAAGCCCTGATCGAGGTGACCGCGGTTCCCCATACGGGCTGCCGCAAGTTCTCCGCCCGGTTCGGCAGGGACGCAACTCATTTCGTTAACTCGAAGCAGGGCCGACAACTCAACCTGCGCGGCATCAATGCGAGGGTGATCGAACCCGGCACCATTCGGGTTGGCGACATCGCCAGGAAAAGCCAGCCATAGGCCCCTCGCTGTTGGAGCCGCTCAGTGGGGTTCGTCAACGGCGCAGGTGCCGCACACTCCCTTGATTTCGACGACGGTGTCATCCGGGCGGAATCCGTGCTCGTCCGCGATCTGGGACAGCAGCGTCTCCAACCCCCTCGACTCGACCTCGTCCACGTGGCCACAGGAGGAGCACAGCAGGAACTGGCTCTCGTGGGGATGGTCCGGGTGGTCGCACGGCAGGTAGGTCTGGGCCGATTGCAGCCGGTGGACGAGACCGTTGCGCATGAGGAAGTCCAAGTGCCGGTAAACGCTCAGCGGCGCGATCTTGCGCCCCTGCCGCTGCTCCAGCAGCGCGATGAGTTCGTACGCGGAAAGCGGCCGATTGCAAGCCAGCATTTCCGCGTAGACCGCCAATCGGGCGGGCGTCAGCCGCTCGCCCTTCT
>JAPPDJ010000158.1 GCA_028824555.1 Gammaproteobacteria bacterium | reverse complement strand
GGACAGGCCGTGAAGACCGTCGCATAAATATCTGCGCGTCTCGACCCCGCAGCAGGACGGTGCACAGCCAGCGCCTCGCCATCCTCGAGGTACGTCAGCTGCGTCATCGCCGGTGCCGCGCGCGCGCCGTAGCCCTAGTAGTCAGATCGAGAGGACCCACGGGCCCGCTCGGCTCCTGTGCGCGGGCGATGAAGACGAGCCTAGCGGAAGTGCTCCACTAAGGACGGTGACCAAAATTAGCTTGCTATCTTCGAGGCTTTCTGACATACTCGCGGCGTGAAGCGGAACGTGGATCTGGAGGCCACCATCGTTGCGAAGTACGTCGCGGTGGCACCCGTGCTTGACGAGCGCAGTCGCCGACGGTGGGCGGCGGCGGAGTCCATGGCCATCGGCTATGGCGGCGACGCGCTGGTGTCTTCGGCCACCGGTCTGGCGCGCGAAACGATCCGCAAGGGACGCCGGGAGATTGCCGGCGGCGAAGCGTCAACGGGCCGCATTCGGGCGGCGGGAGCGGGGCGACCACGGATTCAAGAGGACCAACCCGGCATTCTCGCTGCGCTCGAGGCGCTCGTGGATCCGGTGACGCGCGGGGACCCGACATCGCCGCTGCGCTGGACGTGCAAGAGTCGCGCGAAGCTGGCGGCGGCGCTGGCGGAGCAAGGCTGGTGCGTGAGTTCAACCACGGTGGGTAGGCTTCTTCGCCACCTGGGTTACCGGCTGCAGTCGGTGCGCAAACGGCAGGAAGGCGCCGTTCACCCCGACCGGAACGCGCAGTTTGAGCACATCAACGCGACCGCGGACGAGTTTCTGACCGCGGGACAGCCGGTGATCTCGGTCGACACGAAGAAGAAGGAACTGGTCGGGAACTTCAAGAACGCGGGCCGGGAATGGCAGCCGAAGGGCACCCCGCCGCCGGTGCGCGTGCACGATTTCCCGACCGACGCCGAGGGCAAGGCGATTCCCTACGGCATCTACGACATGGCCCGCAATGAAGCGTGGGTGAGTGTGGGGCGCGACCACGACACCCCGGCTTTTGCGGTGGCGTCGATTCGGCTGTGGTGGCGTCGGATGGGTCAGGCCGCCTACCCCAACGCTCGAATTCTGTACATCACCGCCGATGCGGGTGGGAGCAACGGCTATCGTTCCCGCGCCTGGAAGCACGAGCTCCAACGATTCGCCGATGAAACGGGCCTGACCATTCACGTGAGTCACTTCCCGCCCGGCACGAGCAAGTGGAACAAGATCGAACACCGACTCTTCTGTCACATCACCGCGAACTGGCGCGGGACCCCGCTGACGACCTTCGAGACCATCGTCGACCGCATCGGCAACACGAGAACGGCGGCCGGCCTGCGAGTTCACGCCGCGCTGGACGCGAATGCCTATCCTACGGGCGTGAAGGTGACCGAGGCGGAGATGGAGGCGATCAGCTTGGAGCGCGACGAGTTTCACGGGGACTGGAATTACAAGCTCCTTCCCCGGTAAAGCTGGCAACTTTATATCGATCACTGTCCTAACAGTCATCGTAACACGTCATCGTCGACCGGCGGCCGGCGTGCGGGGTGCGTGGCGTGAGCAGGCCATCAACCAAGCGTTCGCCATGGCCCGCGGTCGCCGGGCCAGGTCCACGCGGCTCCGGTCGGGTCGAGATGCCGCTGGTCTGGGTCTCGGGCGTCGTGGTATCACCCTGTGTCGCAAACGAACGTTTGCGATACAGGCTCGTCTTCCAGTTCCCGGCGAGCATCACGTCGGTGGTCAACGGTCTCCGGCTTGTCAGGCTGAGGTCGCGGGCCGACCTCCTCGGCCTCGAAAGCCGCGGTCTTGACGTGCGTCGCCGGTTGCTGGTGACGCAGGATGGCGCCGACCGACGCGGCCCTGAGCGTTTGGGGCACTTCAGCGCAGCGCCAGGACCGGTCCTTCCGGGTGCCGTGGCATCAGCGTCCGGTTTCTGCAGTCGGGAATCAGGTCAAGTATCTCAAGCACCACCTGTCCGATCAGGACCTCGCTTCCCGGCGGTCCCACGATGGCCTCGGTCCATGTGGCGAGGTCGCCGATCGTGATCGTAACGTTCGTCACAGGCCGTTCTTCGCGGCGTTCGTCCG
>JAPPDJ010000020.1 GCA_028824555.1 Gammaproteobacteria bacterium | reverse complement strand
GGGGGAGTCGAGAAAAGCGTCCTCGCTTTTCTCGGAGGGGGGGCCGCCGACCCAAAGCGCCACTCGCCCCCCAACGCGAGCCAACGCCCCCTCCTGCAACGCCGTGGGACCTTCAACAGGCCGATAACTTGGAAAAAGCCGCCAAATCGGAGCTATAATCGCACTTTTCCCTCATGCGGCCTGCTCTCAACTGCCGTTATGAACGAGAAATCCTCACCTTCGGCGGTCGTGGACGCCATGCCGGAGGTCTTTGTTTCGCGTGCGTCGATCAGCGCCGAAGTGACGCGCCGCGTTGCTCAAGGACGGCTGCGCAAGATCGCGTCGCGTTTGTACACGCGAGATCTCGACGGCGACCCGGAAGACTTGGTGCGTCGCAACCTTTGGAGCGTTGCTGCAGGGTACTTCCCTGGCGCGCTGATCGCTGACCGGACGGCCTTCGAACTGCAGCCGGCCGAGGATGGCAGCGTGTGCCTGGTCACGCCGCGAGGCGCGGACATTGAACTCCCGGGGGTAGTTCTGCGCCCGCGTCGGGGAGCGCCGCCGACGCCAGACGACCGCCCGTTTCTCAGCGACCTCTTTCTGAGCTCTCGGGCGCGGGCCTGCCTCGACAATCTGCGGCCATCGCGGGCGCGGGGCCAGCGTCTGCCCCGCACACTGAGGCGACGAGACATCGAGTCGCAGCTTGAACGCCTGGTCGCGACGATGGATGAGAAGGGAGTCCAACGTCTGCGGGACAACGCGCGTCGCATCGCCCCCGGCATCGACCGCGCTCCAGAGTTCGTGGAACTCGACGCTATCGTCGGCGCACTGGTCGGCACACAGCCTGCCAGGCTGTCGGCGCCGACTGCCCGCGCACGGGCGGCCGGCCGTGCATATGACCCCTTGCGGCTCGACATGCTCGGGCGCTTGCACGCGGAACTCCTGCGCGCGTCGATTCCATCGCGTCCCACGCCGCCTCGTGACGGCATCGGCGCGGCCACCCTCGCGTTCTTCGAGGCCTATTTCTCCAACTACATTGAAGGCACGGAGTTCACGGCCGAGGAGGCGGTGGCGATCGTCTTCGGCGGGCGCATTCCCGATCAGCGTCCCGCCGACGCGCACGACGTGCTCGGTGTCTGGCGCATCGTATCGGACGCAGCCGAGATGCGGCGTGTCCCGGAAACGCCAGAGGACTTCCTGGACCTACTCCGCACCCGTCACCATCGCATGCTTTCGCAACGACCAGAGGCGGCACCGGGGCAGTTCAAGACTGCACCAAATCGGGTCGGTGCAATCGAATTCGTGCGCCCGGATGCTGTGGTCGGCACGCTTGAACGGGGCTTCGAGATGCACCAGACACTTGACGTTCCGTTCTCGCGCGCCGCCTTCATGCACTTCCTGGTGTCCGAGGTTCACCCGTTCGCCGACGGCAACGGCCGCCTCGCTCGCATAATGATGAACGCTGAGCTCGTCGCCGGCGACCAGGAACGCATCGTCATCCCAACGGTGTATCGCGACAACTACATCGCTGGCCAGCGAGCGCTGACCGTTGGCGGCCCGGTGGCCCCCATGCTGCGGATGCTCGATTTCGCATGGAATTGGACTGCGGCCATTCGATGGGGTGCGTTGGACGAAACCATGGCCACGTTGGGTGCCTCCAACGCTTTCCACACATCTGGTGACGCCGAACGCCTCGGCTTGCGGCTGGCGACGCCACGTGAACAGCCGCTGTCCCACGACGCATAGACGCCGATTGGGCAACGTTGCGAGGGCCGTAGGGGACGGGCTTGTCCCGTCGGTCGCCGAATCCATCGTTGCGCTTGAACGCATCCCCCGCCTCGCGCATGCCGCAGTTCTGGAACGGAGCCCCTTCCTGTCACTCCCCCCTCGCGGGGGAGTCGAGAAAAGCGTCCTCGCTTTTCTCGGAGGGGGGGCCGCCTAAGGGCTGCGATGACGCCTGTTGGCTTGGCCTTTCGGCGGCCCCCCCTCCGAGAAAGGCCGAGGACGGCCTTTCTCGACTCCCCCGCGAGGGGGGAGTGACAGGAAAAGGAGGCGCGCAGTCCCACGGCCTTTCTCGACTCCCCCGCGAGGGGGGAGTGACAGGAAAGGAGGCGCGCAGTCCCGGGGCGGTCGGT
>JAPPDJ010000121.1 GCA_028824555.1 Gammaproteobacteria bacterium | reverse complement strand
GCGGTCCGCAAGGTGGATCGAAGTGAGGTTTTTGCACGCTGCCGCCAGCCGCGAGTCGGACAAGGCGTTGCGCATGCCGTGTTGAGCCTGACGGGGCGGCCGGATGGCGCGGTCCCCAAGGTGGATCGAAGTGAGGTTTTTGCACGCTGCCGCCAGCCGCGAGTCGGACAAGGCGTTGCGCATGCCGTGTTGAGCCTGACGGGGCGGCCGGATGGCGCGGTCCCCAAGGTGGATCGAAGTGAGGTTTTTGCACGCTGCCGCCAGCCGCGAGGCGAATAAAGAGTGGAGCGGGCGATGGGAGTCGAACCCACGTCACCAGCTTGGGAAGCTGGGGTAATGCCGTTATACGACGCCCGCGTGCAGTGAAGAGTAACCGAATCCGGGTCGCCGGAGTGGCACGCCGCAAGCGGGCGCGCCTAGTGGACCTGCTCCGCTCCGCGCACCCGAAGCACCCACAGCACCACGCCCACCGCACTCCAGGCCGCCACCATTCCCCACTCCTCCGGCCAAGCCAGCGAAGAAGGGCTGAACGGCATGTAGAGGCAGAGCAGCAGCACCCCGAGGACAATCGCCGTCCAACCCACAAACGTGCCATGCCGCACCCGATACGGCCTTTCCATTTCCGGCGCATTGCGGCGAAGCGCCAGAAACGCCACCGGCACAAACAGCCACGCCACCACCACCGCGAAGCTGCCGGCGTTCACCAGCCACACCAGGATCGTGCGTCCGAACAGCGGCGAGATGCAGGAGGCGACGCCGAGGGCGAGGATTCCCACCCACGGCGTGTTGTAGCGCGGATGCAGGCGAGCGAATGCCGCCGGCAAGGCACCCGATTGCGCTAGTGCGAACATGAGCCTGCTGCCGCCGATGATGAACGCGTTCCAGCTCGTGAGAATGCCGCCCACTCCGCCAATGATGAGCGCGGCCCCTGCCCATTCGCCGCTCCACAGCTTGCTGGCCGCGTCCGCCGTGGCCATCGTTCCCCCCAGGGCTTGTTGCGGCAGCGCCGTGCCCACGGCAAAGGAAATCGCGCCATACCAAAGCACCGCCATGGCCAGAGACAGCACCAGCAGCACACCGATGCGGCGGCGCGGCACGGCGATCTCCTCGGCCGACTGCGGCAGCACGTCGAAGCCCACCATGAGGCTCGGCACCATGATGAGCACGGTCAGGATTCCCACCGCCGGCATGGCGATGAGCGGCTTTGCGGTGTCGATGCTGCCGAACGCACCGGCGCCCACGAACAGCAGGAGACCACTCAGGAAGATGGCGGCCGTGACCACGGTCTGTACGAACGCGGCAGCGCGGATGCCGATGTAGTTGATCCACGTCATCAGCACGGCGCCACCGACGCCGACCGCCACGAACCCCACGTCCACCGGCGCTCCGAACACCTCCCACAGCGCGCCAAAGCGGATGCCTGGCAGGAGGTACTCCACCGCCGTCGGCAATGCCACGGACTCGAATACGCACACCGTCGCGTAGGCCATGAGCAGCGCCCAAGTACAGGCGAACGACCAGTGCGGCCCCAACGCAACCTTGGTGTACACGTGCTCGCCACCGGCCTGCGGCATGGCGGCGGCGAGTTCGGCATAGGTGAGGCCAATGAAGCCGATGACGACACCGCCGGCGGCGAAGGCGACCACCGTGCCGAGGCTGCCAGCATTCTCCACCCACACCCCGGTGAGCAGCACCCAGCTCCAGCCGATCATGGCCCCGAACGAGAGCGCGAGCACTTCGCGTCCCTTCAACACGCGCTCGAAATGCCCCTCTCGGCCGCCGCCTTGCCCCTCATCCATACGGTTGTCAGAATCCGCCGCCCATCGATGGGACGATTGTCAGGGAAGGACTTGCCAAACCACAACCAGCCGCGCCGCTATCGCATCCCGCATTGGCACAGGGCCGTGGAAGTCGTCATCGCCGAAGACGACGCCTTGGAGCTCTACCTCGATGGCTGCCTGCGCAAGCGCCGGGAGCCCGGACCGCCTGATCCCCTCTATGTTTGGACCAATGTCGAACTCGACTGGGAAGAGCACCATTACATAGAAGCCCGCTACTTCAGCAGTGCCGGCGAACTCAATGTGACGGTGAACGGCGAGCCCCTGTTCGAGGCGAATGTGGGCGAATAGGCGGTTGCGCACATATGGAGGGCGAGACGGCTACCGCCTGAAAGGCCCGACTGAGTCCTGACTATGCGCTGCCCGGAGTCGCTTCCCCGGTCGATCGCGGGGAGGCATCCACCACTTGTACGGTTGGACTTTCTGCCTGCTGCTGCACCACCTCCGGCATTCCTGGTCCGAAGGAGCAGCGGCCGATGCCGAGCACGCACAGACAGAGCAGGATCAACCCGACCGCGTTCATGCGTTCCTCCCCTGGCTCACGCGGCACGGTCTACTCAAACGGCCGCTCCCCCTCGCACATCACCCGGTGCAGGCGCCGCGGCTGGTCGCCGTGGTCATAAACGGCCGCGTGCATGGAACACCGGTTGTCCCACATCACGAAGTCGCCAGGATGCCAGCGGTGCCGGTACATCGCGTGGTCGCGCATCGAGTGGCGATAGAGGAAGTCGATCAGGTTGCGCCCCTCCGCCTCCGTCATTCCCTCTGCCGCCACGCAACGCGCCGCAAAGGTCACGTAAAGCGCCTTGCGGCCGGTCACTGGGTGGGTGCGCACCGCTGGATGCCAGACCGGATCCGGCACTTCCTCCGGGCGATCCGTGCCGCTCACGACGTGCTTGAAGCGCATTCCCACGAGCCACTTCTTCATCACCTCGGAGAGGCTGTCGTAGGCCATGTACTGATTGCAGAACATGGTGTCGCCGCCGTGCCTCGGCACGTCCACCGCATAGAGCGACGAGAACGAAGGGGGCCGCTCGACGAAGCAGGTATCGGTGTGGAAGCCGCCGGAAACCGGGTTGTCGGCATCGCCCCGGTCCGCCACCACATGCACGTAGTCCACGCCCGAACGCATGTCCACGCCCGGCGTCTTGGTGATGGTGCCGAAGCGGCTGACGAACGCGAGTTGCTCCTCGGGCGTCAACGACTGGCTCGGAAACGCCCCGACGCAGTGGTTGCCAATGAGCCGCCGCACGGTCTCGACATCGTCGTCGGACATCTCCTTGAGCGGCACACCGGTGATCTTGACGCCGGTGTAGCCCGTCATCAGTTCGGCCTTGAGCGCCGACCCCTCGCCAACGAGCGGCTCTACGCCGTTCGCGGCCCCATCAAGCTCCGCCTCCGCCGCCACATCAAGGCTCATCGCAACGCTCCGAGCTAGTCACAACCCAAGTGCCCCGATACTGCCACACCCAACACTCGCCAGCACCTTTGTCGCGCCAAGGTGTGGTGTCTCATTTTGACCTTCCGGCTATTGGCGGATGGCCTCTGGACACCGGCGGTCGTTCGACTGGCTGCCGGTGCCGTCCTGGAGGGAGGGCGGGACGCCTTCCCTCCAGGACGGCGCGCACGCTGCCAAGGCACGTTTTCCTAGAGTGAAGCGTTTGGCTACGCCTTGAGCGGTGCCAGCACGTCCTCGCTAAACCTGAGGGCTGCCTCCTGAGCTTCCGCGCCCGGAGCCGCGAAGTTTGGGCCCATCACCGCGAATTTCTCGATTCCGAGTTCCACCAGCGCCGCCAGTCGATCCGCGCAGTACCCGCCCTCGCCAACGATGGCGTAACCGTCGATGAACTCGTCGGTCAGGGCCGTCGTCTGATCGCCACCCTGGCGGCCGTGGGCGTTCATGTCGTAGCGATCGTGGATGTTGTGCAGGACATCGGTTTGCTTTTCGTCGGCCGGACCCGACACCTCGCCGTACATCACCGAGAAGCGGGCGAACAGTCCCGTGGTGGCTCGCCCGAGTTCGCGCCCCTTGGACGCATCCGGGTGGCAGACGACATTTACATACGCGCCGAACGCAACCGAATCCGGGTCGCGGCCAGCTTTCTCGGCAGCTTCCCGCGCGGTGGCGATGCCCCAGGCGATGCGCTTCGGGTCAGCCCCAACCGCCAACATCACCCGATCCGCATGGCGGGCGGCAATGCCAATGGCGCGCGGCCCCGTCACCGCAGCCTCAACCGGCACCTTCGGCCCATCGCCGACCCAGCCAATCGAACTCCCATCCGGGGCGTGAGCAAGGCCAAGACGCTCCGCCGGCGGTGCTGCCTCGTCAGGAATCCCCATGCGCTCGAACCCGATTTCCTCGCCTTTGAGATACGCCTGCAAGTTCGCAAGGTAGCGCTCGAACCACCCAAGCCGCGCCGGCGCACGGCCAAGGTGCGCGAGCGCACTGTCGCCGCGCCCGATGCCAAGCACCATCCGCCCCTTCGATAGCCGCTGCACGGAGAGCGCGGATGACGCCGTAACCGCCGCATGGCGCGTCACGGGATTCGTCACCGACGTCTCAAGCCCCAGGCGCTCGGTGGCAGTCGCGGCCAGCGCCAGGCAAACATACGGGTCGCCAGACAGATTCTGCGAATCCACCACCAGCATCCCGTCCCAACCACGCGCCTCGGCTTCGCGCGCAAAGGCGGCACTCCGGCCCGGTGCGGCGACCGTTGCTGTCCAGAATTCCATTGATTCCCCCAAACTGGTCTGGCGCCCCGAGAAGGATTCGAACCTTCGACCTGCCCCTTAGGAGGGGGCCGCGCTATCCAGCTGTGCCATCGGGGCGTGGCGGCATTGTGCGCCACCAAGTGCTTGCCCTTCAACCAAGTCCCTGCGCCGGCGCTGACGGGCGGTTTCGCTGGTGGTTCGCGCCCTCGTAGGGGCGACCCTTGTGGTCGCCCGTGTCGGCCAATCCAATGCCGTACGTCATTCGAACACGGGCGACCACAGGGGTCGCCCTACTCGGGTGACGTAGAATTGCCGCCATGACCCCACGTTCGTTCTCGGAGGAAGCCATGCTCAGCATCAACAGCGAAGTACCCAATTTCACGGCCCAAACCACTCAGGGCGAAATCCAGTTCCATGACTGGATTGGCGAGGGCTGGGCCATCCTGTTCTCGCATCCGAAGGACTTCACGCCCGTCTGCACCACCGAACTCGGTTACATGGCGGGCCTCGCGGACGACTTTGCCGAACGCGGCTGCAAGATCATCGGCCTTTCCGTGGATCCAGTGGCGAGCCACAGCGAGTGGCTGAAGGACATCGAGGAAACGCAGGGCAACGCCGTCACGTATCCGCTGATTGGCGATCCCGACCTCAGCATTGCCAAATCGTTCAACATGCTCCCTGCCGATGCCGGCGAGTCCGCCGAAGGCCGCACGCCAGTGGACAACGCCACGGTGCGCTCGGTGTTCGTCATCGGCCCCGACAAGCGCATCAAGGCCATGCTCACCTATCCCATGAGCACCGGTCGCAACTTCGACGAGGTGCTGCGCCTGCTCGACAGTTGCCAGCTCACCGCATCGCACCAGGTGGCAACGCCAGTGAACTGGAACCAAGGGGACGACGTGATCATCGTGCCGGCGGTTTCGGACGAGGAAGCGAAGGAGCGCTATCCGGACGGCTGGCAGGCGCCGAAGCCTTACATCAGGATCGTTCCGCAGCCGCAGTAGGGGAGGGGCTTGTCCCCGCCCGTCTTGAACGTGCCGAGGAGTCCGTCGAAGCACAGCAGTTCGCGCAAGCGAACTGCCAACGCGCCCGTCAGGGCGCGCCGGGACGGGACAAGCCCGTCCCTTGCGAAAATGCGCTGAAGACCATCGGATTGCGCGGTCTGTTCCACGCGGGGGCGAGCTCACAGGATCAGCTTCTCGCTGCGGAAGCGGCGCACCGTGAGCCACACCAGCATTGCCGCCACGGCGGCGGTGCTGGCGACAGACGTGACGATGTGCAGGGGGTCGAGGGCCTCTGCGCGGAGGACATCGCTCAACAGCAGGTGCTGCGACAGCGCCGGCACCAGCATCAAGGGTACGGAATCCTGCATCGGGCGCAGCGCCGCGAACACCACGGGCAGCGTGGGCGCGATCATGGCGATGCTGGTGTAGGTCTGCGCCTCGCGGAACGAGCGCGTCAGGGACGCGGCGGCCACCATCAAGGCGGCGGCCAGCGCCGCAAACGGGAACACCAACAGGAACATCTGCGCCGCCTCCACGACGCCGAAGTTGGCGGTCATGCCCAGTTCCCCGAGCGGCAGGAACTGCACCGCTACGGCAAACGAAATGACCGTGATCGCCAGCGATGCCGTCATCACCACGAGCGTCGCCAGCACCTTCGCCAGCACCAGCGTTTCGCGCCTGATGGGCATGGCCAGGAGCGGCTCCAGCGAGCCGCGTTCGCGCTCGCCGGCGGTGATGTCCACAGCAATCTGCGAGCCGCCGATGAGCACGGCAAAAAGCACGAAGTAGCCGACGATGCCAAGCAACAGATAGGCCCGGCGAGACGGCGTGGAAACGTCGTCCCTGAGTACCGCGAGTGGTGCCCCCACGGTTGGATGAATGCCGCGCAACTGCAGGCGGATGCCCCCCACCGTCGCGCTCCATGCCCCGAGCGCAGTCCGCACGCGGTTCGTTTCGGGTCGGGCCCGGTTGCTCGAACTGTCGGCGACAACCCACACCCGCGCCGCCTGCCCTGCTGCAAGTGCCTCGGCGAAGTCCTCAGCCACCACGATACCCACCTCGACCTCGCCGCTGCGCACCGCTTCCCGCAGCGCCTCGTGCCGCGCTGTCTGGTCGCCCTGGTCCGCGAACGCTTCCGCATCGACATCGATCAGGCTTTGGCGCAGGTGCGCCACCAGATTCGGGGCGCGTTCCGCACCGACGGCGGGGATCTCGATCGCCGCGGCCACGTCGTCAATCGCCTGATGCATCGTGAAGGCGGTGATGCCGACGAACAGGAACGGGCCGACGAGCGGCGCCACGAGCAGCGTCGTTGCCAGTGCCCGCCATTCACGAGTGCCCTCGAGCAACTCCTTCTGCAGCACCACGAGGAAGCCGTTCAATCGGAGTCCTCCAAGTCCACGGCGGCCAGAAAGGCATCCTCGAGGTCGTCCTTGCCGGTGGCGATGCGAATGTCGTGCGCCGTGCCGGTGACCGCCACGTGGCCCCGGCTGATGATGACGATCTGGTCGCACAGCGCCGCCACCTCCTGCATCACGTGGCTGGAGAACAGCACGCAGCAACCTGCGTCGCGACGTTCGAGAATGACGTGCCTGAGCGCCCGTGTGGTAAGCACATCAAGGCCGTTGGTGGGTTCGTCGAGAATCAGGATGCTGGGGTCATGCACCATGCAGCGTGCCAGCGACACGCGAATGTGCTGGCCTTGGGAGAAGCCGCGGGCGCGGCGGTCGGCGATCTGCTCGAGGTAGAGCTGGCCGATTACGCGGTCGATTCGCGCCTCGGCGGCGGCGCCCGTGAGACCTTGCAGCGCGGCGTAGTAGGCGATGTTCTCCCGCGCCGTCATGTTCCCGTAGACGCTCGAACCATGCGGCAGAACGCCGATGCGGCGGCGCGCTTCGAGCGGGTCCTTGAGTGCGTCCACGCCGTCGATCCGCACCTCGCCGTGGTCCGCTTGCAGCACGGTGGCAAGGATCCGCAGGGTGGTGGACTTGCCGGCGCCGTTGGGGCCGAGCAGGCCCGTGATGCGCCCCTTCGGCGCCACGAAGCTGACGCCCTCGATCGCCTGCACATCGCCAAAGCGCTTGCCGAGGCCCGTCACTTCGATCATGGCGCTGGCCCGAGAGGCGAGATGAAGGGCGGGAACGGGACGATGCGTTCGACGCAGGAGGCGTCGAGTGCGGCAGGCTCCGGCGAATCCACGAACTCCGCCACCAGATGCGGCACGCAACCGACCGCCAACATGCCGTGTCCCTGTCCTGGCGCGACCACCTCGACATGCCGGGCAAGGAACGGCGTCGCCAGCGCAACATACCGGGGTGGCGTGATGGGGTCCTTCTCGCCGGAAAGGATGAGCACCGGCACGTCGCTCTCGACCGGGGCCTTGAAACCCTCGTCCATCATTCCGGCGGGCCAGCGCTCGCAAACCTGGGCCAAAGCCTCCACGAACATCGTGCCCATGTAGGTGCCCTGCTGGGCTTCGAGGTCCACCTTGCCCCAAAAGGGCACGTCCTCGGTGCAGACGACGGCGAAGTTGAGGCCATAGGCCAGTTCGCCAATCCCCTCCGCCAGCATGAGCGCCTGCGCCGCCAGCCGGTCGTAGCGGCGCTCGAAGGCGTCGTTGAAAAGCACCGGCAGCATGGCGGCGCTCTGGGGCGAGTACACCAAGAGCCGCACGACGCCGGCGGTGACGGTGCGCGAAAGCACGAGTGGCGTCGGTTGGCCGCTCGCGGGGTGCGGCACGGTGACGTCGGCCGGCGTATCGCCGAGCCGCTGCATGACGGCATCGAAGCGGGCGCGGATGTCGGGGAACGCGGCACTGCAGGATGCATTCGCCTCGCACCGCGCCCAGGTGGCATCGAGCGCGGCCTGGCTTTCTAGGGCCGTGTCGGGGCCGAGGGCGACGCTGGCCGGAACCAGGCCATCGAGCACCAAGCTGCGGGTGCGTTCTGGGTACCGACGCAGGTAGTGCTGGGCGACGCGCGTGCCGTAGGACACGCCATAGAGATTGAGCTCCGCGTAGCCAAGCGCCGCTCGCACGAGTTCGAGGTCCTGCACAGCGACGCTGGTGGTGAAGAAGCGAGGGTCGTGGTCGAGATCGTCAAGACACGCCAAGGTCAGCGCCACGGTTTCGTCCACGCTGTCGCCAACGCCCCAGTCGAATCCTTCGGCATCGAGCCCCGGACAGTGCAGGGGGGCAGACTGACCGGTGCCACGCTGATCCACGAGGACGATGTCCCGCCGCCGCGCCACGCTCGTGAAGGCCCCTGCCATCGCCGCATAGAACCTCGTAGCCGCGTCCCCAGGCCCTCCGGCTATGACGACAAGGGGATCGGGCAGGCTGTCTTCCGCCAACGCCGGCACCACGGCGACATGCAAGCCGATGTGCTCGCCATCGGGCTGACTCGGATTGAGCGGCACCGGCAGTTCGCCACAGCGCGCCGCAACCTCGTAGCGGCCGCCCACGGCTGTGAGCTTGCAGGGAAGAAGCTCAAGGGCCACCGCCGGCAAGGCGAGCAATGCGACGAAAACTGTCGCCACTGTGGCGGCTGGCACTCGCATGGCGACGGAGGTGACCGGTCAGCCTCCCCGCCGGCGGCGGGCGTCGATGGATACCACGTTGCCGCCAGCCACAACGCGCTGGCGCGGCTCCAGGGCCAGTTCCCAGGTGATGGCGCCGCGGCGCGACTTGGCAAAGCCACGGATGCCGTGGGTGTCGCGCACGGTGAAGATGGCGAAGGTGACGTGGATGAGGCCGTCGTCGGACCACAACAGGCCCAGGTGCGGAACGCTCTCGAGCTTGGCGACTCCGTCGACGTTGATGCCGGCCGCTTGCACGGTAACGGCCCAGGTGCCGAACTCATCCGGGGCAAGCCAAGCGTTCACCGCGATGTCGGCGCTTCCCGGACTTTCCAAGGCCCCTTCCACCAGGAACCCCTGTTCATCCTCGCGAACATGGATGAGCGCCGTGAACGACACGGGCGCGGTTTCGCCAACGGGCCGCCACGAGCCACGCCCCTGCCAATCGCCCGGCGTAAGCAGCACTCAGGCGTCGCCTACGCCGCCCACACCACACCGCCAAACGCGGATTGGGTGTGGCCAGATGGAAAGTGGGCGCGTATGGCTTGACTCCGTGCCAATGGCACCCCGGCGTCGAATGGGAAGGGCGCGATTATACGCCCGCGCCGCGTGACGGCACCCAGCGCCCTCCCCGAACAAAGCCCGCCGGCAACCACCGAAGCAACAGCCCCTGCCATGCGAGGGCCTCTCTTGGACGGAGGGCGTCCGCCCTCCAAGCGCGCCGAAGGCGCGCACGCAGCGGCGCCGGCCAAAGCCACCGCACCCCACGTCCCAGACAACGCCAACAAAGCGCCAGCCTCGAACGCCACCATCAAACCAGCCCCTGCCATGCGAGGGCCTCTCTGGACGGAGGGCGTCCCGCCCTCCAAGCGAGCCGAAGGCGCGCACGCAGCGGCGCCGGCCAAAGCCACCGCAAGCAAGCGTCCCAGACAACGCCAACAAAGCGCCAACTTCAACGCCACCATCAAACCAGCCCCCGCTGCTGGCGCCCGTCAGCTAGGGGATGGGGCGAACAGGTCGTCTAGACGCGTAGCCGCGCGGTGGGAGTGCTCTTGCACCATTTCGGCCAAATCCTCGAAGCTCGCCGCGCCGCAGATTTCGGCCAGAGCCTGCTGGTGCTCGGGGGTCGCGTCGCTGGGGCCCGATTGGTCTGGGCTTACCATGCTGGCGAAGCCTTGAAGGTTCTGCCACAGAACCGTGGCTTCGGTGAGGTCGCCAAAGGTCTCCGGGTCGATCACGCCGTGTCGGTCGGCCGCTTCGAAAGTCGCCACTAGCCCGGCCGCAACGATGTTGGGCGTCGCGAACGCGTTTGCCAACTGGATCGCTTCCGCTGCCAGCGCCATGTCGGCGAGGCCCCCGGGAAGCTGGTCCACGTTCCAACTGTCGCCGGCTTGCAGTACGCGGTGCGTTGCCAGTTGCTGCATCACGAGCCCCGTGTCTCGGGGTTGCCCCAATGCGCTCCGGCGTGCGGCATCGAAACGCGCCGCAAGCTCGCCGTCCGCGACGACGACTCTGGCATGCACCAGCGCCCGCAAGTCCTGCCACGTCGGGTTTCCGGCGCAGAGTTCCTCGAAGTCGGCCATGGCATACGCTGGCGAAGACTGGCCGGCAGCGGCCATCCCGAGCCGATAGGGCTCGCGCGGCTCAAACAACATGCCGCCCGGGGAGAGCTCACGAGTCAAGCGCATGAAACGCTGCAACAAGCGCTCGTGCCACTGCTGCGCCGTGAGGGTCATATCCCGAGGCACCGAATCACACTCATAGAGGAACAGGATGCGAAGCGGCGCACCCACGGTCAGTTCCCGTCGTCCGGCCGCATCGAGAGCCACCAGCGCCACTTTCCCACTCGGCAACTCGCCGTATTCGCGAGCCGTGTCGCGCCGAGCCGCGTCGAAGAGGGCTCGGGTGGCGGCGTCGAGAATGTCGGCGAGGGGCTCCGCCGCCTCCCGCGGCGTTATCGCCGAGCGCAACATGTGGGCGGCAAGCTGGAACGCCCGCTGCTGCGCCCAACCGCGCACTTCCTCCACCTCGTCGTCAGTGGTCGGAGCGCGTTCCGCCATGGCCGCGAGTTGCTCGTCCATGGCCGAACGGTCGAACTCGCGCCGGTAGTAGAGTCGCACCAATCCCGCGCGAGCGATGCGCGCCGTTTCCGGATCGAGGCCTTCGTCGTCCACCACCAGATCGGTGAACTCCTGGCTTGCAAGGCTCTCTTCCACGTAGGGGTAGCGCTCCATCCAGCGCTGCAGGCGCGGCGACCGACCGACCAGATTGCCGAACCCGACGGTCACCGTTTCCTTCGCCCTGCTGCCGCTTCGGCTCAGCACCAGCCAGAACGCCGGCACGAACAGCAGCGCTGCGGCCGCCGCCATCGCCACCCCAAACGCCAGCGACACGACGATCGGCCGCATCGGCGCGATGCTGGCGCTGGCGTTGAGGATGAGCGGCGCCAGCCCCGCCAAGGTGGTGGCCGTCGTGATCAGGATGGGGCGGCAGCGCACCACCGCTCCGTTCTCGAGCGCGTCGATCATCGAATCACCCCCGGCACGGAAGTGATTGACGCTGTGCAGGAGCACCAGCGTTGCATTCACTGCCACGCCGACGGCCGCGACCATTCCCATGAGCGACGGCATCGACAGGCTGACGACGGAGCCCGGCACCAGGCCCAAGAGGAGATGGCCCACCACGGCGCCAACAAAGCAGAACGGCAGCACCGACAGGATGATCAGCGGCTGCCCATAGGAGCGCAAGGGAATGGCGAGCAACGTGAACATCGCAAACAGGGCCAGCAGAAACAGCGGCCCGGCACTTGCCAGCGACTCCCGCGCCTCCTGCGAGCTCTCGAAGGAATGGCTGATGCCCGGATACGTCTGCAAGGCCTCGTCGATGGGCGCCTGCAAGGCGGTGCGAACCCGGTCGGCGCTGGTTTGTTCGAGGTTCAACTGCGCCTGCACCGTGACGGTGCGCTCGCCCGACGCCCGGGTGATGATCGACGGCCCCTGGCCCCACTCCACCGTGGCCACCGTCCGAAACGGCACTTCGGCGCCGTCCGCAGTGCGGATGCGGAGCGACAGCAGCGACGCCAGCGAGCGCCGCGCCGGCTCTGGGTAGCGCACCATGATGCGAACGTCGTCCTCGCCCCGCTGCACGCGCTGCGCCTCTTCGCCGTAGAACGCCTGCCGCACCTGGCGGCCCAGGTCCGTCAGCGTGAGGCCCAAGGCATGCCCGGCAGGCGTCAGGGCAATAAGCAGTTCGCGCTTGCCGGCCAGGTAGGTGTCACCCACATCCACCACGCCCGGATACTGCTCGATCTCGGCGACGAGGTCCGCCGCCATGGCGCGCAGGTTCGCCACGTTGTCGCCGGACAGGCGCAGCTCAATGTCGTGGGCCCTGGTGGCGCTGACGTCGGCATCGAAGGCCAGCGACTCCGCGCCGTCTATGGTGCCGACGGCTTCGCGCCATTCGGTGGCGATGTCGAGCGCCGTTGCCGGTCGCTCCTCGGCAGGGGTCAACTGCATCATCACCGCGCCGAGATGGCTCGATGCCTGACTCGACACGTTGCTGGCGGCCGGCCCGCCGCCGGTGCTGCCGTAGATTTCGGCGATATGAACCACCAGCGGCTCGCCGTGTTCTGCCGCAAGCCGCGACGCCACCTCCGCCGCCGCCGACCGCAGCCTTGCCATGGCCTCTGCCGTGACCGCTTCGTCGACGCCGAACGGCATCGTCAGCGCCGCCGTGATCCGGTCTCCGTACACCGGCGTCAGCAGCGAGAAGGGGAGCCGTCCACTCGCCACCACGGCGAGGGCAATCAACACCGTCGCGATGCCCGCCGTGATGGCGAGCGCGGGCCGTTCCAGCGTCGCCCGGACGGTGCGGCGGAAGTGCCGTTCGACGAACTCGTCGAAGCCCTGCTCGAAACGCACCTGCATGCGCGTGAAGGCGGCCCCCACGCGCTGCAGGCCGCCCCAGAGCTGCGCCGCCCAGACGAGCCCCAAGGCGACGATGCCGAGCGCAATGCCGAAGCGCATGCTCGGCGCGAGCGCAATCGCGCCGAGCACGAGGATGGCGAGAAACACCATGCCAAACTCGCCGAAGGGCAGCGAGTCGGAGCGGTGCCCCAAGTGCGCTGGCAACACAAAGAGGCACTCCACCAGCGACAGCGCGAGGCAACAGACCACGACGGCGCCGACGTTCGCGAGCACCGTGCCGGCCGTGCCGGTCATGTACAGCATGGGCAGGAACGCAGCCACGGTGGTCAAGACGCCGAAGGTCACCGGCACCAGCACTCGCTCGGTACCGTCGATCGCCCCGGCAAGTTGCCCGGCGCCGGAGCGCTGCGACACATACGCCGCCTCGCCCACCACCACCGCGTCGTCCACCAACATGCCGAGCACCAGGATGAAGCCGATGATCGAGTTCAGATTGATGGTGATGCCAAACACCAGCAGGAGGAAGGTTGCGCCGAGCAGTGCAATGGGAATGCCAACGGCCACCCAAAGGGCGACGCTCGGGCGGAGAAACAGGGCGAGGATGACCAGAACCAGCAGCAGCCCCTGAACGCCGGAACCCATCAGGGCTCCGAGGCGGTCCCGCAGCATGGACGACTGGTCGTTCCACACCGTGAGCCGCACCGTTTCGTCGTTCTCGTGTCGGCTGGTCTCGAACGCCTCGACGTAATCCTTGACGGCATCGGCGATCTGGCGGATGTCCTGGTCGCCGACCCTCGATACCTGCACCAGCGCCGCCGGCGTACCGTCGAAGACGAAGCGCTCGCTGGTGTCCTCAAAGCCGTCGATGACGTCCGCGACATCCTCGAGCAGCACCCTGCTGCCGTCCGGTCGCGCCTTGACCACGAGCTTCTTCAGCTCGTCGGCGTTGTAGGCCTGTCCCCTGGTGCGAAGCAGCACCTGTCCCTGATCCGCCTTGATGGTGCCCCCCGGCAGGTCCACCGAGTTTCTGCTCACCGCCGCCGCCACCTGATCGAAGGTCAGCTCGTTGCGCAGCAGGGACTCCTCCGACACCTCGATGGCGAGTTCAAAGGGACGGACGTTGGCGACGGTGGCCTGGGTGATGCCGGGCAAGGCGAGAATGTCCGCGCGCACCTGCCGCGCCAACTGCTTGAGCCGGCGCTCGTCGGTGGGTCCGGTGACGGCAACCTCGATCACCACCGCCGGCAGTTCGAGCAGGCGCACGAGCGGCGCCTCGGCCTCGGCCGGAAACGTCTCGATGGCGCCGACGCGGTTGCGGATGTCGTTCAGCGCCTGGGTTCGGTCGGCGTCCTGAAGCAACTCCACGCGCACCGTGCAGATGCCCTCGTCGGCCGTGGCGAGGACTTCCCGAATCCCCACTACGCCGTCCACATGGTCTTCGATGCGGGTGCAGACGCCGCGCTCCACCTCCTCCGGAGCTGCGCCGAGATACGGCACGGTGATGGAGACGACCGGCAGGTCGATGTCCGGATAGGTGCGCACCGGGATCTGCGAGAAGGCGGCCACCCCGGCCACCACGGCGAAGCCCACGAGCAGGTTGGTCGCCACCGAGTTGGTGACAAACCACGTGATGATGCGCCTCATGCGCCGAGCGTTTCTGCCCTAGGAGCTTGCGCCGAAGAAGCGGCGCGGCAGCGTCGTTCTTCGGCGCAAGGTCATAGGTAGGTGGGGGCTGTGGCCAGGCCGCGAGCGTTAGCGGCGCTGACCGCACGCATGGCGCGCACGCGACGGCCTTCGAGAACGCGTGCAACGGTGTCGGTGCAGACCACATCGCCAGACGCAAGGCCGCCGACGTATGCATCCTCGCCGACGATGCGCACGACGTCCACTTCCTGCCGAACCAGGCGCTGCTCGGTGTCCACGAGATACACCGAGTCACCGGCCTGTAGGGCCGAGCGGGGCAGCATGGCGATGTCGTCCATCTCGTGGCCGGCGATTTCGGCTTCGACGAACAGGCCAATGATGAGCGGCGGCGTACCCTGCGGCTGGGCATACGGCGCCTCAACCTCTGCCACCAGGTTGACCATCTTGGTCTTGGGATCGAGCTCCCCTTCGCTGCGCCGGATGCTGGCCCGCCAAGAGTGCTCGCGGCCAGCGAAGCGCGCAACGAGGGTGACGTCGAGGGCGAGGTTGCCGGCGCCTTGGCCCAAGTCGAGGGGCAGGAAGGCGAGGTCGTCGTCATGCACCGGCAGGCGGACTTCCGCGAAATCCACCGAATACATGCTGGCAACGGTCTCCCCTCGACTGACAAACTGCCCGGGATCAACGCTCTCGCTGCGCACCCGGCCGTCGTAGGGCGCAACGAGGCGCGTGCGTTCGAGGTCGCGTTCGGCGCGACGGAGCAGCACCCGGGCTTCGTCGACGGAAGCGCGCGCCACGAGCAACCGGTTGCGGGCGTCGTCCTTCTTCGACTCGCTGCCGGCCTGCGTCGCGGCGAGTTCCTCCTGGCGGGCATAGGCGCGCTCGGCGCTTTCGAGCTCGCTCAGCGCCGACTTCAGTCGTGCCTGCGATTGCGCCACGCCGACGGCGTAGTCCACGCGCTCGATTTCGACGAGTACATCGTCCTTGCGGAAAAAGCCACCGGACACCATGGTGTCAGCCACGGCGACCACGCGCCCGGCAACCTCCGCCACCAAACGGCTCTCGGTCTTCGGCAGCACAGTGCCGAACGCGTTGACCACCATGCGCATGGGCCCCGAGGTCACCTCCGCCACCGGCACGCTCGGCAGCGTTTCGGCGACGACTTCGGGTTCCAGCCTTGGCGCCGTAGCCATGATCAACGCTGCAAGGAAGATCGCTCCGAGCGCCACCGCAACCGGCCCGACGTGGCGACGAAGCGCCGCAAGGAAGCGCATCACGCGGCCCATGTCAGGCCAATGCGTCCGTGGTCGCAACCCGACCCGGCAAGCGTCGACTGGCACCCTCGGCCATCGTCAGGATGGCTGGCACCAAGAAGAGGATGGCGATGCTGGCGGCGACGAGGCCACCGATGAGGCTGATGACGATGGGCAGCAGGACTCGCGAAGTCGCCTCCGAGGGAATGTACAGAATCGGCAGCAGACCGATGAAGGTTGTCGCCGTGGTCAGGACGATGGGCCGGAACCGCTCGCGCACGGCGGCGCGGACAGCCTGGGCCGCCGACTGTTCGGCTTCGGCGCGGATGGCGTAGTAGCGGTCCATGAGCAGCAGGGTGTCGTTCACCGCCACGCCGGTCGCCGCGATGATGCCGATGAAGGCGGCAAAATAGAGGTGATAGCCGAGGATCAAGTGCAGGAACACGGCCCCGGCGAAGGCCATCGGCACCGTCGCGAGGATCACCAGCGGCCGTCCGAAGCTCTTGAACTGAAATGCGATCAGCATGTACATCACCAAGAGGGCCAAGGGTGCCGTGTAGGCGAGGGTGGCGAGGCCCTGGATGAACGCGCCGGCGTCGCCGGTGAATCGATGCGCGAGGCCAGGGTGACGTGCTGCGAGTTCCGGCAACGCCCCGGCACTGAGCTGCCGCGTCACGGCAGTGGCTGTGATGATCGTGCTGTCCACCCGCGCCCGAACCTCTGCGGCGCGCAGACCATCAACGCGCATCAGCATCTCCGGCTGCTGCACCTCGATGACTTCCACCGCCTCGGCCATCGGAATCTGACCCCCCGCCGGCAGGTCGAGACGCTCGTCCAGCAGATCCGCAACACTGCCGCGGCGGGAACCCGGATACCCCACCGTGACCTTTACCTCGTCGCGACCGCGCTGGTTACGTTGCGCTTCCGTGCCGAAAAAGCGGGCTCGGAGCTGCCCGCCGAGCGCGCGAGCGTCGAGCCCTGCCGCTTCGCCGGCTGCCGTCAGCTTGAGTTCGTAGTGGCGCTTGCCCCGGTCCAGGGTGTGATCCACCTGGAAGACGCCCGGGATTCGATCCAAGGCTGCAACGAGTTCACGGGCGGCCCGCTCCAGCACTGCCTCGTCGGGATGGAGCACGGCAACCGTCAAGTCATAGGACTCGGCCGCCGGGCTCGACGAGATGATCAAGGAGCCGCCATGCCCCAACGTGCGGACATTGTCACGCCAGTGTCGTGCCACTTGCTCCGGCGTCATGCTGCGCTTCGCATCGGGCGTGAGCCGCAACGTGACGCCGGCGACGTTGGTGTCGAACTGCCTTCCAAGGAGGCTGGTTCTGCTGGGTCGGGTGAAGTGGTGCCCTACCACCATGCCGGTCTGGGCAACGGGCCGTTCGTCGATTGCGTCGTTGGCGCGCTCCGCCGCCGCGACGAGCTCGCGGGCACCCGCCTCGGTTACTTCCAGCGGCGTGCCGGCGGGATAGGTCAGCCTCGCCAGCACCCGGTCTGACGCGCGATTGGGCTGATAGCCGATCGACACCACGCCAGCCGCCACAAGCGCCAACGCGGCAACGGTGATGCCAACGGCGGCGAGCAACGTCCCGCGCGGATTGCGAACCGCCACATCAATCGCCGGCAAGGCGCGCTCATCACGAAAGCGGTCCAATCCCCGACGCAACCTCGCCTGCACGGCCGACAGCGGCCACCGGCTCCACTCCCCACCGTGCGCCAGATGGGTGGGCAGGATGAGAAAAGCCTCCGTCATCGACATCGCCAGCGTCATGATGACGACGATGGGCAGTACATTGAGCACTTGGCCGATGCTGCCCTCCGTAAAGAGTGCCGGTACCGTAGCGATCATGGTGGTCGCAATCCCGAGGGCCACGGGTCGGAATACACGTTGGGCACCGGACACCGCCGCGTCTGCCCCGGCAAGGCCAAGCTCTCGCTGCCGGGCGATGCTCTCGCCCACCACCACCGCATCGTCGACGACGATGCCGATCACGACCACGAGCGCGAACAGCGTTGCGGCACTGATGACGAGGTCGAAGGCCGGAAACAGCATCAGCGCTCCCAGGAAGGAGATGGGAACGCCGAGTGCCACCCACATGGCCAGCCGCAGATCGAGCACCAATGCGAGCGCCACGGCCACGAGGGCCGTGGCGATGATGCCGGCGTAGAGCACCGAATTGACGCCGTCCAGAGTGTTTATCAGAACGTCCCGCCAGACGGACACCTGAATGCCCGCCGCCGGCTCGTAGGATTCGAGCATGGTGCGCACGGACTCGACGACTTGGATGTCAGTAACGGCCCCGGAGTCGTGCTTCACGTCCACGAAAATCGTCGGGATGCCATCCACTTCGGTCACGACCCCGGTGTCCTGAAGCTCGTCGCGCACCGTCGCCAGGTCGCCGAGCCGAACGGTGGCGCCGCCAGCGTTGGCCAGCAACACGACCTCTTCGAGTTCCGCGCCGGTTCGACGCCGTTCCCGCACCCGTGGCACCACGCCGCCAGTGTAGGTCGACAACTCGCCGGCCGTTCGGTCGAGGGACCTTGCGTTCAGCTCGCGGACGATCTCGGACACGCTGAGCCCATACTCATCGAGCGCCTCCTCGTCCACCTCGACCCGCACCTCCCGGTTCGGTGCGAAAAGGAGCTCCACATCCGACACGTTAGGCAGCGCCAGTAGATGCTCGCGCAGGTCTTCCGCGGCACGACGCAAATACAGCGCTGAGGCGGTCGACGACGAAACGGCAAGCGTCATCTTGGTGCTCGTGTCGGCTGTGCGCATGACGAACTGCGGGCGCTCGGCGTTGCGTGGCGGAAACGCCTCGATCTGGCTCACCGCCGCCCGCGCGTCTTCAAGAACACGTTCGCTGCTGCCGCCAGGCGCGACATGCAAAGTCACCTCGCCAAAGCTGGCGGTGGCGCGAGATGCGATCCAGTCAACCCCCTCGACGCCCTTGAGCCCTTGTTCGAGCCGCTTGGTGATGCGCTCTTCCACTTCGGCTGGGCTCGCGCCTGGATAGGGCACGGTCACGTGAATCTGTTTCCAGTCGATCTCCGGGAGGTAGAGCACGTCGAGCCTGGTCACCGCCAGCAGGCCACCGGCGATGAGGAGCACCATCAGCACATTGCCGGCCACCCGGTTGCGAACGAAGCGTGCGATCCAGCCGGGTCCGGCAGCCGAGCCGGCGCCGGGCACCGTGGCCGCATCGCCCGGAGCGTCGCTCACGCGGCGCCTCCGGCGGCAAATGCCGGTTCCGCACCCCGCCGTTCCGCGATTTCCTCTGCCACCAGCATGACGGCCGGCACGAGGAAGAGCACCGCCGCGCAGGAAGCGACCAACCCGCCGAGCACGCTCACCGCGAACGGCACCAGCGTTCCCTGCATCGCCTCCGACTCGATGTACAGCACCGGCAACAGCGCCACCACCGTGGTAATGGTGGTCATGAGGATGGGGCGGAAGCGTTGCCGCACGGCACCGCTCACCGCCGCCACCGCCGGAATGTCGGCGTTGGCACGGATCGAGGAATAGCGATCCATGAGCAGCACGGTGTCGTTGATGGCAAGCCCCAGCACCGCGACGATGCCCAGCAGCGACGCCAGATTCATGGCATAGCCGAGCACCAGGTGTGCGAGCACGGCACCGGCGGCGGCGAGCGGCATCGCCGTGAGGACGATGAGTGGCTGGCCATAGCTGCGCAAAAGCACGGCCAGCACCAGGTACATCGCGAGCAACGCCAGCGGCACGGTGAAGCTCAGCGATTCGAAGTTGCCGGCGATGTCGGCGGTGGGTCCGGTGGCGGTGTAGGAGAGGCCCGGATAGCGGGCGAGGACCTGCGCGATCCCGCCCTCCTCGAGCCCTGCCATCACAGCGGTAGCCGTCGTCTCGGTTGCATCCACCTGTCCGCCCACCTCGGCAGACTGCACGCCGTCGACGCGCACCACCGCATCGAATTCTTGTGTCTCGATCACGTTGGCCGCGACGGCGAGAGGTATCGCCCGACCACCCGGCAGGTTGATGCGCTCGTTGACGAGTTCCGCCAAGTCCGCCCGCCGCTCCGCGGGATAGCGAACCATGACTCTGACCTCGTCGCGGCCGCGCACGATGCGCTGTGCTTCGGCGCCGAAGAAGCGGTTCCTGAGCGCGCCCGCCAACAGGCGTGGCGTCAGGCCGGCCGCTTCGCCGACTTCGGTGATTTGGATGTCGAAGTGGCGCTTGCCGCTCGACAGCGAGTCGCGCACGGCCAGCGTTCCCGGAACTTCCCGTGCCGACGCGCGCAAGTCGTCAACCGCGGCGCGCAACGTATCGGCGTCGGGGTGCGAGAGCGCGATGCGGAAGTCGTCGCCGGCGCCCCGGAGCTTGGTGCCGAAGGCCAATCGCTCGGCACCGGCGACATCGCCGATGCGACTGCGCCATTGCGCCTCCACCGACGCGGCCGATACCGAACGAGACGACTCTTCGGTCAGCCGCAACCGCACTGCCGCGACGTTGCTGCGATAAGTGTCTCGATCGCTCGTGAAATCCATCAAGGGTGGGAATCGATGCCCCACCACCAGCGCCACTGCCTCGATCGGCGCGCCGGGCAACGCTCGGTTGGTCTCGTCAGCGGCACGCACGAGCTGCCGGGCACCAGCCTCGGCGACGGCAGGAGGCGTTCCAACCGGGAAGGTGATGTCTGCCTCGACGGTATTCACCTCAAACTCGCCGAGACCGCCAAGGCGCACGACACCGGTGCCAACCGCCAGCGCAGACACGGCGACGATGGCGAGGCCAGTGGCGAGGGACCACACCGGATGCCGCACCGCGGTGCCGATGGCAGGAACGGCGGTGCGGTCGCGGAAATCGTCAATTCCGACGCGAAGCCGCGATTGGATGGCCGACATGGGCCAGCGGCTCCAGTTGCGCCCGTGCGCCAAATGCGAGGGCAGGATCAGGAATGCATGCACCAAGGACACCGCCAGCACCAGCAGCAGCGCTGGCGCCACGTTCAGCAACTGCCCGGCCAATCCATCCAGAAACAAGAGCGGCAGGACGCCCAGCATCGTCGTGCTCACCGCCACGACGAGCGGCCAAAACACCTGCCGGGCACCCGCTATTGCTGCCGTCGCACCGGCAAGGCCCGCCTCGCGCTGCCGGGCGATGTTCTCGCCCACCACCACGGCATCTCCGG
>JAPPDJ010000005.1 GCA_028824555.1 Gammaproteobacteria bacterium | reverse complement strand
GAGAAAGGCCGAGGACGGCCTTTCTCGACTCCCCCGCGAGGGGGGAGTGACAGGCCACGACGACACGCCCGAAATCCGCGGAAGCTCAACCGCGGCGGATGACGTGCGTGTGATAGGGCATCAGCCGGTCGATCTCCTCCTCCGGCTCGCCCCGTCGCCACTCGAACAGGCGCACCGTGACCTCCTCCGGATCGATGTCGAACAGTGCAAAGCCGTTCTTCTCGCGTACCGGTGCCACCTCTTCCACTTCGAGGCCGCTAGCGATCAAGGGCGCGGTTCCTCTTGCCGCCGAAGGCCAGCCGCGACCGGTGCCGAGCGGGCCGGCGAGGATGGCGTGGACCGGGTTTCGGCCAAGGTCCAAGTCCGCGCTCTTGCCGACCTTCACGTGCCCGGTCGCGTGCAGGTCGCCGGAAATGACGACGCCGGGGCGATGCTTCTGTGCCGCCATGGCCGCCAAAAGCCGCTGATGCTGCAGGAACCAGCCGCGCTGCCAGAGGAACTTGCGGCGCTTCGTGGTCAGGCCAAACGCCTCGCCGCCGGTGTTGATCTGCGCCACCGCGGTGTCGCCTTCGCCAACGTCCGCCACGTCTGGATACCACTCGCGCCACTTGCCGGCGGACCAGCCAAACGGGTGCGAAGGCACGTGGAACAGGTGGCGCACGCTCTCGTCGGCGGTGCGCGCCGCAAGCCACGCCTCGGCCTCCGGCGGAACGAGACCGGCAACGTCGCCCTTGAGGCTGAGGAATCGGGCGCAGTCGTAGATGAGCGCCTCCACCAGATTGCCGTAGCGAAAGGTGCCGAAGCTCTCGGAGATGCCAGGTGCCCGGTCCCCGGCACCGGCGCCTGACATTAGCTGCGGCCGTGCGGTGTCTGGCAGGAACTCCGGCATGAACAGCTCGCGCGTGAAGCGGGCGAAGGAAAGCTGGTAGGCATGGGGCGGCAAGGTCACGAAGCGGTCGGTGGCCTCGTCGTTCTCGTAGTAGTCGTGATCGTCGGAGACGAAGTAGCTCGGCGTCGAGCGCAGCATGACGCCGTAGAGCTCGGCGAACTGCGGTTCCACGGCGTTCTTGATTGCCGCTTCGTTGGCTGTGCCCTTGGCTGGCAGGCTCTGGTCTAACCGCCCGCGCTCGGCGTACCACGCCGCCGCCCGTTCGCGCACGGCTTCGCGGTCCGACTCGAGCTGCGTGCGTTGATCCCAATACACATGGTCGCCAATGGCGATGGCGGCGTGGGGGCGGAACGAGAGCGCTCGTGCCAGCAGGCGATGGCGCAGCGCCAAGGACAGGAACGGCTGCGGATCGCTGTTGTAGTTCGGATACCCCCCGGCACAGGTATAGGCCAATAGCCGCACGGACTCTGGGCTCGCCTCCGGCGCTGGATAGGTTGCGAGCGGCCACGGATCAGTGAGCGTTTCGTCGCCTTCGCCCTGCAGTTGCAGGATGTGCGTGCGGTCCGGCGCGAGGCCCGCAACATCGAAGGCGAAGTAGCGACTATCCGTGTCGGTTGTTTGGGCGCGAACGCGACGTTCATCGACGCGAAGCACAGGCGGCGTTCGCGGGTGGTGGAAGGAGCACTTGATGACGATGCGCTCGTGACTGGCGCCGGGAACCAGGTGCAGGAGGTCTCCCCTGCGCCAACCGTCGGCCCCGTTTTCCGGTCCCGCATGCGCCGGTCCCATTGCCGAGAGAGCGGCCACCGTGCCGCTGCCTTGGATGAACTTGCGGCGTGTCCAGTTTGTCATGCTTTACCCCTTACAACGCGCACCTTTTCCGGCGTGCTTGTCTCCCCTATGGGCGACCGTTTTGGTCGCCCGTGCCGTGCTTCCGTAGGGGCGCCCCCTTGCGGTCGCCCGCGTCAACGAACCGAGGCCTTGCGACACGCCAACGCGGGCGAGGACAAGCCACGTCCTGCGAGGCCCTCGCGAATCCGAGGCGACTGTAGCCTACAATGGCGTTCGTTTCGCAAAAGCGGGCGACCACAAGGGTCGCCCCTACGGGAAGGGGAGGAATCGGATGCAGAACCCAGTCAAGGAGAAGCTAGCGGCCGGACAGCAAGTGGTGGGCGGCACCATCGACACGCCGGACCCAGACACCTACTGCGCCATGGCCCGTGCCGGCTTCGACTTCCTGTGGATCGAGATGCAGCACAGCCCGCTCACGTTCCAGGACGTGCAGCGCATGATCTGGGCTGGTCGCGACCTCCCCGCCGTGCCGTTCATTCGCGTACCGGACGCAACCGAGGGCGACATCCAGAAAGCCACTGACGTCGGCGCCCTCGGCATCATCGTGCCGATGGTGGTGGAGGTGGAGAAGATCAAGGCGGCGGCCAAGTTCATGCGCTATCCACCCGACGGCGTGCGCAGCCTAGGCGGCGGGCAGTACGGCGCGCTCTACGGTGGCAGCTACCGCGCCGAGGCCAACGACAACCTCATGCTGGTGGCGATGATCGAGTCGCCCGGAGGCGTCGAGAACGCGGACGAGATTGCGGGCGTGCCGGGCGTGGACGTGGTGTTCTCGGCCGCAACGGACCTGCACAGCTTCTCCGGCCACAGCCAGGGCGACGCCGCCTACGAGGCCATGATCGACCGCATCAAGGATGCGACACTGGGCGCTGGCCGCAAGCTCGGCGGGCCGCTGCAATGGCGCAGCCGCGAGAACTTCAGCTTCTTCCAGGCACCGACCGCTCCGGCGATGATTTCCCGCGGCGCCAGGGAATACCTGAAGACGGAGGAAACGGTCGCGCCGATCGAGGGCACGGAGCGATAGCTTAGGACAGGGCGACCCCAAGCACGGGCGACGCATGCGTCGCCGCCACGGCGCCGTGCCCCTCCGGAGGGAGGGCGTCCCGCCCTCCGACGCGCCCGTCAGGGCGCGCAAGCGCGTGGCATATCTATCCTACGGGAAGCATCGACAAGCAACGCGCCTTGCGGCGCGTATGGAGGGCGAGACGCCCTCCCTCCGGAGAGTATCTCTTTGGAACCCTATCCACCTATGTGCCCTTGTCGTGGCCGGCGTCGTCGCAGCCACTCGCGTGGATGCGGTTTCGCCCCCTTGCGTCGATCCGGATTACCGCCACGGCATCTCCTACGTCGAACCCCTGCACTACGGCGCCGAGTTCCGTCACTTCGACTACGCCAACCCTGACGCCCCTAAGGGCGGGCGCATTCGCTTGCCGCAGATGGGCACGTTCGACAACTTCAATGCCATCGTCGAGGCTGGCCGCATGGCCGCCGGCTACGGTGCCATGGGAAGCCTCGTTTACGACACGCTGCTCGAAGACACCATCGACGAACCCGCCAGCGCCTATGTGCGGCTCGCAGACGGCGTGGCCGTGGAGCAAGACTATCGCTGGGTGGCATTTCGCCTGCGCGCCGGCGCCCGCTGGCACGACGGTCGGCCCCTCACGACGGAAGACGTCGTCTTCACCTTCGAGGCGATTCGAGAGCATGGCTCGGTGGCGCTGCGCACCGCGTTGGCGGACCTCGATCGGATCGAGACCTTCGGCGCGCGCGAGCTCTGCTTCGTCACTCGCCCCGAGGCCGAACCGAATCCGATCCTGCCATTCCAGTACGGTCGCATCGCCATCCTGCCCAAGCACTACTGGCAGGAGCCCTCAGCGCGGGGGAGCGCGAGGGGCCTCCCCTCGAAGAGAGAGCCCGCCGTGGGCCGCGACATCGCCAAGACCACCACCGTGGCGCCACCGGGCAGTGGCCCCTACCGCCTGGCACGCAGCGACTTCGGGCGCACGCTGACCTACGAACGGGTGCCCGACTACTGGGGCCGTGACCTGTCGGTTACCCGTGGCCGCTACAACTTCGATGTCATCAAGTTCGACTATTTCCGGGACGAGAATGTGCAACTCGAGGCGCACAAGGCGGATGTCGTCGATGTGCGCGAAGAGTCGATTTCCAAGAACTGGGCCACGCAGTACGACTTTCCGGCCGTGCAGAGCGGGCTCTTTAAGGCGGAACTGCGGTACGTGACGCGGGTTTGGGGCCTGTGGTGGCCGACCTTCTGGAACCTCGACCGCCCGCGCTTTCGCGACATTCGCGTACGCGAGGCGCTCTGGCTCCTGCGCGACTTCAACTACATCAACCGCTCGTATTTCTACAGCTTCTACGACCACGGCGTCAGCTTCTTTCAGAACTCGGCGATGGCGCACGAGGGCCTGCCCTCGGAGAAGGAACTCGCGCTCCTCGAACCATGGCGTGACCAACTGCCACCGAGGGTGTTCACGACGCCGTTCCGACAGCCCCAGGCCAGCGGCTATGGCGTCAATCGCGACAACATTCGTCGCGCACTCGCGCTCTTCGACGCTGCTGGCTGGGCGCCCGTGGACGGCGTGATGCGGAACAAGGAAACCGGCGAACCGTTCCGCATCGACTTCATCTTCGTCTCGCCCTTCGGCGTGCGTTCGGCCATGCCCTTCCTCGCCCAGCTGAAGCGCTTCGGCATCGCCACCACGGCGAGGGCACCGGAAGTGTCCAACTGGCTCTATCGCAGCCGCACCGGTGCCTTCGACGGCAACGGCACCAACTACGTGCCGAGCCAAATGCCCGGCCTGCAGCTACGCGCCCGCTTCGGCAGCGCCGCGGCGAACGTGGACTACGGCCAGAACTGGCCCGGCATTCAGAGCCCTGCCATCGACGCCCTCGTCGAGGCGGTGGTGCGGGCACGCACGGCAGAAGACCTGTACGCGGCAACGCGAGCGCTGGACCGCGTGTTGCTCTGGAGCTTCTACTTCATTCCCGGGCCATCCGCACCCGGCATGAGACTCGCGTTCTGGGATCGCTACGGCGAGGTGCCGGCGGAGAACCTCTCCCGGATCCCCTACATCGATGCATGGTGGTGGGATGAGGAGAAGGCGGCGCGGGTCGAGGCGGGCATCGCGGCGCTGGAGTAGCTAGCGCTCCTCGCCCACTGGGGTTAGCCACCGAAACAGCAGCGTGGCGGCAGCGGCAGCCAGAAACTGTACGGCGACGAAGGCGGCGATGTCGTCGGGTGCAATGCCGGAGAAGGTATTGGTCAAACCCCGTGCCACCGTGACCGCTGGATTGGCGAACGAAGTGGAGGCGGTGAACCAGTAGCCGGCCGTGATGTAGAGGCCCACCATCGCCGCCACCGCCGCCGGTCGCACCCTGAGAGTGCCGAGGATGGTCGCTACCAGCCCGAACGTCGCCACCCCTTCCGCGAGCCACTGCCCGACACCGGTGCGTTCCTTCAGGGAAGGCTGGATGAGGTCCATGTCGAACATGGCATGGGCGAGGATCACTCCGGCGACAGCCGCCAGCACCTGCACGCCTACGAAGGCCGTGGCTAGGGCTGGCGCAATCTCCCGCCGGAGCGCAAAGGAAAACGTCACCGCCGGGTTGAAGTGGGCACCGGAAATGGGCCCCAGCACCGTGATGAGCACCGCGAGGATCGCTCCGGTGGCGATGCTGTTGCCAAGGAGCGCGAGGGCGTCGTTGCCCTGTGCCAGGCTCTCGCCCATGATCCCGGAACCGACCACCGTCGCAAGCAGGAACATGGTCCCGAGCCCTTCGGCGGCGAGCTTCTTCACCGTGTTCAAGAGATCCCCCCGCAACATCCGCCCAAGCGGGCGCAAGCATGTGTGTCACCCGCGAGCCGAGACCCGCGCTTCAGCGTCAGTGCCTTACACCACCCCATAGGCGAGCAAGGCATCGGCCACCTTGCGAAAGCCGGCGATGTTGGCGCCGCGCACGTAGTTGACGAAGCCGTCGTCCTCCCGGCCATCCTCGCGGCACTTGTCGTGGATGTCGCGCATGATGGTCTTGAGCCGTTCGTCCACCTCGGCGAAGGGCCAGGAGATGCGCAGCGCGTTCTGGCTCTGCTCGAGGCCCGAGACGGCGACACCACCGGCGTTGGCGGCCTTGGCGGGGCCGTAGAGGATGCGCGCATCCAGGAAGGCATGAATCGCATCGAGCGAGGATGGCATGTTGGCGCCTTCCGCCACCGCCACCACTCCGTTTGCAAGCAGCGCCTTGGCATCGTCGCCGCCCAGCTCGTTCTGCGTCGCGCAAGGCAGCGCAAAGTCGCATGGCACACGCCACGGGCGCTTGCCCTCGTGGAAAGCGCAGCCGAATCGCTCGGCGTATTCCTGGATGCGGCCGCGTCGGTTCTCCTTTAGATCCTTCAGCCATGCCAGCCGTTCGCCGGCGATGCCTTCCGGGTCATGCACGAAGCCGCCGGAGTCGCTCGCCGTGACCACCCGGGCGCCGAGCTCGGCGAGTTTTTCGATGGCATAGAGCGCCACGTTGCCAGAGCCCGACACGGTGGCAACTCGGCCGGCAACGTCCTCGCCGCGGGTGGCGAGCATGTTCTGCAGGAAGTAGACGGTGCCGTAGCCGGTGGCCTCGGTGCGAGCGTTGCTGCCGCCGAATGTCTGGCCCTTGCCGGTGATGACACCGCCGCTGAAGCGATTGGACAGACGCAGGTACTGGCCGAAGAGATAGCCGATTTCGCGCTTGCCGACGCCGATGTCACCGGCCGGGACGTCCCGATCCGGCCCAATGTAGTGGTGCAACTCCAGCATCATTGCCTGGCAGAAGCGCATCACCTCGTGCTCGCTCTTGCCTTGGGGATTGAAGTTGGCGCCGCCCTTGGCGCCGCCGATGGGGAGGCCCGTGAGACTGTTCTTGAATATCTGCTCGAAGCCCAGGAACTTGAGCACGCCGACCGTCACGCTGGCGTGGAACCGGAGGCCACCCTTGTAGGGGCCGATGGCATTGCTGAACTGCACCCGCCAGGCACGGTTGACGCGCATGCGGCCGGCGTCGTCCTGCCAAGTGACGCGGAAGGCGATGATGCGGTCCGGCTCGGTTAGCCGCTCCATGAGCTCCGCGCCTTGGTACTGGGGATTGCGGGCGATGAAGGGCACCACCGTGTTCGCCACCTCCCGCACCGCCTGATGGAACTCCGGCTGGCCGGGATTGCGCCGTTCGAGTCCGGCCATGAACCGCTCTATCTCGTCGCCGTCGTTGCCTGCCGCCATGTCGGTCTCCGCCGAAGCCTTGCGCGGTTATGCTAGTGTGCCGCTAGACAAACAAGGTGATTTTTCGGCCCGAGTTTCGCGGCGAACATCCGAGTGGAGGCGTGTTCGAGGCGGCACATCCTCCCCTTTCTTGCGGCGTCGCGGTTTTTGGTTGCGGTCCGACTCGGGAAGTTGGTCGCAGGACGGGGCACTAGCCGCAAGTCTGCGCACGTAGTCTGCAAAGGGGGTAACGGTGGCATTCGATCGCTACAACAGCCTGTCAAAGGCCGTGCTCGTCGTCGGGCTGGTGGGTCTTGCCATGCTGCCAGTGGGGGCGCTCGGCGCCAAGTTCGGCCTCTGGCACTTCGGGCGTGGCTTTCAGTTGCTCTACACCGGCACGTTCGTCAGTGCGGCGGTGGCGGTGCTCGGCATCGCCATGCTGGCCTTCGCCTTGTCGGCGGGGCGCAAGGACGCGGCTCTGCCCACCTGTATCGGTGTGGCGGCGGCAATCGTCGCTCTGGCAGTAACCGGGTGGCAATACCGCCTCACTACCATCGCGCCGGTACTCAACGATGTCACCACCGACCTCGCCGACCCGCCCGCGTTCGCGGCGTTGGCACAGCGCGGCGGTGAACCGCTCGTATACGACCCCGAGAAGTCCGAGACGCAGCAGCGCGGCTATCCGGACATCGAGACCGTGCGCTCGGCGCTTGCCCCCGAGGCGGCGCTGGAGCGCGCGGTTGCGTTGGCGCGGGAAACGGGCTGGGATGTGGTTGCGAGTGGTCCGCGGGGCGGCGCTCTGACGGTGGAGGCAGTTGCCACCACCTTCTGGTTTGGCTTCATCGACGATGTGGTGGTGCGCATCCGCCCAGACGGCAGCGGCTCGCTGGTGGACATCCGCTCCGCTTCGCGGGTGGGCCGCTCTGACCTCGGCGCCAACGCTAGGCGCATCGACGCATTCATTGCGCGTTTTGGCGAGTGAGAGCACGGAGGATGAACACAAAGACACGGGTCGCCAAGGCGTGCGTCGCCAATCTGGTGCTGGCGGCGGCCGTGGTGGCGGCGCACGAAGGCGAGCACGATCCGAACGACCTTTCCTTCCAAGCCGCGACGCCGATTCTCGACGTGGCGAGCGTAGAAGCGAGCATCGACCACTACACCACCAAGCTCGGCTTCACCGCTAGTTGGGACTGGCCCGAAGGCGATGACAAGACCTTCGCCGCTGTCTCCAACGGCGCGGTGACGCTGTTCCTCGCTGAAACCGAAGGCACCATCGACCCAACCTGGGTGTTCTTCGACGTCAACAGCGCAGACCACGTGCATGAGGCTTATGTCGAAGCCGGCGCCACCATCGTCGAGGCACCAAACGACAAGCCTTGGGGCAGCCGAGAGTTCCTGGCGACCGACCCCGACGGCAACGTGCTGAGAATCGCCTCTCCCCTGCCGCACGACGACGAAGCCGAGGAAGGCTAAGTCGGATTCCCGCCCTGGGCGGGGCGCGTTTGCCGGCGCGTCCTTCTGGACGCATTTGCTTCGGGGAGGGTATCCGGCCCGGCGCTGGAAGGACTCGCCCTACTCCGGATCGCGCGCCGCCTCCTTGGCTTCGAACTCTGCGAAGCGGCGGCTGAGCTCGCCTAGCAGAGCTTGCTTCTCTTCCGTCGGCAGGAAGGAGTGTTCGAGGCTGGCGCGGGAGAGCTCTTTCACCGTCGCGTAGTCGAGGTCGTAGGTCGTGACGGCGCGTTGGTACTCGTGCGTGAGGTCGGTGCGGGATACGCCCTCGTCGTCCGTGGCGAGCACTATCGGAACGCCGTGTTCCAGATAGATGGGCAGGGGGTGATCGTCGCCGGTGATGCCCAAGATCACGTCGCTCGAGGTGAGGATGATCTCCACCGCCACGTTGCCCTCGCGCATGCGGGCGAGCAGATCGTAGGGGTCGTCTTCGTGCATCACGTCGGTGCCGTGGCCGATGCGGTTTGCGCCGGCGATCTCCACCGCCTCGCGAATGTGGAACGTGAGTTCCTCCGGCGGCACCAGACCGAGCGCAAGTTCGCCGGCGTGCAGCGCGATTCCTGCATCCGGCGCCTCGCCGGAGGCAAAGGCCACGGCGCGCATGTGGCGGCTGTAGTCGGCGAGTGATATCGGGTCATCTTCCGGCGCCACCAGGTTCACGCCCACGACGCCTGGGTCGGTGGCGGCGAGCCGGAAGCCATACACCATCTGCGCGAACACTTGCGGTGCCGGGCGGGTGCGGATCGCCTGGGCGAGATAGCGCACGGTCACGTCGCAGCCTAGCAGTCTGTCGGACTTCGCCGTTTCGGCGGAGTTCGACGGAGTGCTAGGACGGCTTGGGCTGGGGTAAGAAGCGTTGTCCGAAGGCAACGGTTCTTGTGGCGTCAGGGCGGAAGGATCTCCGTCGCAGCCCATGACCGCGCGGGTTTCGGCTTCTAGTCCGGCAAGGTAGGTGGATACGCCGGCGACGATTTGGTCAAGTTCGGCGTTCGGCAGCGCCGCCCGCATCGCGCCCAAGTCGTCATTCCATTCCATGTCGGCGGCGAGCGCCGCCGCGCCACCCATTCCCGGCGAAGACATGAGCTCCAGATAGAGGATGTTCTGCCCCGCGGCCCTCTGGATTGCCTCCGCAAGCACTTCCGCTTCGTGGCCTCGGCCGGCGGGCCCGAGCGCGCCGAAAGTGGTGAAGAACTGATCGTGGCCGCTGCGTTCGTAAAGGTGGTAGTTGCGGGTGGAAAGGGCATCGATGAGGCGACCACGAAACGTGCGATCTGCCACGGCATCCGCCACCGGTACAAGGTCCTGTTCGCGGTGGCACAGCGGCGGTGGGGGTTGGTCTTCCCCGCAGATTCGCAGTTGTTCGGTCTCGCAAGTCACCAGGACCAGACGGCCAACGTCCACGCAAAGGCCATCCTCCGCCGCCCAGTGCAGATAGCTCTCCGCATAGATTGCGCCGCCGAGATGGCTGTGCAGGTCTGCGCCCTTCGGCATGGCGCGCAGGAATGCACGCAGTTTCGGCGGGGAGCGCTTCACTTCCTCGAACCGCGTGGCGATGTCGGAGACGGGCGAAAGCGGCTCGGCAGATGGATTTACTTGGCACGAAGTTGCGAACAGCATCGCAACAAGCAAGCCAACTGCCACGAGGGGGCGCCCCTTCGGAGGGAGGGCGTCTCGCCCTCCAACCGGCGACAGGGCGCGAACGAGTCGGATGTTACGCGGACGCGCCTTGCGGCGCGTTGGGAAGGCAGGATGCCCTCCCTCCGACTCCGGCCGTTCGGCGTCAGTCCTTGCCGCGGAAGCCTTCCGTGCCCTGATAGGGCGCGTCGCGGGTCTGGAACGCATGCTTGAGGCCCCCTTCGCGGATGGATTCGCCGAACTCGTAAGCCCACTCGGTCATCTGCGCCATGGCGTCCTGTTCGGTGGCGCTGCGCACGGACGAGTAGATGCCCATGTTCTCGTAGAACCGGTTCATGGTCGTTTTCAACATGCCGAGGTGGTCCGACGAACCGTTGGCGATCCGCTCGGCGAACTCGATGGTGTTCGCGTCCAGGTCTTCCTTCGGCCAGGCGTAGTTGATCATCTCGATGTCGGCCGCTTCGGCGCCGGTCATGCTGTCGCCGGTGTAGTAATACTCCTTCGCCTTGCGCATGGAGAGCACCAGCGGCCAGATGCAGCCGTTGCGGGCGGTGCCGAGGCCCCTGAGTCCAGGGTGGCCGATCTGGGTATCGTCGGCGGCCACCACCAGGTCAGTCATCATCGCCAGTTCACAGCCGCCGGCCAGGGCGTAGCCATGTAGCTGGGCGATGGTGATCTTGGCCATGTTCCACAGATACATCTGCACGTCGGTGATCTGCTGCATGGAGGTGCGCACGTTCATGAGCAGCGCCCGCCCCTTGGCATCCCTGCCTTGATACACCCGCTCCCCAGGGTGCCGCTCGCGGCCGGGGGTGAGGTCATAGCCGGCGCTGAAGCAGCGTCCCGCGCCGCGAAGGATGATGACGCGACAAGCTTGATCCGCCTCGAGATCGTGCAGGCATTCGCTGAGTTCGGTGAACAGCTCGCCCGTGAGCGCGTTCATCTTCTCCGGGCGGTTGAGCGTAATGCGCGCGAGTCGCTCGTCCGTTCCGAGCCGCTCCAGAATGATGGTGTTGTAGTCAGCCATTGCCCTTGCTCCCCTCCTTGAGTTCGCCCGTCGGGCGGGCGTCGCGGCATCGTACACTGCCCCGCGTCGCCGCATGTTGGCGCTTGGAGGACCGGCTCGTGGAAACTGCCGCGCTTCGCTCGCCGCGCCTTTGGCTCTGGGCTGCTCCGGGCTTCCTGTGGCTGCTGTTCTGCCTTTGGTACACGAACACGTCCGGGCCGGTCTCGGCGGCGGAGCGGGAAGCGTACTTGCAGACGGCGGCGCAGATGGGATGGGGCGACGAGCAGCGCTCCAGCATCAGGCGCTTCATGGATGAAGACGATGGCGGTCAGTTCCTGATGGTCAACCTGCTTGACCTTGCCGACGACCCGGAAGCCGGTGCGAACATGAACCGCTACATGGAGCACATGCTTCCCGCCCTCCTCCGGCGTGCCTGCCACCCGACCTTCGCCGGCGATGTGGTCCACCAAGCCATGGATCTAGCAGGCATTGAAGGCGCCGAGACGTGGGGCTCCGTCGGCATCGTCCGCTACCGAAGCCGGCGCGACCTCCTAGAAATCGCCATGAATCCGGTGTTCTCGGGCAAGCACGACTACAAGATCGAGGCGCTCGCCAAGACCATCGCAGTGCCCGTCGCACCGAGCATCTATCTCAGCGACCTCCGCCTCCTCCTGCTGCTCGTGCTGCTGGCCGTCATCGGCATCGCCAACGCCCTTCTGGCCCGCCGCTGACGGCACCCGAAGAAGGGGCGCTTGGCGGCATGGCGGGTGCCGACGACGTTGGACAGCATACTTGTCCACGCGGCCGTTCTGTTGACGTAGCAAACGCTGCCGGCATAGGCCGATTCGGATACGCGCTGCGACCGTCCTACCTTCGTCGCCGGCGTTAGTTGCCGATGGCCACGGCGCTCGCCTGCCGTGCCAGCGCCCAGTCGATGTGTTCGCGGGCCATGGGTTCGGCGTCCGGGCGACGTTGGCGCAGGCCGAAAGCGATGGCCGGATCCTTCGGGGCGTTGCCGGCGGCTACGGCGAGGTTGCGCAGCCACTGTTGGTAGTTGATGCGCTTCAGTGCCATGCCTTCGGTGCGTTGCTGGAAGTCGGCCTCTGTCCATTGCAGCAGCTCGGCGATGGCGGCCTGGTCCAACCCGTGGCGGGGAGCGAAGTCGGCCTCGCTCGACTTCGTGGCGAAGCGGTTCCACGGGCAGACGATCTGGCAGTCGTCGCAGCCGAAGATGCGGTTGCCGACGGCCTCGCGGAACTCGAGGGGGATGGCCTCGTGGCTTTCGATTGTGAGGTAGGAGATGCAGCGGCGGGCATCGAGCACGCCGGGTGCGACGATGGCGTCGGTCGGACAGACGCTGATGCAGGCGCGGCAGTTGCCGCAGCCGGGGTGATTCTTGGGTGGCGATGGCGGCAACGGCAGGTCGGTGTAGATCTCGCCAAGGAAGAACCAGGAACCGGCCTTTTCGCTGAGCAGGAGCGTGTTCTTGCCGATCCAGCCAAGGCCTGCCTTCTCTCCTAGCGGCTTCTCGAGCACCGGGGCGCTGTCGGTGAAGGCTCGGTATCGCCCTGGCGCCTCGGCGTCGATTTTCCGTGCAAGCCGCGCGAGCCGGCGCCGAACTGTCTTGTGGTAATCCCGCCCTCGCGCGTACTGGGCCACGTAGGCACTGCCGTCGCTCGCCGGCAGATCGGTCGCAGCCGGCGGTAGGGAGCCGAGATAGTCCATGCGCGCGGAAATGACGCACATCGTCGCCGGCTCCAACGCGGCTGGAATGAGACGCTTGTCGAGATTGCGCTTGAGGTATTCCATCTCGCCATGGAAGCGTTGCGCCAGCCAGCGGCGAAACCTCGGCGCATAGGCGGAAAGATCGACATCGGCGAAACCCACCTCCGCAAAGCCGAGTTCCTTCGCCCAAGTCTCGATTTGCGCGGCGAGCCTTTCTGTGTCCATGCCCGATCCCGGCCCCGTCCTCCGCCGCACCATACAGGTCGATGCCCGTCGGTGCCGGTGGCTCGGCTACGCCTAGGCGGGTTGCCCACAATCGCGGCCATGCGTGGCGAAAAGGGCGGCGGGGCCGCTGTACATGCTTCCGCGGGGGCCAAGACCTGATAGCATATTTTGCAAGCGCCGGTCCCATTCGGTGCGGCGCGTGAACAGGAGGCGACGCCTTGAGCACAAGTCTGACCGTCAGAGACATCGATCCTGCCGACAAGTCTTGGCTCCGACGCGAGGCGCGAGATGTCGGCGTGTCCATGGAGGAACTAGTGCGCCGCCTGATTCACGCGCAACGTAGCAAAACCGAGGGCCGCGCCAAGCCGTCCGAAGCCTTTGCGCGTCATTTCGGCGAGCGGCACGGCGTTGAGTTGCCGACACGGGCACCTTACCGCCACAACCCACCGTCGTTCACCGAAGACAACGCTTAAGTGACGGGCCTACTCGCTTGGTTGATCGACGCAAACGTCGTCTCCGAGATGATGCGACCGCATCCAGAGCCGCGGGTCGCAGCTTTCTTGGATTCGATCGAGCACGAGGGTATCGGCATCGCCACCGTCACGGTGTGGGAAATCCTCGACGGCATCGGTCGCCTTCCGGCGGGTCGGAGACGGACAAACCTTGCTGACCGTTTCGGCGACCTCCTCGACGAACTGTTCGAGGACCGGGTTGTCGACTGGTCCCTTGGTGATGCCCAAGCCTGTGCACGCATCATGGAGGAGAAACGCCGCCGCGGCGAGCCGCTCGATGCCCATGTCGCGGATGCCTTTCTCGCGGCTGCGGCGGCCTCGCGCGGTCTCGCCGTAGTCACACGCAACGCGAGTGAGTTCCACAATACCGGCGTTGAAGTGGTCAACCCGTGGACTGTTCGACGAACATGACCATGGAATCCGAAGCGCTCTCGTGGCCCAAGGTCTATAGCGGGGGCGAGACACGGGCCTTGGACCGGCGTGCGATTGACGAGTGCGGGATCGCCGGCTTCGTGCTCATGCACCGGGCCGGTGTTGCGGCGTTTCGCCATCTGCGGCAGCGGTGGCCCGAGGCTCGGCGGGTTACCGTAGTTTGCGGTGCTGGCAACAATGCCGGCGATGGCTACATCGTCGCCGGGGCGGCGGCAGATGCAGGGTTCGGCGTGCAGTTGGTGCAAGTGGGTGACCCGGCGCGTATTGCCGGTGATGCCGGCAAGGCGCTCGAGTTCGCTCGGGAGCGGCTTGCAGACCCCGAGCTCGCCAGGGCGGCCCGTGCCTCATGGCACGCCGATGGGGATGTGGTCGTGGATGCCTTGCTGGGCACCGGCGCCAAGGGCGAAGTTCGGCCGGCATTCCAGCGCGCCATCGAGCAATTGAATGCAAGCGGGCTGCCGGTGCTGGCGCTCGATCTGCCGAGCGGCATCGACGCCGACACCGGCGCCGCGCTCATGCCGGAACCGGTGCGGGCCGACCTCACCGTCACTTTCGTCGCACCCAAATTGGGGTTGGTCACCGGCTCTGGGGTCGACTATGTGGGTGAGGTGCGGCTCGAAACACTCGACATCCCGAAGGAAGTCCACTCGAATGCCGGAGGGGTGCCGGTGCTCGATGGTTCGACGCTCAGTCGGCTGCAACGCAACGCCAGCGCGCACAAAGGCCAATTCGGTCGTCTGCTGATCCTCGGCGGCGATGCGGGCATGGGTGGGGCAGTAATCCTCGCCGGTGGCGCGGCGCTCCTGAGCGGTGCCGGGCTCGTCACGGTCGGGACAGCCGAAGCTAACCGAGCGCCGATCCTCGCGCGCTACCCGGAACTGATGGCGAGGGCCGTGGAACCCGCCGACGTAGCGGGCCTCGTCCAGCAGGCAGATGCTGTCGTTGTCGGCCCGGGTCTCGGCCAGAGCGCCTGGGGAACGACCATCTGTCAGGCGGCGCTGGCAGCCGCTCGCGAGCACTCAACGCCGCTCCTCATCGATGCGGATGCGCTCAATTGCATCGCCCGGCTCGGGCTTGCCGTGCCGCCCCGCAGCTTCCTCACTCCGCACCCGGGCGAGGCGGCACGCTTGCTCGGCCTCTCAGCCGGGCAAGTGCAGGCGCAGCGGCCCGATGCTGCGCTGCAACTATCCTCCTTGGGCGGGGGTTGCGTCGCCGCGCTCAAGGGAGCTGGCACGTTGATCGCCGATGCCGGCCAACTAGCTGGGATCTGCCTCGACGGCAACCCTCGCATGGCGACCCCAGGCAGCGGCGATGTGCTTTCGGGCATCGGCGGGGCGTTGCTCGCGCAAGGCCTTGCGTCGGTCGATGCGGCCAAGCTCGCGGTGTGGCTGCACGCCCGAGCAGGGGACCAGGCTGCGCTCAAGACCGAGTCGGCGCTGCTCGCATCCGACATCATCGACAGCATCCGGCTCACGCCATGAACGAGTATCTGCAAGACGAGGCCGCCACCCTCCGGTTCGGCGCAAGGCTTGCGGACCTCGCACTCACCGACGAGCTTGTAACCCTGCGCGGCGACCTGGGCACGGGCAAGACCACCCTCGTGCGCGGCTTTCTGGGCGCGTTGGGTCATTCCGGCTCCGTGCGCAGCCCCACCTACACGCTGGTCGAACCGTATGACCTTGACGGGCAGCGGATATATCATCTTGACTTCTATCGAATTGCAGACCCGCGCGAATTGACGTACCTCGGCTTCGACGACTTGGTCGCGGAACCGGCCATCAAGCTCGTGGAATGGCCGGAAATGGCCGGTGACAAGATGCCAGCGGCGGCGGTGGAGATCGTCCTCAGCAGCGAAGGGGAGGGCCGGCGCGTTGTGTTGCGCGACCTGCGGTAGGGAGGCTCTGATCGTAGGGGACGGGCCTTTTGCAACTGCGTTTCCTGCCACCCTGCGCGCCTTCGGCGCGTGCGAGGGCAGGATGCCCTCGCCCCAAGGGCCCTCGCTTCGAGTCAAATCCTCAAGCCATCAACGTGTTGCGGGGTTTGTTCCACGTGAGGGAGGGCGTTGCGCCCGTCGTCCGGAAATCCTGCGGCCGTTCGCGATGCGCTTCATCGCGCTGCTGTCGATGTGCTTCGCGGCCATCTCCGCCTCGGCTGCCAACGAACTCGTGGATGTCCGCAGCCACGATGGCCCGGAGTCCACCCGGGTAGTTCTCGACACCAAGGCGCAAGTCGAATATCGCACCTTCGTTCTCGACAAGCCCGACCGGGTCGTCTTCGATCTCATGGGCGTTCGGGCGGCGCGGTCGTTCAGGCCACCCGCGGTCAAGAGCGGCATCGTTCGGCGCATCCGTGCCGGCGTCAACCGGCCAGGAGTGCTGCGCGTCGTCATCGATCTCGAGCGCACGGTTGCCGTCAGTCACTTCCGACTCGAACCGGTCGGACCATACGGCCATCGGCTAGTCATCGACCTCGCACCGGACGAGCCGGTGCGGCGGCCGGTGCGGGCGCCGGTGGTGTCGCCGCCGGAAGGACAGCGAGACATCATGGTGGCGATCGATGCCGGCCATGGCGGCGAGGATCCCGGGGCGATCGGCGTCGGCGGCATCTACGAAAAACGCGTCGTGCTCGCCATCGCCCAGACAATCAAGCAGCGGCTCGACGCCGCGAAAGGCTTCGCCGGCGTCCTCACCCGCGAGGGCGACTACGGCCTGCCGCTGCGCAAGCGCACGGAACTCGCCCGCCAGATGCCAGCGGACATCTTCGTCTCCATCCATGCCGACGCCTTCAAGAACAACCGCGCTCGCGGCGCATCGGTGTATGCACTATCGCAGCGGGGCGCCTCGAGCGAGACGGCACGGTGGCTGGCCGAGAGCGAGAATCGTTCCGACCTCATCGGCGGCTTCGGCCCGGTGACCCTGGAAGGGCGTTCGAGCGACTTGCAGGAAGTGCTCGTGGACATGTCCATGAAAGCCAACCTCGGCCGCAGCCTGGAACTCGGCGAAGCCATCCGCCGCGAAATGGCCGCCGTCGCGCGGATGCACAAGAAGCGCGTGGAGCAAGCGGGATTCGCCGTTCTCAAGTCCCCGGACGTGCCCTCGGTGCTGGTGGAGACCGGATTCATCTCCAACGCCGGCGAGGCGCGACTGCTGGCAAGCTCGGCGCACCAACGCAAGCTCGCAGACGCCATCGCCCTCGGCATCCAGAACTGGGCCTACTCCGACCCGCCCGCCGGCACCATGGTGGCCACCGTCGCCGGAGAAATGCTGCGCCACACGGTGAGCCGCGGCGAGACCATTTCCCACATCGCCCAGCGCTATGCCGTGACGGTGAGCGACATCCGCGGCGCCAACAACGTTCCCGGCGACCGCATCTACATCGGCCAGCTCCTCCTGATCCCGCGCACGGCGGCCGGCGGTTGAACACCGAGGCCGCCGCACCCGCGAACGCCCGCATCCGGCGCCTCCCGGACGCGGTAGCAGACCAAATCGCCGCCGGCGAGGTGGTAGAGCGTCCCGCCTCCATCGTCAAGGAGCTCGTGGAGAACAGCATTGATGCCGGCGCGGGATCGGTTGCCATCGAAATCGAACGCGGCGGCGTCCAGCGCATCTCGGTGCGCGACGACGGCTGCGGCATCGCCAGGGACGAATTGCGTCTAGCCGTCACCCGGCACGCCACCAGCAAGATCGAGCGAGCCGATGACCTCGAAGGGATAGCCACACTCGGATTCCGCGGCGAGGCCCTCGCCAGCGCCGCAGCGGTGGCCATGCTCACCATCGTCTCGCGACGCTTGGGCGAACGCTCCGCTTGGAGCATCGAAATCCACGGCTCCGCCGAGCAGCGCCTCGCGCCGGCGGCACATCCACCCGGCACCACGGTGGAAATCCGCGAGCTCTTCTTCAACACCCCGGCGCGGCGCAAGTTCCTGAAGACGGAGCGCACAGAATCGCTGCACATCGCCGAAGCCGTTCGCCGCACGGCGCTGGCCAACCCCGGCATCGGCTTTCGCCTGTCGCAGTCCGGCCGGACGGTGGAGGACTATCCGCTCTCGGAGTCGCTCGCCGAACGCATGGAGCGTGTGCTCGGCGACGGCTTTGCCGAGCGCTCCGTGCCCATTGACGAGGAGGTGCCGGGGCTCCGGCTATGGGGCCGGGTAAGCCTGCCCACGCATTCCCACAGCCGCACGAACCGCCAGTTCTTCTTCGTCAACGGTCGCCCGGTGCGGGATCGACTGGCCGGACACGCGGTGCGCCAGGCGTATCGCGATGTGATGTTCCACGGTCGCCACCCCATCTTCGCGCTGCATCTTGACCTTGATCCGGACCTCGTCGATGTCAACGTGCATCCGCGCAAGGAAGAGGTGCGCTTCCGCGACGAACGCCGCGTGCATGACTTCCTCTTCGGCAAGCTCACGCGGATGCTGCGCGACCTGCGTCCGGGCGACGCGGCGCCGTCTGCTTCGGCGCTGACGGGGGCCGCAGAGATGCCGCAGGGCGCCGTGGGTTCAGCGTCAGCACTCGCAACGTCCGCGCATGGCCAGGGGTCGCCGCACCGCTCGCTGGGGGAACTGGGTGCGGGACGAGTGGGAGGGCCAGCCGACTACGCCACGCTAGCAAGGCTGTTCGAGCGCTCCGGCGACCCGGCAACCACCTTGCCCAATGAATTGCGGGATGCCGTGCAGCTGCCGCCGGCGCCAGCCGGCGACGTGCCGCCGCTCGGTTTCGCGTTGGCGCAATTGCATGGCGTGTATGTGCTGGCACACAACGCCGCTGGCCTCGTCATCGTCGACATGCACGCGGCGCACGAACGCATCATCTACGAGAAGATGAAGGCGAGCCTCATCGACACCGATTCGGTGCCGCGCCAGCGCCTGCTGACCCCTGTCGCCTTGGACTTGCCGGGCGCGGAGGCGGATTTCGTGGAAGCCAACTCGGCGCGGTTCGAGGCGCTCGGCGTGGCGGTGGAGCGCTCCGGCCCCTGCAGCGTCACGGTGCGCGAAGTGCCGGCCCTGCTGGCGGGGGCCAACGTCGAGGGCCTGGCTCGCGACATGATCGAGGAACTGGCCGACACCGAAACCACCACGGTCACCAGGGAACGCCAAGAGCGTGCCCTCGCCGGCGCAGCCTGCCACGCTTCGGTGCGCGCCGGCCGTCAGCTCTCGCTCATTGAGATGAACGCCTTGCTGCGCGAAATGGAAGTCACGGAAAACGCCGGCCAGTGCAACCACGGCCGCCCCACTTTCGTGACGCTGCCGATGCAGGCCCTCGACGCGATGTTCCAGCGCGGACGTTGAGCGGAGCGTCCCACCGACCGAGGCGTCAGGTCGTTTGCCTGATGGGACCCACCGCCGCCGGCAAGACGGCGGCCGCGATCCGCCTTGCCGAAACCTTCGAACAGCGAGGGGTTGATCTCGTCAGCGTGGACTCGGCAATGGTCTTTCGCGGCATGGACATCGGTACCGCCAAGCCCGAAACCGACATCTTGCGCCGCTTTCCCCACGCGCTCATCGACGTTCGCGACCCCACGGAGACGTTTTCCGTCGCCGAGTTCCTCGACGCCGCCGACACCGCCGTCGCAGAGTCCCTACAGGCCGGACGCATTCCCGTGCTAGTCGGCGGCACCATGCTGTACTTCCGTGCCTTCAAGCAGGGCCTCGCGCCGATGCCGCCGGCCGACCCGGTGGTGCGGGCCGACATCGTCGCGCGGGCATGCGAGTTGGGCTGGCCGGCGCTGCATGGCGAACTAGCGGCACGGGACCCGGTGGCGGCGGCCGGCATGGATCCCAGCAACGGCCGCCGCATCGAGCGCGCCCTCGAGGTGCTGACGCTGACCGGACGCTCGATCACCGAGTTCTGGCACCAACCCAGCCCGGGTGCGGGCGACCGACTAGGTTGTGAACTCGTGGAAGTCTGCCTGACGCCCGAGCCCCGCACTATCCTTCACCAGCGCATCGCAGCGCGCCTCGACGCCATGCTCGCAGCCGGGTTCGTGGACGAGGTGCGGGCGCTGCGCCGCATCCCCAATCTCGGGGCAGCGGCACAATCCATGCGAGCGGTTGGCTACCGACAGGTGTGGCAACACCTCGACGGCGAGTTCGAGCGCGGAGAACTGGCCGGGCGAATCACCGCCGCCACGCGCCAACTAGCGAGGCGCCAGCTCACTTGGCTGCGCGGCTGGGGCGACGTCGCGGCGACCGTCAACACCTCCGACGAAGCCGTGCGCGCGGCGTCGCAACTGCTTGTGTGGCGCAATCGTGTCGGCACAGTATGATTGCGTGTCGCCGGATTTCGAGGCTGCGATAAAGAGCGCCCGTAGCTCAATTGGATAGAGCACCAGGCTTCTAACCTGGGGGTTCGGGGTTCGACTCCCTGCGGGCGCGCCAGGTTCGGGGTACGCGCAAGCGAACCCCTAGACGCGCGCCCGCGAGGACGCTAGCCAATTGGGGATTGCATGGAGGTCAAGGCGGAACGGATCGGGACGACGCTCGTACTTGCACCGGTCGGCCACATTGAGACAATCGGTGCTGGGGAATTCCAGCGCTACATCGACGAGGAAATCGCAAGCACCGACGAGAAGGTCATCCTTGACATGGCCGGTGTGCCGACGGTTTCGAGCGCTGCCCTGCGGGGCGTGGTGCTCGCCGCCAGACGGGCAGAGGACCGCGGCGTGACGTTGACGATCTGCTCCCTGACGCCACCCGTGCGCGACGTGTTCGAGATGGTTGGCTTCGACCGCCTCTTCACCGTCGCCGACTCCCGACACGCTGCTTTGAACGGCTGAACCCATCAAAGGCGGCCCAACTCTCCCACCCAGCCAACCCGCAAGACCCCATCATCGCTTGAAAAACGCAAGCTAGCTCGCCATAGTCGAACACCGGAGCCACAAAGCCGCTCGCCTGGGGGCGCGCCACGATGTCGAAGCGTCATTCCCTTCAGGAACCCTTCTTGAACGCGTTGCGTCGGGAGCGGGTTCCGGTGTCCATCTATCTTGTTAACGGGATCAAGCTGCAGGGGCAAATCGACGCCTTCGACCAATTCGTCGTGATGCTGCGCAACTCCGTCAGCCAGATGATCTACAAGCACGCCATCTCCACCGTCGTGCCGGCACGCAACGTGCGCCTGCCGATGGACGACGAGGAAGGCGACGAGCAAGACGATACGGCCGCATCGGGTGCCGACGAGGCGGAAGACGCCGAATCCTGGTCCTGACGCAGCCGCTCGATAGGCCAGCAGTTCGCTAGTGAACTGCCAACGTGCCCACTAAGGCACACGAACGGGCCCGCTAGGGCACGCGAACGGGCCCGCTAGGGCACGCGAACGGGCCCGCTAGGGCACGCAAGGACACGATATCTTGGAAAGCCTGTTTGAACGACCGGCCCCCGGCAATCGTGCGCTCCTGGCGCATCTTCGCCTTGGTGGGCCATCACGATCCTCCCGCGAAGAGGACGACTTGCGGCTCGCGGAGTTCCGCGA
>JAPPDJ010000017.1:477-2258 GCA_028824555.1 Gammaproteobacteria bacterium | reverse complement strand
ATCCTACTCGCGGCCCTCCTGGATGCTCTGTGTAGCGTGGAGTATCCTCCGGACATCGCGACGTGCGCACGGATGGCGCCAGCATGGACCCAAGACACGTTCGACACCGCTTATCGGCCGCTGCTGGCAGATGCCGGGCCCCTGCGCATCCGCGATCTCACCATCTACAACCTCAAGGATGATCTGGAGCGGGACGACACGGTCACGCCGTTGTATCGCAAATCGCTTCTCTACCTGGTGTCGAATTCGTTTGAGGGATTGTCCCTTTCGTTGTTGAACTTCGCGGGTAGCGGACTCCCTGTTTCCGCTTCGAGTCGCCTATTCTACGCCACGTCAGCGACCGCGCCGTCGGGCGGGGCCAGCACGTCCAAGGCCGCGACCAGGTAGCGCAGGTCGCGGTAGCCCCGCACCCGCCGGAAGCGCGGTTCCGCCTCCACCAGCGCGCTCGCTACCCAGCGCTGAATCATCCCGCCGCCGCGCCACCGCTTGACTCGCCGCGTGTAGTTCTCGACGCTGCTCATCAGGTTCTCGATGATGTTCGTCGTGCGTAGCGTACGTTCGAGCGTCCCCGTCAGACCGAGCCGCTTCACCGTCAGCGTTTCCTCGAGGCCCTCCCGGATGGACGACGCCGCGCCGGGGTGGTCGCGCTCCAGGGACCCCGCCAACCGCTTCAGCACCCGCGCCGCGCGGTCCGCCGAATCGAGGCCCCAGGCATCCCGCAACGCCTTGCCGACCGATGCGTGCAGCCGCTCGGGTAGATGACCGATCACGTTGCGCAGCTTGTGTACTTGGCAGCGCTGCACCACACCGCACGAACCGAAGACATCGCTGATGGCCCGTCGCAGCCCCGGCGCCCCGTCGATGACGAACAGCAACGTCCGGTCCGTCGGCAGGCCGCGCGTCACCAGGTCGCTCAGCAGGCCGCTGGCGACGGCCGCCGTCTCGGTGGCTCCTTCGCGCAGACCCAACACGTGCTTGCAGCCCTGCGTGTCGATCCCCAACGCGACCACCATGCAGTGCTCCCGGAAGACCTTGCCGTCGATGCAGACCACCCGGAGGTCCAGCTCGCCCAACGGCCGGCTCAGAAACGACTGCAGGCGCTTGGCCGACAGCGCCACGAACCGCCGGGACACCGCGCTGCTCGACGCTCCCCGCTCCGTCACCTCCGCCGGCACCGGGTCCAACGTGCCCGCATACCGCCGCGTCGACACCCCGGCCGCGACCGCCGCCAGCGTGTGCTCGTCCAGCGGGTCGGTGGCCGCCGCCCATTGAAAGGTCGGCAGCGCCACCTCCCCGTCGTCGCTCCGAACGCGCAGCCGCGGCACCGCAACTTGGCGCCCGCCAAGGGTCACCTGACTGGCCACGCTCCCGCCCCGCCATGCCGGCCGCTCCAACTGATGGCGCCCCTTCGGGCCGCACAGGTCGTCTCGATCCCCCTCCATCATCGCCTGCAGAACCTGAAGGCCGGTCGTGATGCACAAGCCATGGAACGCTTCCCGCACACCGTTCAGCACGCTGAGCACCGGCAGCGGCACCTGAATCGAGGCTGTTCGCGAATCGGGGGGTTGGCTGGAACGCTTCCGCCTGTCATGCTTCGCCATGGGTGGCTCTCCTCCTGGTTGACACCCCTGTCCTATCACGGACGGGGCGAGGAGTCGCCACCCGCTTCACATCAGATCAACAGCCTCCGGGACATTCCCTCGTTTGAGGACAGGGTGGGAGCGCGCATCCTCGGCATGCAGAAGTTCCGGCGTTCTCTTCGTCCCGGTCGGTTCACGATA
>JAPPDJ010000017.1:0-467 GCA_028824555.1 Gammaproteobacteria bacterium | reverse complement strand
AGATGTCAAGAGGACGGTCTCGGCGGCCGGGTCGACCAGCCAGTACTCCATCACGCGGTGTCTGCCGACCAGCCTGCACCGGGCCGCGGCGACGCGGCCGCGGCGTGGGGTTCTGCGAGGTCGCCCTCGAGCGCGGCCGCCTCGATCGCACAGGGCGGTTCCGCGCGGCGGCCCCGGATCGCCGGTGTCGAGCCCCCTCGCGGCTGGCGCAAAGCACGAGGGCCGTGCGATCGGTCGATCGCACGGCCCCCCTGGTCACACGCGGAATGCCGCGGGCGCTCTACGGCTGCTGCGTCGTCTCCGCCGTCGCCTCGTCATCGATCAGGTACGACAGCGCGGTGAACATCATCTCCTCGTCGGTCTGCTCGCCCCACCGCACCTCGGCCGTCGGGTCCGGGTTCGAGCGGTTGGCGGCCGAGTTGTCGTACCAGGCCGAGGCATGGATCTTCGAGCCGCCGGGCAGGGCC
>JAPPDJ010000140.1 GCA_028824555.1 Gammaproteobacteria bacterium | reverse complement strand
CCCCCCTCCGAGAAAGCCCGAGGACGGCCTTTCTCGACTCCCCCGCGAGGGGGGAGTGACAGGAAAAGGAAATGTCCTACTCTCGAGCGCAACCCCCCGCCGCACGCCTCCCTCATCCATCGGCGCATTCAAGACGGGCGGGGACAAGCCCGGGACGAGCCCCGCCCCGACGAGGCCCGTGCGGAGTCTGTCGATGCGTTCAAAGCAGGAAGGATGCTACGGTTGCACTTGGTCCATCAGGGGAGCACTCCATGCAGATCGGGACATTCATCTTCGCCACCGGGTATGCGATGCGCATTGACGAGCTTGCGCGCGAGGTGGAGGCGCGCGGCTTCGAGTCGCTGTTCGTGCCGGAGCACACGCACATTCCCACCAGCCGGCGGAGCGCGTGGCCCGGCGGCGCGGACTTGCCGAAGGAGTATTGGCACACCCTCGACCCCTACGTCTCCCTCATGGCCGCGGCGGCCGCCACCACGACGCTGCGCGTTGGCACCGGCATCACCTTGCTCACCGAGCGGGATCCCATCGTGACCGCCAAGGAAATCGCGAGTCTGGACCTGCTATCGAACGGCCGTGTGGAGATCGGCATCGGCGCCGGCTGGAACGCCGAGGAAATGGAAAACCACGGCACCGAATTCGCCAAGCGCTTTCGCGTGATGAGCGAGCGCGCCAAGGCGATGAAGACGCTCTGGAGCGAGGAGGAACCCGAGTTCCACGGCGAGTTCGTGGACTTCGACCCGGTGTGGTCCTTCCCCAAACCCGTGCAGCAGCCGAACCCGCCCATCCTCATCGGCGGCGAATCCATCCACACCCTGCGCCGCGTAGTGGAATACGGCGACGGCTGGTTCCCCCGCGCCCGCGGCGGCTTCGACGCCGCCGGCAACGTCGCCCGCCTCCGCGCCGTGGCGGACGAGGCAGGGCGCGACATGAGCACCCTCTCCATCACCGTCTTCGGCGCCCCGCCAGACGCCGCCGAACTCGCCCGCTACCGCGAAGCCGGCATCACCCGCGCCGTGCTGGCGCTGCCATCGGCTCCCGCCGACACGCTCCTCCCTCTCCTGGACCGCAGAGCCATCCTCTTGTCGGGATAGCGAAGGTCAAGGAAGCCCGCTTCGGGGGCGCGGGCTCCTACTCCTTTTCCTGGCTCATCATGAAGCCGTTGCCTTCGGGGTCCGTCAGCTCGGCCAGAAAGATGCCCTCTTCGCCGCGATCCTCAGGGCCGGAGCGAACGCTCCCGCCGCCGCGGGCGACCGCGTCGCAGGCGGCTTCGATGTCGTCGACCGTGAACGACAGCCCCGTCTTCTGGAAACGACCGGCTCCTCCTCCATGCAGGGCGACGATGGCCGTGCCGAACGAGAGTTCGCTCCATCCGGGCGAGGCCGTTTTGACGTTGAGGCCGATGACGTCCCGATAGAACGCCACCGCGCGATCCATGTCCTGCGCGGAAATCAGGAACTTCGTGCCGCAAAGACCGAACCGTCTGTCCGCATTGCCGTGATCGTTCACTTCCACTCCGCAACACACCCGCCGGGCCCATCTCCATCATAGGCACGTCGGCCCCGCTCGTCGCGTGCATGAAGAGGCGCTGTCGGCCATCGCGCTTAAGGGCGTTCAACGCGGCCGAAATCCCTTGCGCCGCCGTAGGCTGCTAGCGCCACAAGAACCGCTGCCTGCCGGCAACGCTTCTTGCCCCCAGCCAAAGCCGTCCCATCACCCCATCGAACTTCGCCGAGGCGGCGAATTCCGATAGGATGCGCCCGCCCCGAAACTCGCGAACGGAAGGAACGATAGATGCTGAAGGCTGTGCAGCTTGGCGAGAACGCTGGCATCAAGGTGTCGGAGCTTTGTCTCGGCACCATGAACTTCGGTGAGCCTGGGCGTGGCCATCAAGGCGACTGGACGCTTGGGCCCGACGAGGCCCGGCCCATCTTCAAGGCTGCCATCGACAACGGCCTGTTCTACTTCGACTGTGCCGACACCTACGGCGTCGGTGCTTGCGAGAAGGTGGTGGGTGGGCTGCTCCGCGAGCTCCTGCCGCGCGACGAGTACGTGCTTGCCACCAAGGTCGCCATGCCCATGGGGCGCGGGCCGAACCAGAGCGGGCTGTCGCGCAAGCACATCATGGAGGGGGTGGACGCGAGCCTTGCGCGGCTCGGCCTCGACTACATCGACCATCTCGTGATCCACCGCCACCCGCAAGGCGTACCGGGGCATCAGGACACGCCCATCGAGGAGACGATGGAGGCCCTGCACGACGTGGTGAAGGCCGGCAAGGTGCTCTATCTCGGCGCCTCTTCCATGTTCGCCTGGCAGTTCACCGAGTTGCAGATGCTCGCCGCCGCCAGTGGCTGGACTCGCTTCGTCTCCATGCAGAACCACTACAACCTCGTCTATCGCGAGGAAGAGCGCGAGATGAACCCCTACTGCGCCCGCACCGGCGTCGCCCTCACGCCTTGGTCGCCGCTCGCACGCGGAATCCTCACGGGCTCCTACCGGGGCGGCTTCGATTCCGGTTCCACCAGCCGCTCCCAAGGCCGCGACCGTGCCCGCACGGAGGGCCTCTATCGGGGCGAGAACGTCTTCGCCATCGCCGACCGCGTGGTGGAGGTGGCGGAACGCCTCGGCCATGCCCCGGCACAGATCGCCCTCGCATGGCTGCTGAACAAGCCCGAGATCACCTCGCCCGTGGTAGGCGTGTCGAAGGTGAGCCAGGTGGAGCAACTCGTGGCAGCCGCCGAGATCGAGCTCGAAGATGCCGACATGACCTACCTCGAAGAGCTCTACCAGCCGGTGGACAACCTGCTTTCCATCGGCTATTCGTGAGTGCTGCCGAAGTCCCCGTACAACCCTTGGAGAACCTGCCCATGAAATCCGCCCGGATCGCCCTCGCAACCACCATCGCCTTCCTCGCCACCAGCGCCCTTGCCGAAGGGCTTGCGGGAACCTGGACCCTCACCCGCCAAACCGACGACGGCCCGGTCGAGAGCGAAATGACGGTGGTCGAAGCGGATGGCCAACACTCGGGCACGATCGTCGGCGCACGCGGCACCATGGAGGTGGAGTCCATTGCCGTTGACGGCGACAGCTTCGCCTTCACCGTCACCGTGGAAGGACGCTTCTTCGACGTGGACCTGGACTACAGCGGCACGGTTTCCGGCGACACGATGTCCGGCAAGGTCGAAATGGCCGTGGGCAGCGCCGAGTTCACGGGCGTGCGGAAGGAGTAGCCCGAGAAGTCGCGGCTTCCGTTAGGGCGTGTTCACACTATGCGCTCACACAGTCCATCGGACAGCGTGGCCCTTGCACGATCACCTCGACCGCGTCATGGCCGGCGGCTACGCTTGATTGTGCCGCCGCGAGTTGCAGCGGCCACACGACTTGACGATGAGGGCCGGGTGCGAACGCCGGCCCATTGACCTTGCCGGCGGAAACGAGCGTCCGTTAGTAATCCACCACCGTGTTCTCAAACGAGAAGCCGCCTGCGGGCATGTTCAGGCGGTGGCGGGGGCCGGAAAGGTCCGCGTTCCAGTCGTCGTAGCCGGCATCGCCAGTCCACATGGCGACGCGGACGCCGTCCGCGCGCTTGACCACGCGGGTCTGGTAAACGCGCGCCTCGCGGCCGGCGAAGTGGCCGAGCACGGCCGCCACGGATTGGCGTTGCGAAAGGTGGTAGAGCGTCACCCAAGTCGGCGGCACTAGGTCGATTTCTCCCTCGGCGTGCTTGGCGAGGGCATCGCCCGGGCGAATCCAGCGATGGTCCTCGATTTCGCCGCCGTCGATGCTGATGGCGTCTTCGCCGGCGCGGGCGGCGAAGAACCAGGTGGCGAAGCGCTTCGGTGTGCTCGGCGGCGGCGTCCAATGGGCGAACCACACGAAATCCTGCGGATCGAGCTCGACTCCGGCTTCTTCCTGCGCCTCCCGGGCTGCGGCGTTGCGGGCAGCGATGTCCTTGTTGCCGTCTTCCGGGTAGTCCTCGGGATCGATCCTGCCGCCGGGGAACACCCACATGCCGCCGAAGGCGATGCGCGAGTTTTTGCGCAGCATCAGCACCTCCGGCCCAAGGCCCGTGTCGCGCAGCAGCACGACGGTGGCCGCAGGCACCGCCGGGGGCGCGTCCTCGATGGCGGCGGGATTGTCCACGTCGCCGTACATGTCGTTCTTGTGCTTTTGCTGGTTTTGCTCTTGCTGGTTCTGCAGGGTTTCGGTGCCGATGTCCGCCATGAAGTCCTCTTGGCTCGTGGCGCGCCCCTGATGGGCGCATGGACAGTTGCTTGAGCAACTGCTCCTTTGCGGGTTCGCTTCTCGCTTGCCTCCGGGCGGCATTTTAGCCGCCGTTTGCCCTCCGTTCGTGCTAATTTAGTCGGCTTTCCCGCCCAAGTTCGGAGCCACGCCTTGAACTCCCGACTCTGCCAGGAACTCGGCATCGAGTTTCCGCTGTTCGCCTTCAGCCATTGCCGCGACGTGATCGCTGCCGTCTCCAGCGCCGGTGGATTCGGCGTCCTGGGCGCCGCCGGACACTCCCCCGCCACGTTGGACATCGAGCTCTCCTGGCTCGACGAGCACGTGAACGGCAAGCCCTACGGCGTTGACCTCTTGGTGCCGACCAGCATGGACAGCAAGGACCATGCCTTGAGCGCCCACGAGCTCGAGGAGCGCATCCCCGAAGAGCACAAGCGCTACATCGAGAACCTGCTGGCGCAGAACGACATCGACACCTCAGGCCTCTGGGACGCCATGCCCACCGAAGGCGTCGGCGACAGCATGCGCGAGGTCGGCGCGAGCAAGATCCTGGATGTCGCCTTCTCGCATCCGGTGAAGATGGTGGTGAACGCGCTCGGCGTGCCGCCTTCCTTCATGTTCGACAAGGCGCGGGCGGCAGGCGTCAAGGTCGGGGCACTCGCCGGCGCCCGCGAGCACGCCATCAAGCACGCAGAGGCGGGTGTGGATGTCATCATCGTCGCCGGCACCGAAGCTGGCGGCCATTGCGGCGAAGTCTCGACGATGGTGCTCGTGCCGGAAGTGCTGAACGCACTCGAGCCGTGGCTCGGCGAAGACGACGGCCCCCACATTCTCGCCGCCGGAGGCATCGTCACCGGCCGGCAGATGGCGGCGGCCATGGCGATGGGCGCGGCCGGCGTCTGGACCGGTTCGGTTTGGCTCACGACGGCAGAGGCCGAGACCTCGCCGGTGGTGAAGGACAAGATGCTGGCTGCCAACTCCCGGCAGACGGTTCGCTCCCGCAGCCGCACCGGCAAGTACACGCGCCAGCTCAAGTCCGCCTGGACGGATGCATGGACGGCGGAAGATTGCCCGGATCCGCTCGCCATGCCGCTGCAGGGCATCCTCGCCGGCGCCGCCTTCCGCAAGATCGACAAGCTCGCGCAGTCGGATCATCCCGGCGCCAAGCGGCTTGCCAACTACTACGTCGGGCAGGGCGTGGGGCTGATGAACGAGACGGTTTCCGCCCGCTCGGTGGTGTACGAGTTCATGGAGGACTTCGCCAGCGCAGCCGAGCGGCTCGCAACCGCGGTGGAGGAATAGACGCCGAGAGCGCCAGCCACTTTTCCTCCGCCGAAGAAGAACGCCATTCCATGCAGTCGCTTACGATCGTTCACACCTCCGATGTCCATCTCGACAGCCGCGCCGGCGATCCGCCCAAGGAGGACGGCTTCCGCAGCCGCGCCGAGCGCGCCTTCTCCGGCGTCATGGACGTCGCCCTCGCCGAGGATGCCGACCTCTTGCTGATCGCCGGCGACCTCTTCGACAACAACCGGGTGGACGATTCGAACATCGAGTTCGTCTATGCCCAGCTCGCCCGGGTCTCCTGCCCCGTGGCGATGATCCCCGGCAACCACGACGTGCACGACCAGCGCTCGGTGTGGAACCGCTTCGACTTCGGCGCCTGCGGCAACCACGTGCATGGCCTGATGTCGCACGAGGGCTCGACCGTCGACCTGCCGCAAATCCACGCCCGCATCTGGGGCAAGGCCATGCTGGAGCACGCCCCGGAGAACTTCCCGCTCGAAGGCGTGCCCGACCGCCACGAATCCTGGTGGAACATCGGCATGGCACACGGCCAGGTGTGCGAACGACGCATCGGCTGGGGCTCGTCGCCCATCACCAGCGAGGAAATCCGCGCCTCCGGGCTCGACTATCTGGCGCTCGGCCATGTGCACGTCCACGCCGACCACAGCGAGGGCGACACCGTGGCGCACTACTGCGGCTCGCCGGTAGCACACTATGCCGGCTCGGAAGGCGGCAAGGTGGCGCTGGTGACCCTTTGCCCCGACAACGGCGTGGAAGTGGCGCACCGCCAGATCAGCCAATGGGGCGAGGAGAGAGACGCGCCGTCGCCGCACGGCGCCTTCAACATGGTCGCCGGAGTGCCGTTCTAGTTTGGGTTTGAGGTGCGCGCGTAGCTGACGCGCCGATCGGCGGCCCGAGAGGGGCCGCGAGCAAGAACACCAGGGAGGAGAGATTCCATGACCGCCGAGACGTTCCGCGCCGAAGCCCGCGACTGGCTGGAAGAGAACTGCCCGCCCACCATGCGCCGCGCCGGCGGCTACACGGCCGGCGGCCGCAAGGCCAGGTATCCGAACCCGGAAACCAAGCTCTGGCTCGACCGCATGGCCGAGCGCGGCTGGACGGCGCCGCATTGGCCGAAGGAGTACGGCGGCGGCGGACTTTCCACCGAAGAGCACCAAGTCCTCGCCGACGAGATGGGGCGCATCAACGCCGCCGCCCCGCTCTCCGGCCACGGCCTGACCATGATCGGCCCTGCCATCCTCGAATTCGGCACCCACGAACAGTGCCTCGAACACCTCCCCCGCATCGCTCGCGGCGAAATCCGCTGGTGCCAGGGCTACAGCGAGCCCGGCGCCGGTTCTGACCTTGCGAGCCTGCAATGCCGCGCCGAGGAAGACGGCGACGACTACCTCGTCAACGGCTCGAAGATCTGGACCTCCGGCGCCGATCAGGCGGACTGGATCTTCGCCCTCGTGCGCACCGACTTCAGCGTCAAGCACGAAGGCATCTCCTTCCTCGTGCTCGACATGGACACCCCTGGGGTCACCGTCTCCCCCATCGAGCTCATCAGCGGCTCGTCGGAGTTCTGCCAGACCTTCTTCGACGACGTGCGGGTGCCCAAGCGCAACCTCATCGGCAAGCCCGGCGAGGGCTGGACGGTGGGCAAGCGCCTGCTGCAGTACGAGCGCAGCTCCATCGGCGGTCGCGGCAATGCCCGGCAGAGGGTGAGAACCATCGACGAGACAGCGCGGGAGTACGCCGGCGTCGAGGACGGCAAGATCGCCGACCGGGACCTGCGCCGCCGGGTCACGTCGCTGCGCATCGACGAAACCGCCTACCAGTTCACCATCCGCCGCTCCATCGAGGAATCCACCAGTTCCCGTGCCCCCAGCTTCCTCTCCAGCTTCTTCAAGCTCTACGGCACCGAACAGAACATGCGCCGCCAGGACCTGACCATGGACATCATGGGCGTTAAGGCCCTCGGCTGGTCCGGCGACGCCTACGCCCCGGCGGAACTCGGAGCCACCCGCGGCTGGCTCCGCTCCAAGGCCAACTCCATCGAAGGCGGCAGCTCCGAAGTGCAACGCAACATCATCGCCAAACGGGTCCTGGGCCTGCCGGACTGATACGGCGCAGGACGCGTTGTGATCGCCCGAAGCAGGGGCTAAAGTTGTCCAAACTAGATCGATTGGACGAGGTGCTGCCGTGCGGGTCGTGTCGGCTTCAGAAGCCAAGCAACGGCTTGGTGCGGTTTTGGATGCCGCACAGCGGGAACCCGTCACCATCCGTCGGCAAAACCGCGAAGTAGCCGTCGTCCTGTCGCTCAGCGACTACCGTCGGCTAACCACGCTCAACGTCGCGGAATTCCAACGGTTTTGCGACCGCGTCTCGGCGTCGGCAAGGGCCAAGGGGCTCACGGAGGAGACGCTCAATGGTCTCCTTGGTCGCGACTAGACCACCTGCCAGCAATATGCAATCATAACGCCCTCATCGACAAGGAGGGGGCGCGGCTGTGGCGAGCGTAACTGTCCGGAATATCGACGACGAGGTCATCGCCTCGTTGAAGGCGCAGGCGAAGGCCAACCACCGCTCGCTGGAGGGCGAGATTCGTCACGTTCTCGCGCAACAAGCGTTCCGTTCCGCGCGAGTCGAGGAGTTCCGGGAGCGTACGGCTGAGCTCCACGCGCTCACCGAGGGCCTCCCTCAGACAGATAGCGTCGCCCTGATCCGTGACGACCGCGACCGTTGAAGCTCATCGTCGACGCGAGCATCGTCGTCAAGTGGCTCTTCGCCGAGGCCCACTCGCACGAAGCCCGCCAGCTCCTCGCCCCGAAGATCGTCCTCGATGCGCCGGACTTCATCCTAACGGAGGTCGCCAATGTCATCTGGAAGAAGGCTCGCCGCAAGGAAATCCCATCGCCTCATCCCTACATCGAGGAGTTGGCAAACATCGCGGATGCCGTTGGGCTCCAACCCTCAACGGAGCTAGTCGTCAGGGCTGCCACCTTGGCTGTGCAAATCGATCATCCCGTCTATGACTGCGTCTATCTCGCCTGCGCCGAAGCCGCGGCAGCACCTCTGGTCACCGCAGACGCAAGGCTGGCTCAGCGAGCCCGAGCATGTCCGACGGTCAAAGTCTGGAATGTCGGCGAGCCGGAGGTCGTCCAACGGATGGCTGCGGCCGCTGCGGTGCCTGTCATCCAAAGCGTCAAGGAATCCAATTGACCTGAGCACGGTCCTCCTTGCGCGATACCCGCGTAGAGGACGGGAACCAGTCAGAAGTACATTGATGCCAGAAGAAAGGTGAGCACGGCCCACATCAGGAACGTGAGCGGGGTGCCGACGCGGACGAACTCGCTGAAGCGGTAGCCGCCGGCGCTCATCACGAGGAGGTTGGTCTTGTAGGCCATGGGCGTCGCGAAGCTCATATTGGCGCCGAATAGGACCGCGAGCACGAACGGTTCCGGGGGCAGGTTTAGCTGGGCGGCGATGCCGATGGCGATGGGGGTGCCGATGACGGCGGCGGCGTTGTTGGAGACGACGTTGGTAAGGAGCGCGAGCAGCATCATCAGGGCCGCCAGGATCACCGTGGGGGTGGCGCCGGTGGTGGCGAACAGGAAGACGTCCGTGAGGTATTGGGTGGCGCCGGTCTTCACGAGGGCGTCGCCTAAGGCCAGGCTTGCCGCCACCACGAAGAAGACGGCGGGGCTGATGGCGCGGATGGCGACGCCGATGCGCAGGCAGCGGGTGGCGAGCATCAAGAGGGCCCCGAACACCGCGCTTACCGCGATGTGCATGACGCCGGTGGCCGCCAGCACGATGACGGCGGTGAGGATGGCGAGAGCCAGCTTGGCCTTGCGGGTGCGCGGCAGTTCCATGGTGGCGTCGAGGACGAGGAACTCGCCGTTGCGCTTCAGGCGCCGAATCTGGTTCGGGGGGCCCTGCACGAGCATCACGTCGCCTTGTTCGAGCACCACATCCTGGATTTCCTCGTGCGGCTGCCAGACGTCCTTGCCCCGGCGGTGCAGGGCGAGCACGGCGAGTTCGTAGTCGCGCAGGAAGGAGGACGACTTGAGGTTGGCGCGGTCCAGCCTCGAGCCGCCGACCACCGCCACCTCCGCCATCGCCAGGCCCTCCGGCGTCTCGTCGTTGCCGGCGCTGTCGCGCCGCTGCAAGGTGCCCTTCATGGCGCGGGCGAAGTTGGCGAGATGGGTGGAGGTGTCGCGCACCCGCAGGCGGTCGCCGGCGCGAAGGACTTCGTGCGGGCCGGCATAGAGCGAAAGGTCATCGCGGCGGATGCGGATGATCTTCATGCCGTCGCCCACGGCCTTGGTGGCCTCTTCCACCGTCTTGCCCACCACGCTGCTCGCTTCCGAGAGCGTGATGCGGGCGTCGAACAGGCGCGTGGAGGAATCCGCCAGTTGAATGCCCCGCTCGGGCAGCATCCGCGGCGCCACCAGCCACAGGTAGACGATGGCAACGCCGCCGGCGATGGCGGCCGGCACCGCGAAGTCGAACATGCCGAAGCGTTCGAGGCCGTAGTCGTTAGCGACCGCGACGACGAGCAGGTTGGTGGAGGTGCCGATGGTGGTGGCCATGCCGCCCACCAAGGTGGCGAAGCCCATCGGCATCAGCACTCGCGTGGGGGAGGCGTTGGCGCGTAGGCACGCGCTGATGAGGATCGGCAGCAGCAGCACGACGATGGGCGTGTTGTTGACGAAGGCCGACAGCACGGCGCCAACGAGAAGCGTTGCAAACAGCGACAGGAACGGCACCCGCGCCCACGCGCGCCCCAAGAGCCGCCCGACCGGTTCGAGGGCGCCGGTGACGACGATGCCTTGGCCAAGCACCATCAGCGCACACACGGAAATGAGTGCCTCGTGGCCGAGCCCGAAGAAGAGTCCGGCCGGCTCGACGCCCTCGAAGGGGAACACCGAAAAGCCGACGGCCAGAAGGGAGAGGAGCCCCAAGCTCGTGATTTCGAGGCGGATCCTGTCTTGACTAAAGAGATAGAGCGCCGCTGCCGTCACGAGCAGCAGCACGAGCGCGTGGGGATTTGGGATGCTGGGGAACATGGGAGGATTCTACGGATGCCTTCCGGCCGAGGGTCCGCCTTTGCTAGAAGGCTGCTGCCGAGGGCTCTTGCTCGGCGCTACTTGCCTTGCTGGCGGCGGAACATCGGCAGCACCACTCCCTCCCCCACATCCATGAACTCGACCTGCACGGGCTGGCCGATGGCAACTTGCTCGGGTGGCGTGTCGATGAGGTTCGAGGTCATGCGGACGCCCTCGGCCAGGGCCACTTCCACCGTGGCGAACGGCGTGTAGCCGGTGAGCGCCGGATGCACGGCTTGGTGGGTGATGACATAGGAATGCACTTCGCCAACGCCTTCGGACGCCTGCCAGACGAACTCCATGGCACCGCAACTGCCGCATTTGGCGCGGGGCGGGTGGCTGATCGCGCCGCACACCGCGCACTTCTGCAGCATCAGGCGGCGTTCCTTCAGGGCGTCCCAGAACGGTGCCGACTCCTCGGACGGTTGCGGCAGGGGAAGCTCGGGCGGGCGTTCGAAGGTCCAGTCGCTCATGCGTCGCTCCGTTCGAGAATCACGGCGCCGGTGCCGATGCCGGTATCCACAAAGGAAAGCCCTGCGTTCGGCACCTGGCTCGTGGATTCGCCTCTCGCTTGGCGCACGCCTTCGATCAGATGGTTCATGCCCTGCAGATACACCTCGGAAAGATGGCCCCCGGAGGTGTTTACGGGCAGCTTGCCCGAATCCCACATCGTGCCGCCATCTTCCACGAAATGACCGGCATCTTCGACGAAACCGTAGTCTTCGAGCGCGAACAGGACAAACGGCCCGAAGTGGTCGTAGATTTGCACGACGTCGATGTCCGAACGTTCCACGCCAGCCATCGCGAAGAGGCGGGCAGCGGTTCGATGCACGGGCGACGATTGCCCGGGTCCCGACTGTGCCGCGGCCCGGATCAGCGCCAGCGGGCGGTCGGGACGGCGTTCCCGCGCGAGTTCGGGACGGGTCAGCACCAGCGCGCCGCCGCCGTCGCTTTCGAGGCAGCAATCGAAGAGGTGGAACGGGTCAACGATGAGACGCGACTCCTGATGGTCTTCGAGAGTCAGCGGGCGGTCGTGGAAGGTGGCGCGTGGATTGCGGTTGGCGTGCTTGCGCTGGATCACCGCCTGCTGGCCGAACTGGCGGCTGGTGACGCCGGTCTCGAACATGCGCCGCCGCGCCGACATGGCGAGGCCGTGCTGCGGCGTGAGCAGGCCAAACGGCTCCGTGAACGCGCCGGCGCCGCGTCCGCCCTGCCCGGTCACGTCGCCCCGGCCGTAGCGTCTTCCGGAACGGCCGTTGACGCCGCGATAGATGACGACGGTATTGGCGAGGCCGGCGTGGATGGCCGCCGCGGCATGCGCCACGAGCGCTGCGCCGACATTGCCGGCCTGGTTGATCTCGCCGAACCACGCGAGGTCGGGAATGCCGAGATTGACGGCAACCTCCGCCTCGGAGCTGGTGTCCACGAACCACTTCATTAGGCCGTCGACCTGGGCCGCAGCGATGCCGGCATCGTCGAGCGCGGCACCGATGGCCTGCAGCGAGAGGGCGAGCTCCGTGCGGCCGCTGTCGCGGGAGTAGTCGGTCTCGCCGACCCCGGCGATGGCTACGGCATTGGAGAAAGACATGGCGTTCTTGTGCGTTGCTCGTGGCGGAGCGGCGAGCATACACGGGGATGCTCTGGACCTTGCCCCTTCCATGCGGAATGCGCGCCCTCCCTTCCCAAGAAAGCAGGCTGCCCGGCGCTATTGCTGCTGGGCGTGGTAGCCGGCGAGCGCCCAGGCGCCGTTGGGCTGGCGCTGCATGGAGAGGTTTTCGTGGATGCTGCCGTTCTGCCAGTGCGAGTCGTAGCTGACGATCACGTATTCGCCCCGGGGGGCGCCCCAAGGGTTGTTGACGTAGGTGGTGGTGCCCACCGCGCGGGATTCGTGCGCGCCGAGCGGGCCGCGCAACGCCTGCACTTCGGCGAGCCATTCCTCGTGCGGCACCTGTTGCTTGAGGAAGGGCGAGGCACCGGCGTGCACGGCGTCGTAGTCGCCGGCATCGAGCCGCTCGAGGATGGGCACGGTGGCGGCGACGGCGGCGCGCTCGGCCTCGGGATTGCTCTCGCCGCAGCCGGCCAGCAGCGACAAGATGGTGCCAAGAACGGCGCCCGCCAGCGCCTTCGCGCCCCAGCGACTCGCGACCCACGGCATTGCAATCGGTTCCAAACGACACCTCGCCAAACATCAACCTGCGCCGCGTATTGTGGTGGCGCGCGCGGGCGCTGACAAACTCCTGCTGTTGGCCTCACTGGTTTCGCGCCCCACGGCAGCGTTCCGCCCAGTCCTCGAGGTCGTCGAACTGCGGTGGCGTCACGAAGGAGGCCTGGATGGGCAGCTTGACGACGCCGGGCGCCACGATTTCGCCGCGCTTCTCCAAGGCGGCAATGGGATCGCGCAGGGTCGAGATGATGGATTCGAGCCAGGCGCGCAGTTCGCCGAGCAGGTGGCCGTGGATGGCGACGAGAATGTCGCGCCCCTCCGTGCCCAGGGGATCGCAGCGCAGCGCCTTGAGCTTGCCGTGACGCCACAGCACGGCATCGACATGGCGTTCGATGCGCCCCATGGCGGTGGCAACCGAGTCCTCGCCCTGCTCGGTGCCGTACAGGACGAAGTTGAGGTCGCCAATGTCGTAGCTGAGCGATTGCACGCACTCGACGTACACGGTCATGATGGCGGCGGACTCGAACATCATCCAGTCGGCCGCCTGACGCTGGCCGGCGGGGCGCACCTGCCGCTCCATGCCGGGCTCGATCTTCGCGAGCATGGTCTCGGCGTGGGTCAGGACCTCGTCGAGAATGGGGGGCCGTTCGGGCTCTTCCAGAATGAACTTGAGCATGGTTTCTCCAATGAAGCTCGGGTGGAACGGCATTGGAGACGGGACGCAAGCGGCTCGCGCCCGAAAAGGCAATCTCGTACACAAATAGAGGGCGATGTCTCACGTGACTTGGGTTCGGGCGCGGCGAAAACCAGGATGGGTTCCGTGACGACAGTCGTCGGACGGGGGATACTCGCGGAGCGGATTGTGGGGAGCTGAGTATGCAAAGGGGTAAGCGCGGCGCCGTGGCGTGCGCGTTGGCGTTCGCGTGCGGAGCCTTGGCTTGGGGAGAAGGCGCTGCCACGGTTGCCGCGTTGCCGCTGACGGCACTCGACGGCGACGAGGTGACCATCGAGCCGCACTCGGTGCTTGGCGCACTGCTCATCGTCGGGTTCTCGCAGGAGTCGGGCGACCAGACCCGGGCTTGGGGCCATCACGTTGCCGAGTGGGCGGACGAACGCTCGGGCGGCGGGACGCCAACGCCCCCCATGCACCTGCCGGTGGAGTCTTCCGCCACCGAGGATCACATGCCAGTCTTCAGCATCGTCGTGATAGGCGAAGCCTCCCGCTTCATGCGGGGGATGTTCCGGAGGATGATGAAAGGCGTGATGCCGGCGGAGGTCGAAGGGAGTTTCTTCCTCGCCTACGAAGACGCCGACGCGTGGCGGGAAGTCGCTGGGGTGGACGACGAGGCTGCGGCCTACGTGCTCCGCATCGACGCCACGGGAGGCATTTGCAGCCGCCATGCCGGGCCGCCGTCAGACGAGGCCCTCGCTGGTTTGCTCGATGCGCCCTGTTCGTCTTAAGGTGCCGTGATGGCGAGAGAACCCGTTCCCATCAAGTTTCCGCCGAACGAGCGCTTGGCCCAGCTCTTCGCCCGCGTCGTCGAGGTCGCCCGGCAGTTCCCCGGCGTCGAGGAGAGCCGCAGCTACGGCACGCCTTCGCTGAAGGTGAAGCGCAGGTTTCTCGCCAGGCTCCGTTCGGAGGCCGAGGGCGGCCTCGCCATCCACTGCGACATGATGGAGCGCGAAATGCTGATGCAGGCCGCGCCGGAGACCTTCTACATCACGGACCATTACGCGGATTACCCGATGGTGCTGATCAACCTCGAAACGGTGCGCTGGGATGCCTTGCCGGACATCATCGAAAGGGCCTGGCGGAGGGTCGCCACGGCGAAGTTGGTGCGGGAGTTCGAGGAGCGCTCTGGCTGACGGCGCGCCCTGACGGGCGCGTTGGCAGTTCGCTTGCGCGAACTGCTGCGCTTCGACGGATTCCTCGACGTATTCGAGACGGGCGACCACAAGGGTCGCCCCTACGGCCCGTCTTGACCCAAGCGGTTCGCGGGCCCTCTCCTGTCACTCCCCCCTTGCGGGGGAGTCGAGAAAAGGCGTCCTCGCCTTTTCTCGGAGGGGGGGCTGGTCCGCTTCACCGTCGCCCTCAGCCGAACCTTGCCCCCCCTCCGAGAAAGCCCGAGGACGGCCTTTCTCGACTCCCCCGCAAGGGGGGAGTGACAGAGGAAGGCCCTCGTATCCTCAACAACGGTGGTGGTGCGCACTTTCCGTCACTCCCCCCTCGAGCCCCTCGGGGGGAGTCGAGAAAAGGCGTCCTCGCCTTTTCTCGGAGGGGGGCTGGTCCGCTTCACCGTCGCCCTCAGCCGAACCCTGCCCCCTCCGAGAAAGGCCGGGGACGGGCTTTCTTCGTAGGGACCGGCGGCCACCGGACCGTTGCGTTTTTTTGCAGGGTCTTGCCGTGTGTGTCGGTGTTGGTGCTAAAGTGCGGGTCGACTTGGAGGAGGGATCGCCTTGCGACCTGTTCTTCTCGCGTTAGGGCTCACGCTGCTCTACGGCTGCGGCGACGAGGCCGCTTCCGGCGGTGGTGGCGGAGGCTGGCCAGGTGCCGGCGGCGGCGCGAGGCCCGCGGCTCTCGTGGTGACGGCGCCGGCCGAGGTGCGGGCCATTGCCGATGTCGTCGAGGCCGTTGGCACCACGCTTGCCAACGAATCCGTCACCGTTACGGCCAAGGTCACCGACGCCATCCGGCGCGTGCGCTTCGACGACGGCGACTACGTGAGCGAAGGCGACGTGCTCGTCGAACTCACGAATCAGGAGCAGACGGCGCTCTTGGCGGAGGCCGAGGCCAACCTCATCGACGCGCGCACGCAGCACACGCGCCTGAATGACCTCCTCACCCAAGGCAGCGTGCCGGTCTCCGATGTGGACGAGGCGCGGGCGCGGCTCTCCGCCGCCACCGCCCGCTATCAGGCCATCGTGGCCCGACTTTCGGATCGGCTGATCCGGGCGCCCTTCTCCGGGGTGCTCGGCTTCCGCATGGTAAGCGCCGGCACCCTCATCACCCCCGGCACCGCCATCACCACGCTGGACGACATCTCCCTCATCAAGCTCGATTTCGCCATACCCGAAGTCCACTTCGGCGAGGTGAGGCCCGGGCTCGCCCTCACCGCCCACAGCGTCGCCTTCCCCGATCGGGAATTCACCGCCTCGGTCGAGACCATCTCCTCGCGCGTCAATCCGGTCACCCGCGCCGTGCCGGTGCGCGCCTTGATCGACAACTCGGAGCTATTGCTGCGGCCGGGAATGCTGATGACCGTCCGCCTCACCACCGCCAGTCGAGACGGGCTGATGGTGCCGGAGACCGCCTTGCTGCAGCGCGGCGAGGACACCTTCGTCTATACCGTGGACGAGGGCCGCGCCGCCATGACCGCCATCGACCTCGGCATCCGTCGCGCCGGCTGGGCCGAGGCAGTCACCGGGCTCAACGTCGGCCAGGAGGTCATCACCGAGGGAGTCATCAAGGTGCGACCCGGCGTTCCCGTGCGGGTCGCTGGCAACGAACCTCCCGGCCCCGGTCGGCGAGGACCACCCGGAGGACGGCCGGGAGGACCGGCCGCCCGAGGAGGATAGGACCATGTGGCTGTCCGACACGTCGGTAAAGCGTCCGGTTTTCGCCACCGTCATCAGCCTCACGCTGGTGGCGTTTGGCGTCTTGAGCTTCAGCGCGCTGCCGCTCAGGGAGTATCCCGACATCACGCCGCCGGTGGTGTCCATCTCCACGAGCTATCCCGGGGCTTCCGCGGACGTGGTGGAGTCTCGCGTCACCACCGTGGTGGAGGATCAGATCAGCGGCATCGCCGGCATCAAGTCGATCCGGTCGTCGAGCCAGGACGGGCGTTCCTCCATCAATATCGAGTTTGACCTCGACCGCGACATCGACGGCGCCGCCAACGATGTGCGCGACCGGGTGGCGCGGGTGAACCGTTCGCTGCCGGAAGACGTGGACCCGCCGGAAGTCCGCAAGCAAGATTCCGACGCCCGGCCCGTGATGTACATCAACGTGGTGAGCGAGAACCTCTCGCGCATGGACCTCACCGACTACACCGAGCGCTACATCGCCGACCGCTTTGCCGTCATTCCGGGCGTTGCCAACGCGAGCGTGTTCGGCGCGAGGCCGGCAATGCGGGTGTGGATCGACCGGCTGGCGCTGGCGGCGCGCAACCTCACCGTCAACGACATCGAGGCGGCGCTCAGGCGCGAGAACCTGGAACTGCCGGCCGGGCGCATCGAGACGCTGAACCGCGAGCTCACCGTGCGCGTCGCCCGTGGCTTCGAGACCGAGCGCGACTTCCAGCAACTCGTCATCACGCGCGGCGACGACGGCCACCTCGTGCGCCTCGGCGAAGTGGCGCTGGTGGAGACGGCACCCCGCGACCACCGCGCCATCTATCGCGCCAACGGCCTGCCCACCGTCAGCATCGGCATCATCAAGCAGTCCACCGCCAACACCCTCGAGACCCTGGAGGAGGTGAAGTCGGAACTCGACCAGCTCAACGAGACCCTGCCCGAACACATCACGTTGTCCACCGGCTCGGACGACTCCGTGTTCATCCGCGAGGCCATCAACTCGGTCTATGCCACCATCGCCATCACCATCGTGCTGGTGAGCCTCGTGATCCTCGCCTTCCTCGGCTCGCTCAGGACGATGGTGATTCCGGCCGTGACCATTCCGGTGTGCCTCGTCTCCGCCTTCATCGCGCTCGCCGCGTTTGGCTTCACTGTGAACCTCATCACGCTGCTGGCGCTGGTGCTCTCGATTGGCCTGGTGGTGGACGACGCCATCGTCGTGCTCGAGAACATCCACCGGCGCATCGAGGAGGGCGAGCCGCCGCTGCTCGCCGCCTACAACGGCTCGCGGCAGGTGGCGTTCGCGGTCATCGCCACCACGGCGGTGCTGGTGGCGGTGTTCACGCCCATCATGTTCCTCACCGACAACATCGGCGTCATCTTCGGCGAACTGGCCGTCACCATCGCCGCGGCGGTGGTGTTCTCAAGCGTGCTGGCGCTGTCGTTGACGCCGGCCATGTGCGCCAAGCTCTTGCGCAAGTCCTCCGGCGAGAACTTCGTCACGCGGGGAATCGAGCGGGGCTTCGCGGCGCTCCGGCGCGGCTACACGGCGGTGTTGCGCGTGCTCATACGGCACAGCTGGACGGCGGTGCTGGTGGCTGCGGGGACCTTGGGCGCGGCGTGGCTCCTGCTGCAGAAGGTGCCGCAGGAGTACGCACCGGCGGAGGATCAGGGCGCGTTCATGGCGATGTTCTCAGGCGCCGAGGGCATGGGCATCGAGCGCATGAAGCAGGAGGCGATGAAACTCGAGATGCCGGCCATGCAGATGGTTCGCGAGGGCATTGCCGACGTGGTGGTGATGGCGGTGCCGGGCTGGGGCGGGAGTTCCTCCAACAGCGGCGTCATCATGGTGACGATGGGGCCTTGGCAGGATCGCGACGTGACGACCGCCGAGGCGCAGGGGCGCATCAACAGACAGTGGCAGACGATTCCGGGCGTGCGTGCCTTCGCCTTCATGCGTTCGGGATTGTCGCGGCGCGGCGGCGGCCAACCGGTGCAGTTCGTGCTCGGAGGGCCAGACTACGACACACTCGCCGAGTGGCGCGACCAGATCCTGAACCGGGCGCGGGAGTTCCCGGGCCTCGTCCGCCTCGACAGCGACCTCAAGGAGACGCAGCCGCAGGCCATCGTTCGCATCGACAAGAACCGCGCGGCGGAGCTTGGCATCTCGGTGCAGAACATCGGCCGCACCCTCTCCACCATGATGAGCGAGCAGCGCATCACCACCTACGTGAAGGACGGCGAGGAGTACGACGTGATCCTGCAGGCGCAGGACGACCAGCGCGCCTCGGCGCAGGACCTCACCAACATCTACGTGCGCTCCGAACGCAGCGGCGAGTTGGTGCCGCTTGCGAACTTGATCGAGGTGAGCGAGCGGGCGGGTCCCGGCCGGCTGAATCGGTACAACCGCCTGCGTTCCGTGACGCTCTCGGCGAGCCTAGCACCCGGCGTCGCGCTCGGCGATGCGCTTGGCTTCCTCGAACAAGTCGTGCGCGAGTCATTCCCCGACGAGGCGCAGATCGACTATCAGGGCGAGTCACTCGAATACAAGGAAGCAAGCGGCAGCCTCGCGTTCACCGTGGGCATCGCGCTCTTGATCGTCTTCCTCGTGCTGGCGGCGCAGTTCGAGAGCTTCATCCATCCACTGGTGATTCTGGTGACGGTGCCGCTCGCCATCAGCGGTGCGCTCTTGGGGCTCTTCCTCACCGACTCCACCCTCAACATCTACAGCCAGATAGGCATGGTGATGCTGATCGGCATCGCTGCCAAGAACGGGGTGCTGTTTGTCGAGTTCATCAACCAGATGCGCGATCAGGGCTACGAGTTCGAAGACGCCATCGTCTATGCCTCCGGCATCCGCCTGCGGCCGGTCATCATGACCACGATCTCGACGGTCATGGGTTCAATCCCGTTGATCCTCGCCACCGGCGCCGGCTCGGAAAGCCGCACCGTGCTCGGCATCGTGGTCTTCTCAGGAGTCTCCCTCGCCACCTTCCTGACCCTGTTTGTCGTGCCGAGCTTCTACGCCCTGCTGGCGCGCCGCAGCGGCTCTCCCCAGACCGTGGCCCGCGCCTTGGAACGCCTGATGTCCGCGACCCGGCGCGAGGCCACGCAGTAGTCTCGGATCGGGGGCGTTTCGCCCCACTAGCTATAGCTAGCGCGGACTGGCGCCTCTGCACAGCGCCGCAGGCGGCCCCCCTCCGAGAAACGCCGAGGAACGCCGTTTCTCGACTCCCCCGCAAGGGGGAGTGACGGGAAGGCCCTCGCACCCCCAACAACGGTCGAGACATGCACTTTCCTGTCACTCCCCCCTTGCGGGGGAGTCGAAAAGCGCCTCGCTTTTCGGAGGGGGGCTTCTCGCAGGGTTTGGCGGCGCTAGTCGAACACCTCGTCGAGGGTGGCGGCGTCGAGGACGTTGTCGGCCCATGACTCGAGGTCAGCCTGGGATGCCCGGCCCAGGCGCTGTGCCATCCGGGGCGGCAGGCGGCCGAAGCGCCGGCGGAGCTGTCGTTCGAGCACCGTGCGCTCGCCTTCCACCCGCCCGCGTTCCATGCCGCGTTCCATGCCGCGTTCCATGCCGCGTTCCATGCCCTGTTGCATGCCGCGCTGGATGCCTTCCTCGCGCGCCCGCTGGATGACTCCTGCCATGGTGCTGCTCTCCTCGGGATGCTCCCGCTCGTAGCGCCGGTACTCATTGTCCGTGAGCGCGGCGTAGGTGTCGATGAACTCCGAGTATTTTGCCCGCAACTCGACGTTCGGTTTCCAGCTCCAGAAGGCCCCGAACGGCGCGGGCATAGATGTCCACGCGGTCGGCCTCGGCGCGCATGTTGGGGAGGTTCACCCGCGCCACCACGTTGCCGCTGTCCTGCCAGTCCTCGGCCCGCATCTCGCCGAGGCTGATCTGGACGTGCTCGAACCGCAGATAGGCGCAGCGCTCCGTGCCGAGCGTGAGAGGTGCTGATGCGGGGCCCTTGCGCAGGAAGATCGCCACGGGCACGACGCGGTCCGTGCCCTGCATCTCGGCGAGGTCGAGGCAGTAATGCGCCAAGCGGTGCGGCGAGAAGCCGCGCCGGCCGGTCTCCTCCTCGAGCGCGAACAGCACGGCGTCACGGCGTCCGTCCCGCCACTTGACCAGGAGCGGCACGTCGAGCTCCCGCCAGGTGCCGCCGAGGCGCTGCTGCAGCTGCTCCTGCCGCACCGGGGTGACGGTCACGTCGTCGCCCGGTGCCGGCGCCTCCGACGGAGCGAAAAAGTCAAGCGCATCACGGGGATAGTCGAGGATGAGGTTCTTGAAGTTCTGGTCGTGGCTGACCGCGTTCGCCATGGCGCGCACCTGCTTCGGGGTGCCCGCAAGTGTCGCCAAGCCAGAGGCCCCGACAGGTGCATCTTTGGTCATGTGTGCCGTGAGAGATCTCCCACGACGCATGCTGTTTACCCTCGTTCACCCCTGGTGGGCGGGGTACCCTCCACAAGAGGGCACCCCTTGCAGTGCTTCGCCGCCGCTATTGCGTGTTGGCGCTGGCTTCGCGGCGCTTTACCTCCCGAGGGTCGTTTGCGGCTCGCCGCGGGCTTACCTGTCGTTGTGGCACGGGGTCCTCGGATGCAGGAGAGGGCTCTGCGTCCGCTGGCGGAGTCGCGCTTGCCTCTGCCTGGTGTTGCGGTGTCGGTGGCGCCTCTGGCTCTGGCGGAGCGGCTTGACTCGGCGTGTCCGCGTCCACTTGCTCCTCCGGGGCTGACGCTTCCGCGTCTGGCTGTGCAGCCCGAGCGACCGGCTCGTCGGGGCTCGGCTGCGGCGGCGTCTCGGTTGCGGCCGGCTCCGTGGGCTCGGGCACCGCTTCGGCCTTTGAGGCGCCTTCAGGCGTGGTCCGGGCCGCATCCCGCTTCGCCTCTGGGGCTGCGGCCTCATCGGCCGTGGACTCGCCGCTTGCCTGGGCCTCGGGCCTTGCCCGCTTGGCGCGGGGGTCGTTGCTGGCGCGCACGCGAAGGGGAGCTGCGGCCGGAGGCTTGGGTTCCGCTGCTGCCTCCGCCACCTGGGTTGCCCGGGGTTGCGCCTCCGCGCGATCTTCGGTGGCTTGGGCGGCCTGTGGCGCAGCTTCGGGTTTCGGAGCTTCAGTCGCTTGCTTCTGCGCCTCGGTCGCCGTTGTCGCCGTGTCCGCGTCCTTGCCCACGCTGGAGCGATCTCTGCGCGGCCGGCGACGGCTTTGCGCCACGTCAGGGGCCTCGCGATTCGATTCCGTGCGGCGCGGTTCGCGTTCCGACGTGTCCGTGCTGGTCTGGGGCTCGGCAGTGGCGCCGGCGCGCGGCTCTTCGCTGCGGCGGCGACCGCCACGGCGACGCCTGCCGCCCGAGTCGCGGGCTTCGTCCTGGGCTTCGCGGGCAACGTCGCCACGGGAGGCGTCGGCACGCGCATCCCGAGCGCTGCGCGGCCGGGAAG
>JAPPDJ010000100.1 GCA_028824555.1 Gammaproteobacteria bacterium | reverse complement strand
GCGAGGGCCTGTCACTCCCCCCTCGCGGGGGAGTCGAGAAAAGCGTCCTCGCTTTTCTCGGAGGGGGGGCCGCCGACCCAAAACCCCGTACACCACAATCCCCGAACGAAGCCCCCTCCCGCCCCTCCTCCTTTCGTTTCCCTGGGAGGGGGAGTCGAATCGCGCCTCGCCTTTCGGAGGGGGCCTTCTCGCAGGGTGAGGGTTCTCAACTCCGGCGCGAGCGTCGTTTTCTGCGGCGCAAGCTCCTGGCTTAGCTAGAGGGCCACTTCGTTGACGCTGGTGATGGCCAGCATGATGCCGATCATCACGAGGCCCAGGAAGCCGCCGATGAAGATGATGGCGAGCGGTTCGATCAGGGCCAGCACACGCTTCATTCGGCGGGCGCTGTTTTCTTCGTAGAGGCGCGCCAAGGCTTTGGCCATCTCCGCGAGTTGGCCGGACTGTTCGCCGACGCGGAGGAGGTTGTAGCCGGTGGGGGTCAGGGCGGCGCGACTCTCGAGCGCCTCGGAGAGGGCGACGCCACCGCGCACGTCGCCGGCCACTTGGGTCAGCATGGTGCGGCGGCGGCTGATGCGGACGCCGCGGCCGGCGAGGTCGAGGGCGTCCATGAGTTCGACGCGGCTGCCGAGCATGGCGCCCATCACGGCGGCCCATTTGGCGGTGTCGAGTTCGGTGTACCACTGCCCGAGCACCGGAGCGCTGGCGAGGATGTCCACGACCCGCTGACGGGCGGCTGGGCGTTGCAGGACGATCGCGGCCGCAACAATGCCGGCGACGAGCGCGAGGCCGAGCCAGGCGCCGTTGTCGTTCATCCACAGGCCCGTGGAGAGCACGACATCGGCCAAGAGAGGAAGGTCGGGGTGGTCGTTCAGGATGTCTGCGAACTGCGGCACCACGAACATGAACACGACCAAGATGGCGGCGGTGCCGCCGGCGACGAGGATCGCGGGATAGGTGAGCGCGCCGCGCATGTCGGAGGCGACGCGCTCGTCGTAGTCCATCTGCTGCACGGCCTCGCGCAGAGATTCGGCCAGCGTGCCGCTGAGTTCGCCAGCCTCGACGAGATGGAAGACGTAGCCCGGCAGGTTCAGGTCGCTCGCGCGCAAGGCGCCAAGGAAGTTCTGACCGCGCAGGAGCTCGCGACCAATGGCCTCGAAGCCGGCGACGAGCTGGGGGTGGTAGCTGCCGCGGCCTTGGGCTGTTACGGCGTCGCTTAGGGAAACTCCGGATTCGAGCAGCGTCGCCAGTTCGCCGAAGGCGACGACCAGGTCGCGGGCGCTCAGGCGCCGGCGGATGGTGAAGCTGCCAGCGGTGGACTTGGCCTCGGCGACTTCCATGACGGTGTGGCCGTCGGCGACCAGGGTTCGGGCGAGTTCCTCAGGCGAGGCGGCATCGGCCTCGCCGTTTACGGTTTGGCCGTCGGGGGCGATGGACTTGTAGGTGAGGGTGGGCATGACGGCTCCGCTCAGACCGCCCTCATTCATCCACCAGCGAGAGTCGGGTGACCTCTTCTGCCGTGGTGACGCCGCGGGAGGCCTTGATCAGGCCGTCTTGGGCCAGGGTGCGGCAGCCGTTGGCACGGGCGTGGCGCTTGAGGTCGTTCAGGGTGGCGCCGGCGACGATCATGTCGCGCAGTTCCGCCGACATGGGGGCGAGTTCGTAGATGCCGGTGCGGCCCCGGAAGCCTGTGTGCTGGCAGTGGTCGCAGCCTGGCGCGTGCACCCATTCATTGCCGACGAGATCGGCGGGGAGCGCGGCGAGTTGGTCGTCGAGATGCGACGGCGCCGGCACCGGTTCCGCGCAATGCTTGCACACTCGCCGCACCAGGCGCTGTGCCTGAACGCCGCGCACCGGTGCGGCGACCAGGAACGGCTCCACGCCCATATCGATCAGGCGCGTGAAGCTGGCGATGGCGTCGTTGGTGTGGACGGTGGAGAGCACGACGTGGCCGGTGAGGGCGGAGCGGATGGCGATCTCGGCGGTTTCGAGGTCGCGAATCTCGCCAATCATGATGACGTCCGGGTCGTGGCGCAGGATGGCACGCAGGGCCCTTGCGAAGGTGTAGCCAATCTCGGCGTGGGTCTGGATCTGGATGATGCCCGGCATCTGGTATTCCACCGGGTCTTCGACGGTGATGATCTTTTTCACGCCGTCGTCCGCCTCCTGCAAGGCGGCGGCGAGGGTGGTGGACTTGCCGGAACCGGTGGGGCCGGTGACCAGGACAATGCCGTTGGTGGCCTGGAACCAGCTTCGGAACATGGCGAGGTGGTCCGCTTCCATGCCGAGGTTGCCGAGAATGAGTTCCTCGCGTTCCTTGGCGAGCATCCTGAGCACGATGGATTCGCCGAGGGCGCAGGGCACGGTGGAGACGCGGATGTCCATCTCGCGCCCGGAGATGCGGCGACTGATGCGGCCGTCCTGGGGCAGGCGCCGCTCGGCGATGTCGATACCGGCGATGAGCTTGATGCGGGATGCCACCGCCGCGAAGCGGTCGAGCGGTTGGGTGAGGCGAGTGTGGAGCACGCCGTCCACCCGCATGCGTACCACAAAGCTCTCCGAGGCAGGTTCGACGTGGATGTCGGAGGCGTCGATGTCCACCGCCTGGGCGAGCAGGTTGTTGACGAGCTCGATGATGGGCGCCTCTTCGGCCATCTCCCGAAGCTGGCGCGCCACGTCGCCGCTGAAGAGCCCCTCCATCGCCCGTTCCTTGCGCACGGCTTCGACGAGGCGGTCGATGTGGTGGTTGGCGGCGACGTGAAAGGCCACCGTCTCGGTCGGATAGAAGTGGGTGAGCACTTCCATCAGGGCACGGTCGCTTACGTCCCGGGCCAGGCAGCAGAGGGGGCCGGTGGGTTCGCCGTTGCCGTCTTCGCCCTCGGTTTCGCTGGCCTCGTCCTCGCCGCCACGCCACATCAGCACGGCGTGGTCCAAAAACCAGTCGAGCTTGATGGGGGATGCGTCCATGAAGCGATAGAGGCTGAGGGGTTCTGGCAGGTCTTCGGCATCGCGCACCCAGGTTGCGCCGAGCTGGTCCGCCACCACCCCAAGCAGGGCATCCTCCGACAGCGCACCGGTGCGCACGAGGAGGGGGCCGAGACGGCCGCCGACGGTGCGCTGGATCTCGAGCGCCCGCTCCACATCCTGCTGTGTCACATGGCCGGCCTGGGCGAGCATCTCGCCGAGACGCCGCTCGGAGACGGACCATGCGGGCTGTTCCGGTGTCACGTTGGCTCTTTCGGGATTCCGATGCATCAAACTTTGCCCAGCCCTCCCGCTTCCTTCAAGATCGCGTTGGCGGTGTGGCGTTTCTTCAGGGATGCGGGAACCGTGACTTCGACGTAGCCGCCGTCAATCTCCCCGCCCCAAATCTCGTGGCTCCCCCGAGGCTGCCGAATGCGTTCGAAGCCTGCCTGTCTGAGGCGCCTTTTCACCTCCTTTTCGTATCCGGCCATCCATCGGTCCCACTTCAGGCAACCAAGGCGGCAGCTTCGTCAATCGAGAGCGTTACGGATGGGTTGTGCCCGGCGCGGACCGGAGCACCATCGTCGTTTACCCGACGAGCCCGCAACACATAAGCCACATTGGCCATATCGTCGCCTGACAATCCGTGGTTCGTCTGCAGCAGGCGTTCACCCACGCGCTGCGTCTCGACGATCAACGCATCAAATGACGACACTTCCAAAACAAAGCCGCGAATGTCGGCACTCGTCGCGACGATCGTCCCATCGCGATACAAGCGCACATCCACGTGGAACTCTCGATCGCCGTCCTTGCGCTTCATGGCATCGTTCCTCAAGCCCGCGCCTAAAGGCATCTTACATCGCCTGCACGTAGCGAAGCGTGTCGTCGAGGGCCTGTTCGACGCTGGTGAAGAGTTCGTCCACCTCGTTCTCGCTGATGATCAGAGGTGGGCAGAGAGCTAGAACGTCGCCCAAGGCGCGGGTGACAAGGCCGTGTTCCAGTGCACGGGTCATGCAGTGGGCACCGACGCCGGCGGAGGCATCGAAGGGCTTGGCGGTGGCTTTGTCGGCCACCAGTTCCACGGCGCCGATGAGGCCGACGCCGCGGGTGTCGCCTACCAAGGGGTGGTCGGCCAAGGCGTTGAGCCGGGCCTGGAAGGATTCGCCCACCTTGGCGGCATGGGCGAAGATCTCGCGTTCCTCCATGATTTCGAGGTTGCGCAAGGCCACGGCGGCGCACACCGGGTGGCCGGAATAGGTGAAGCCGTGGGCGAAGTTGCCGACGTCCGGGCTCGCGTCCACCATGGCTTCGTAGATGAACTCCGGAATGATGACGCCGCTCAAGGGCAGGTAGGCCGACGAGACCGCCTTGGCGATGGTCATGGTGGTCGGACGGATGCCAACGGCCTCCGCTCCGAACGCCTTGCCGGTTCGGCCGAAGCCGCAGATGACCTCGTCGTCGATGAAGAAGATGCCGTGTCGGTCCAGCACGGCCTGGATCTTCGGGTAGTAGTCGGCCGGCGGCACGATCACCCCGCCGACGCCCATCACCGGCTCGGCGATGAAGGCGGCCACGGTGTCGGGGCCCTCGCTCTGGATCAACGCTTCGAGGGAATCCGCCATGCGGGTGGCGAACTCTTCCTCGGACTCCCCCTCTTGCCGCTCGCGGTAGTAGTGCGGGAAGTCGGTGTGCAGCACGTTCGGCAGCGGCAGGTCGAACTGGGCGTGGAACGGCGGCAGTCCCGTGAGGCTGCCGCTCGCCACGGTGACGCCGTGGTAGCCGCCGCGCCGGGCGATGATCTTCTTGCGTTCCGGCTTGCCGATGAGGTTGTGGTAGTACCACATCAGCTTCACCTGGGTGTCGTTGGCGTCGGAGCCCGAGAGGCCAAAGAAGACCCGCCCCGATTCGATCGGCACCATCGACTTGATCTTCTCCGCGAGCAGCACGCTCGGCTCGTTCGTGCGGGCGGCGAAGAGCTGCGAATAGGCGAGCTTCTTCATCTGCTCCTGCGCTACGCGAGCGAGTTCCTCCTCGCCGTAGCCAAGCGCCGTGCACCAGAGTCCGGCCATGCCTTCGAGGTATTGCTTGCCCTTGTTGTCCCACACGTACACGCCCTTGGCGTGGGTCTGCACCAGCGGCCCCTCGCGGTGCAGTTGTCCGAGATTCGTGGCGGGATGCAAAAGATGCGCGAGATCGCGGGCCTCGATGGAGTCCGGCGCGAATTCGTTGTGCAGTGCTTGGCTCACGGTGCTTCCTATGGTGGGGGTGCGCGCGCGCCCTAGCGGGCGCGCCGTTGCCGGTTTCGCCGGCGAAACCGCGTATTTTGCCGGAAAGGGACGCCTAGGGGGCGAGCTTGGCACCCTTTCCATTCTGAGGCGACCGGAGATAGCGGCGCTCAACGCGGGGACCGATTCGCACCAGCAGTTCGTAGGGGATTGTGCCCGCGAGGGAGGCGGCTTCGTCCAGGGAGACGTTGCGGCCGAAGAGTTCGGCGCGCTCGCCAGCGTGGAGGGTTTCGGCGATGGACGTGGCGTCGATGGTGAGGGTGTCCATGGAGATGCGGCCCAAGATGGGGAGGCGGTGGCCGCGGCAGGCGACGGTACCGCGGCCGCCGAGGGTGCGGGGGATGCCGTCGGCGTAGCCCGCGGCGATGACGGCCAGCGTCGAGGCTCGCGTGAGGGTGTGGGTGGCGCCGTAGCCGATGGTTTCGCCCCCTGTGGCGTGGCGTATGGAGAGGATTGGGGCGTCCAGGGTTGCCACCGGGGTTACCGGACTTGGCTGACCTGTCAGCGGGTTGCCGCCGTAGAGGCCGATGCCGAGGCGGGCGATGTCGCGGCCTTGGCTGGCGGCGGCGAGGTTGCCGGTGCAGGCGGCGGCGGAGTTGGCGAAGCTTGTGGGGATGCCTTGGAACATTGCGGCGATGCGTTCGCAGCGCGCCCGCTGGACCGCGTTGAGGGGATGGTCCGGAGTGTCGGCGCAGGCCAGGTGCGACATGACCACGGCGATTTCGAAGCCTTGGAATGTCGCTCCGTCGACGGATTCGAACGGAAAGCCGAGGCGGTTCATGCCGGTGTCGATGTGGATGGCGGCGGGGCGGTGGCGGTGGCGCTTCCAGAGCTCGAGTTGGTGCGGGTCGTTTAGCGTGGGGGTGAGACCGGCGCTTGCCATTTTGGCGGCGGTGGCGGCGTCGGTGGGGCCAGACAGGACATGGATTTCGCAGGAGGTCGCGCGAGGAAGAATGTCGCGAAGCGCCTCGCCTTCCGGCAGCGTGGCGACAAAGAAGCGGCGGCAGCCGAGGGAGGCCAGGGCGTGAGCGACGGGTTCCACGCCTAGACCGTAGGCGTTGGCCTTTACGACGGCCCCGGACTCCGCGCAACCGGCGTGGGCGGCGGCGGTTTGGAGGGTGCGCCAGTTGGTCGCTAGGGCACCGAGATCGACGGTCAGGCGGGGGGATGACATGGGGTATCGGTGGTGCTGGTCATTGCATGGAACGCGCCTGGCGGCGCGCGGAGGGCGGGACGCCCTCCCTCCAATGGCAGGGCCTCGGCGTGACCGGAGGACCTTCGGTGCGAGGGGGCCTCATTGCATGTCACGCGCCTGGCGGCGCGCGAAGGGCGAGACGCCCTCCCTCCAATGGCAGGGCCTCGGCGACCGGAGGACCTTCGTTGGGAGGGCCCTCGGAGGGAGGGCGTCTCGCCCTCCATCATGCGCCGCCGGGCGCGCTTTTTCTGTGGGTCTGATTGCTGCCGGGCGCTCAGGGCTATCACTTGTCGGAGTTGGCACCGACCGGGCGGTGTTCGTGGCCGGGGCCGGGGGTTATGTGGAGGAGGGTTGTGGGTTCCAGCATCTCCAGGCGGTGCCATTCGCCTTTGGGGACTATGCAGGCTTCGCCGGTGGCCAGGGGAAGCGGTGCGGGGTCGGAGTCGCAGATCACCTGGACGCGGCCGGAGATGACGTAAAGGAGTTCGTCGCCGTCTGGGTGCATTTCGCCGCCGTGGGGCGGCGCGTGGGTCATGTGGACGATCCCGGCGGTCAGGCCGTCGATGCGCTCCGGCGGGCCGGGCCTCTGCTCCGCTGGCTGGATCGAGCGGTCGGCTGGCAAGTGGAAGGCAAAGCGGCTCGGATCGACTGCTCTGATTTTGGCCATTGGTGCGGCTCCGAAGGCGCTTTCTGTACGAGTTACGCGAGTTTCGAGTCGGCGTCCGGCGTCGGCGCCACCCGAGTCGCGCCGGCGGCCAGAAACGCTTCCACCGCCGCGTCGTCAAAGCCGACTTCCGCGAGGATTTCCCGGGTGGCGGAGGCGAACGCCGGCGCTGGTTCGCGGGAGCGGAAGCCGCCGCCATCCATGCGCACCGGGGGCGAGAGCACCGTCATGTCGCCGGCGGTGGGATGCTCCAGGGTGTGGAACATCTCGTTGGCGCGGGCGTGTTCGTCGTCGAAGAGTTCCACCGGGAACTTCACTGTCGAGACCGGCACGCCGGCCTCTTGCAGGATGGCGAGCCACTCGGCGCTCGGACGGCTGCGGAATATGACCTCGGCGCGTTGCATGAGCGCGAGATAGTGCTCCGTCTTGCCTTCATTGTCCGGGGCGTCCATTTCCGGGTCTTCGAGGCCGAGCGCTTCGAGGAACCGAACGCGCAGGGAGCGGCTGCCGCAGGCGATGGCAACCGGGGCATCGGCGGTGGCGTAGGTGCGGAAATAGACCTTCATCAGCGGCATCGCCCGGCCCGCCGACATGCCCGATGCCTGCTCGGCGAAGCTCGCGCCTTCGCGGCGCTGGTTCGCGAGGTGCTCCAGGGTTCGCTCGTGCACCGGGCCGTCCACGGCTTCCGAGCGGATGAGTTGGTTGTTGGCGAGCGTCATCGCCGCCTGCATGAGGGAGGTGTCGACCACGCCGCCACGGCCGGTGCGTTCGCGCCGGAGCAGGGCCGAGGAGATGCCGAACGCCAGCGACATGGCGCACATGTAGTCGGCGCTCACGGGGTCGCCCGGGGCCGGCAGGTCCCCGGCCATGCGGCCGTTCGCCGCCATCAGGCCGCTGCGCGCCTGCACCACGATGTCCATGCCGGCGAAGCCGGCATCCGGGCCGCGCTTGCCGAAGGCGGTGACGGAGCCGACGATCAGGCGCGGATACCGATTCACGAGCTCCTCGGCGCCAAGCCCGATCCGCTCCGCGAGGCCAGGGCGGAAGTTCATGAGCGCGACGTCAGCGTCCTGCAGCAGGGCACCCGTGACGGTGGCCGCATCGGGATGCCGAAGGTTCAACGGCAGCGAGCGCTTGCCCCGGTTGCGGGAAATGAACGTGCGCGTCTCCATGGGCGCGAGCGGGCGCAGGATGCGGGTGGGGTCGCCATCCAAGGACTCGATCTTGATGACGTCCGCGCCGCCCTCGGCGAGCAACTGGGCGCAGAACGGCACCGCGACAAACTGGCCGAACTCGATGACGCGAATGCCGTGGAACGGTTGCTGGTCTGCTGGCGTGGGGTCCATCGCGGGGAACATAGCATTGTTGGCGGGCACACCGCCGAAGCCGCCGTCATCGGGCGGTGTTCCACTTCCACTGGTGCAGCAGCTTGGGCGGTCCTCTGGAGGGAGGGCGTCTCGCCCTCCATCGCGCCGCAAGGCGCGCAGCACACTCGCTGCACCAGCAAGATGCGCGCCCTCGCGGGCGCGATGGAGGGCGGGACGCCCTCCTTCCAGGACCGCGCCGAGGCGGTTTAGTTGCGAGCAGCATCCTCCACCGCCGGAGACGTCAAATGACCACTACCCGTCAGTGGGCTAGGTGAATGGTCAAGCCGACTCGGTCGCGGTGGCTGAACTCGCCGTAGAAGGCACTCGGACGGCCTTCAAAGAAATCGGCGAAGGCGGTTAGCGACAGTGCCTTGCCGGCCCGCCACGTCAGGCGCGGGCGAATCAGGGCACCTTGGCCGGAGAGGCCATGGTGCGTGGTGAGGCTGGCGGCGAGGTCGGCGCTTTGGAAGGTGCGCTCGGCGTGGACAACGGCGGTCATCTCGGTTTCGTCGCGCGCCATGCCTGGGACGTGGTCCAGCGCGGAGGTCTGGAAGAACTGCACGTCGACTCGAGTGCCCGCGGGCGCTGTCCAAGCGACGCCGATGACGGAGGCGAACTCGGGGCTGGGGTAGATGTCGTCCACGCGGCCGTGGAAGTAGCGGCGATCGCTTAGGGTGGTCTCCACGTGCAAGGAGTAGTCGCCGTAGGTCTTGGCGGCGCTGGCGCCGAGGGTGGTCATGCGGGGCTCGAATGCTCGTCTGCCGGTCTCGTCGAGACGCCACACGGGCCAATCGTCGCGGTGGCGCAGGGCGTTGAGGGTGAGCGCCCAGCCATCCTTGGCGAAGGAATAGCGCAATCCCGGTTCGAGGTCGCGATAGCGGGAGCGGCCAGCTGCCTTGGGGCGGTCGGCGTAGAGCGCTTGCTCGAAGACGCCTCCCGTGCGCGGCAGGCGGTGGCCTTCCCGCTCCAGCACCAGCAGTGCCTGCAGCGTGCCCTGCCCCACCTGCCGTTCGGCGTTCAGCATCCACAGCGGCGTGCGGGCGCGCTCGAAGCTCGAGAGCAGGAACTCGCGATAGCTATCGGGATTGACGATGTCGAGTACCTTGAGCCCCCTGGTCTTGCCCCAGACGACCGTCTGGCGGCCGATGCGGAAACGCCAGTCGTCGCGGCGCAGATCCGCCCAAGCCTGACGCAGTTCGGCTTCGGCGTAGGCATCGAGATGGTGGCGCACGGCGGATGGCGAACTCGGCTTGCCAGGAACTAAGGCATCCGATCCTTCGCGGCGGATGCGGGTGGTGACGTGGAAGCCGCCTAGCCCCAGGGCCTTGGGCGCTCCGAAGGTGGCGCGGATGCCGGCGATGAGGGACAGCTCCTCCTTTTGCTTGGTTGGAGAGGCGTCTGTGGTGCCGAAGACGGTCGTGGCGCGCAGGTCCGCTTGGTAGGAGATTGGCGAGGCTCGGTCGCTGGCGGCCGGCGATCGCGGCTGGGCTCGCGCGAGCGGCTTCGCGGCACGGTTTGGCCTTGCCTCAGCCACGGGCTTCGGTGCCACCGCCGCGGCAGCTGCCGGGGTCGCGCTCCCTTGCGCCGGGTCCAGGGATAGCAGCGCGTCGGAGGGTGGGGTGCCCTCGTCCCAAAGCCTCCAAGCATCGTCGAAGCCGGCGGCGCGAAGCTGACGAACTGCCTCGGCGGCCTCGGCGCCGGAGCGCCAAGGGCCGAGGACGACTCTGTGCGTCGCGCCTGCGGGGGTGGTGGCCACGAGGATGGTGGGCGTGGCGCCCGTCTTGCGCGCTACCTCCTGCACTGCCGATTGCGCCGCTCGGTGGTTTATGAAGCTGCCGGCTACGGCCCAGAAGGTACTGGCCTGTGACGCTGCGGGAGAGTCGGTGCTGGCCGAGGTGGTGAGGGCAAGGAAGGCGACTGCCGCCACGACCAAGGCCAAGCGCCGTTGGCGAAGCCACCCCCCACCAAGGCTCGGGAAGGGTGCGCTCATCGTCGCGCCTTGATGCCCTTGGCGAGATCGCGCGGCGGGAGGGGGCGGGTGAACAGGAACGCCGCCACCGCCGCGAGGATGACCACCTGCAAGGCGAGCACCCAGGGCGGCACTTCCAGCGCTACCGAGATGGCCAGAACCGCGATCATGGCGATCCCCGCCGCCATCTTTCCGCGACGAGATATCGCGTGATGGTTGCGCCAGTCCGACAGCATGGGGCCGAAGGTACGATGGTTCACCAGCCAGTCATGCAGGCGGTCGGAGCCGCGGGAAAAGCAGAACGCCGCAAGGATCAGGAACACGGTGGTGGGCATCAGCGGCACCACCACGCCCACCATGCCGGCACCCAAGGCGAGCCAGCCTCCTGCGAGCCAGAGCGAGCGTGCCAAAGGGCCGGGCTGGCGCTCGGGGCCTCGGTCTTGCCGCGTTGCTGGCTTTGACTCGCTCAAGAGCCTTCAGCCGGCACGGGCCTTGCGGTAGCCGGTGAGCTTGTAGGTGACCACGGCCATCGCCACCTCTTCGCCGGTGGCGTTCGTTACCGACACATCTCCCGTGCAAAGCGTGCCGCCGCGACGACGCACGGTGGCGGTGGCCGTGAGGTCCGTCGCCACGGCCAGATTCAGGAAGTTGACGGTGAAGCCCACGGTGGCGCCCCGAGAGTCGAGAGTCACGTCCGGTGACGACCAGAACGCGGCGGTTGCGGCGATGTCGATCAGGGCGCTGATGGCGCCGCCGTGGATGCGGCCGACGCCGAGGTCGGGCCGCCAAGGCAGGCGCACGACCACTCGATTGGTCTCTTGCGAGACGAGCTCGGTACCGAGCAGGGCGGCGAAATTCTCGGTGGCGATGGCGTGGGCACGGCTTGGAATGTTCATCATTTGTGATGGCGCTGACGGGCGTGTTGGAAGTCTTCGTTGGCGCCGAAAACCCCTGCGCTTGTATCTCCTCTTCGCATCATCGTGAATAATGCATCTTGGTCCGATTCCGTGTGGCAACACCCGTCTCAAGGAGGAAAAACCTGTGGCAGAACCTTTGGACATTCCGAGCATCTTGAGCCACGTTTCCGTCGGCAGCAACGACCTCGAGCGGGCGCTCGCATTCTACGATGCTGTGCTCGCGACGGTGGGGGCGGAGCGCAAGCACGAGGTGCCGGGATTCGCCGTGGCGTACGGCAAGCTGTTCCCGGAGTTTTGGGTGCAAACGCCGTTCGACGAGCAGACGGCGAGCGTCGGCAACGGCGTTCACTTCGCCTTCATCGCCATGACGCGGGACGAGGTGCATGCGTTCCACGAGGCAGCGCTTGCGGCCGGCGGCAAGGACGAAGGTGCGCCGGGGCCTCGCCCCCAGTATGGCGACGACTACTACGGCTGTTTTGTTCGTGACCTGGACGGCAACAAGATCGAGGCGTCGCTGCTTCAGGTGATGGACTAGCCGGATGGCAGCGCGGGCGGAACGACGGAGTTTCTGGACTTGGGGCTATGTCTCGGACGAGCCGAGCGATGCCGAACGCGCCGAAGCGGCGCGGGGGCTGTCGGAGCGGATCGGTGCGGAGGTTGCGCCACCGGCCACTCCACAGATTGTCGACATCGAGCTCCGCAAGCCCAGGCTCGAAGTGCCCGCTGCGCTCGCCGGCTGGGTCTCGACCGACCACGCCGAGCGCGTGACGCACACCTACGGCGGCCACTCGCTCGAGCTCTTGCGCGCCATGCGGGGCGAGTTCGTCGATCCGCCGGACGCAGTGGCGCATCCGCGCAACGAAGCGGAGCTCGAGGCCACGCTCGAGTGGTGCGACCGCGCCGGCCACGCGGCGATGCCCTATGGCGGTGGCACTTCGGTGGTGTGGGGAGTGAACGCGCCGGCGGATGCCGAAGGCGCCGTCACCATCGATCTCGACGAGATGAACTCGGTACTGGAAGTGGATGACGTCTCCCGCGCCGGACGCTTTCAGGCCGGCATCCTCGGGCCAGACCTCGAAGCGGCGCTTAAGGGCAAGGGACTGACGCTGCGGCACTATCCGCAGAGCTTTCCGTGGTCCACGGTCGGCGGCTGGGTGGCGACGCGTTCCGGCGGGCATTACGCCACCAATCACACGCACATCGACGACTTTGTGGAATCCACCCGCATGCTCACGCCACGCGGCTGGATGGAGTCGCGCCGCCTTCCCGGCAGCGGCGCAGGGCCGAGCCCGGACCGAATGGTGCTCGGTTCCGAAGGGACGCTGGGCGTCATCAGCGAGTGCTGGCTGCGTTTGCAGAAACGGCCCGTGTTTCGCGCCACCGCCGGGGTCACGTTCGCGGATTGGGCAAACGGCTGCAACGCCGTACGCCAGATCGCCCAGGCGAAGCTCTGGCCCGCGAACCTGCGCATATTGGACCCAGTGGAGGCGGCTGCCAGCGCAGGGCTTGGCGGCAACAGTGCCTTGCTCATCATCGGCTTCGAATCCGCCGACGTGCCGCAGGGAGAGAATGTGCGGGCAGCCGTGGCCATCGCCCGGGACTGCGGCGGCAGCATCGACGATGACGCCATCGTCGTGGACGACGGCGACGGCAGGCCCACGGGTCGCGCCGGGGCGGTGGGGGCCTGGCGCAATGCCTTCATCGGCGTCAATGCTGGCCTCACGGCCGGCATTGGCCTGCTCTCCGACACGTTCGAGACGGCGATCACCTGGGACCGCTGGCCCGCCTTCGATGCCTATGTGCGGGACCGGGTCGGAGCGGTACTCAACGAGGCCGTGGCCGGAGGTCGCCTGTCCTGCCGCTTCACCCACGTCTATCCCGACGGCCCGGCGCCCTACTACTCCTTCAGCGGCGTCGTGCCGGTGGGGGCGGAAGAGGAGCGCTGGCGCGCCGTGAAAGACGCAGCAACGGCCGCGGTCGTGGCGGCCGGCGGCACGGTAACCCACCACCACGCGGTCGGCCGCATGCACCGCCCCGGCTGGGAGAAGCAGCGCCCTGCCCTCTTCGGCGACCTCTGGCGAGCCACCAAGCGCAGCGTCGATCCGAACGGGATCATGAATCCTGGCGTGCTGGTGGATCCCTAAGCCGCTAGGAACAGGCTTGAAGGGCCTCGGAGGGAAGGCATTCTGCCTTCCCTAAAGCGCCGACAGGCGCTTTCCACCCGCCACAATCAAGCAGGTGCGCGGGGCGCAGGGAAGGCAGAATGCCTTCCCTCCGAGGCCCTCACTTCGAGTCAAATGGTGCAACATCAAACGGGTACGAGTTTCGTCCCAGCGAGGAAGCTCCTACAGCGCTTGCAGGCGTTCCAGGCGGCGAATCCAGATGTTGCGGAACTGCACGGGGTCGCCGTGGTCTTGCAGCACCAGCGGCCCCTCCGGGCCGTGTTCCTCGTCGTAGCTGGCGAGGGCCCGGTGCTTGGTGGGGCCTTGGATTGGCTGGCGCAGGTGCGCGAGAACGCCGTTGTGGAAGACGGTCAGGGTTGCCGGGGAGGCAATGGCGCCGCCTTCGTACACCGGCGCCTCGAAGACGATGTCGAAGGTGTGCCAGTGGCCGGGTGGAACGCTGGCATTGGCTAGCGGCGGATACTGGCCATAGATTGAGGCGGTTAGGCCGTCGGCGTAGGTGGGGTTGTCGTAGCCGTCGAGCACCTGCACCTCGTAGTGCCCCATCAGGAAGACGCCGGAGTTGCCCCGGCCCTGGCTGTCGGCACGAATCTCGGTGGGAGCGCGCCACTCGACGTGGAGCTGGCAGGTGCCGAAGTGTTGCTTGGTGCGGATGTTGCCGGTTCGCGGTGCGATTTCCACCGCACCTCCTTCCACCAGCCTCCACGGCGCCGCGCCGCCGTCCCGAACGCCCTCCCAAGCGTCGAGATTCCTGCCGTCGAATAGGACCACGGCATCCGATGGCGGCCGACCCGCCGCCACTTGCGTGGAGCCCGTCGCCGGCGTCACCACCGGCGGCGACGGCCGGTCGATGTCGTGCACCCGCCACGTCTGCCCCGGAATCACCGGCGTGTCCGTGTATCCCTTCGGCAGTTCCTTGATCTCGCTTGCCATATGCGCGCCCCTGCAAAGTCGCGAATACTAGCAGCGAGCGAACGCGAGCACGAAGGCCAGCAGTTCGCTGGCGCGGACTAACGCCTTCTGCACAGCCCGCAGGCGGCCCCCCCTCCGAGAAAAGCGAGGACGCTTTTCTCGACTCCCCCGCTAGGGGGGAGTGACAGGAAAGTGCGCGCCACCGTTGGGACGCGAGGGAGTGACAGGAGAGTGCGCGCCACCACCGTTGTTGGGGGTGCGACGGCCCCGTCACTCCCCCCTCGCGGGGGAGTCGAGAAAAGCGTCCTCGCTTTTCTCGGAGGGGGGGCCGCCGACCCAAAACCCCGTACACCACAATCCCCCGAACGAAGCCCCCTCCTGTCGCTCCTCCGAGCCCGTCCGACTGCGAGCGCGCTATCATCGTCTGCGGTCAAGGCAGATTTACGCGAGCTTGAGGAGCAGCCATGAGCGAGGCAGTGGATTACCGGTACATCGGCTCACGACCGATTCGGCCGGATGGGGTGGAGAAGGTCACCGGGCGCGCCAACTTCGGCGCCGACGAGGCGCTGCCGGGGATGATCCACGGCAAGGTCACGCGCAGCCCCCACGCCCACGCCCGCATCCTCTCCATCGACACCTCCAAGGCAGAGGCGATGCCGGGGGTGCTTGCGGTGATCACTGCCGCGGATTTCCCGGATCGTGCCGGCTTCGGCTTTCGCCTGCGCGGTTTCAGCGACAACCTGATGGCAAGCGACAAGGTGCTCTTCCAGGGCCATCCCGTGGCCGCCGTTGCGGCTACCTCGATCCGCGCCGCGGAACTCGCAGCCGCCGCCATCGAGGTGGAGTATGAAGCGCTGCCGGCCGTCACCGATGCGCTCGAAGCGATGCAGCCGGGCGCGCCCATCCTGCACGAGGCCATGATCACGCAAGGCGCCGAGGAGCCGAACGACGGCCCTACCAACATCTCGACGCAGAATCGCATTGCCAAGGGCGACATCGAGGCCGGCTTCGCCGAAGCCGACGAGATCGTCGAGCGCACCTTCGTGACGCCCATGGTGCATCAGGGCTACATCGAGCCCCATGCTTGCGTCGCGGTGTGGAAGGAAGACGGCCAAGCGACGCTGTGGTGCAGTTCGCAAGGCCATTTCGATGTCCGCAACGCCACCGCCCGCACCCTAGGCATGGACCTAGGGGACCTGCGCGTAGTGCCGCAGGAGATCGGCGGCGGCTTCGGTGGCAAGACCACGATCTATCTCGAACCGCTGGCCCTCAAGCTGTCGCAGAAGAGCGGGCGTCCGGTGAAGATGGCCATGACCCGCGAGGAGGTATTCCGCGCCACGGGCCCGGCATCCGGCACCGTCAACACGGTGAAGATCGGCTGCAAGCGCGACGGCACTATCACCGCCATGCAGGCGAAGCTCATCTACGAGGCCGGGGCGTATCCCGGCAGCCCCCTCGGCGCCGGCAGCATGTGCATCTTTGCGCCCTACGACGTGGAGCATGTGCTGATCGAAGGGCAGGAAGTGGTGGTCAACCGACCTCGGGTGGCCGCCTACCGCGCGCCCGGAGCGCCGCAGTCGATGTATGCCGGCGAGTCCGTGCTCGACGAGCTGGCGCAGCGCATCGACATGGACCCCATAGATTTCCGCCTCAAGAACGCCGCCACGGAAGGCACCCACGCGGCCTACGGCCCCACCTTCCAGGCCGTCGGGCTGGTGGAATGCCTCGAAGCCGCCAAGGCGCATCCCAACTACCAGCGAGCGTTGACGGAAGGCCAGGGCCGGGGCATTGCCGTCGGCTTCTGGTTCAACGGCGGCAATCAATCCGCTGCCGAGGTCCACGTCGCCGACAGCGGCATGGTGAAGGTGGTGGAAGGCAGCCCCGACATCGGCGGCAGCCGCGCCTCCATGGCGCTCATGGCGGCGGAAACGCTCGGCATTCCCTACGAGCGCATCCGCGTCAACATCTCCGACACCGACAGCACCGGCTACTGCGCCACCACCGGCGGCAGCCGCACCACCTTCGCCACCGGCCTCGCGGTGATGCGCGCCTGCGAAGACGCCATCGTCGAACTCAAGAAGCGCGCCGCGCTCACTTGGGGCATCGACGAGGACCAGGTGGACTGGGCGGAAGGCGAGGCAAGGCCCAAGCCGGGCGTGAATGTGGAAGTGGACCCCCTCTCCATCGGCGACCTCGCCAAGAACGCCGCCCGAACCGGCGGGCCGATCTCGGGCCTTGCGACCCTGAATGCCCAAGGCCCAGGCCCCGCCTTCTCCGTGAACATGACCGATGTGGAGGTGGACGAGGAAACCGGCCGCGTGACGGTGCTTGGCTTCACCGCGATCCAAGACGCCGGCAAGGCCATCCACCCCGACTACGTGGAAGGCCAGATGCAGGGCGGCGCCGCCCAAGGCATCGGCTGGGCGCTGAACGAGGAGTACATCTACGACGCCGACGGCGTGCTGGAGAACCCTGGCTTCCTCGACTACCGCGTGCCGGTGGCTTCGGACCTGCCCATGATCGACACGGAGATCGTCGAAGTCCCCAACCCCAACCACCCCTTTGGCGTGCGCGGCTGCGGCGAAACGCCCATCGTGGCGCCCTTGGCTGCGGTGGGGAATGCGGTCAGCCGGGCCATCGGCAAGCGAATGACGGAACTGCCGCTATCGCCCCCGAGGGTGCTGGAGGCGATCTCGCACGAGTGACCGCCAGCGTGATGCGGGTGTCGGGAGGGTGGCATTCTGCCTTCCCAAACGCCGACAGGCGCTGCACTTGGCCAACATGTCAGCGCGCCTTCGGCACGCTTGGAGGGCGGGACGCCCTCCCTCCAGGGGCCGACGGTCCCCTTGATGTTCCGGTGCTGAACAAGGCGGGCTCCTTGGAGGGAAGGCATCCTGCCTTCCCTGCGCGCCCTCTGGCGCGCTGACCGCGACCGGCAATGAGAAAGCGCCTATCGAAAGGCCCAACGAAGTTCCGACGCCGTTTCCACTCAGGCTTCGCGCCAGATTCTTCCTCTTGCTCGGACGGGGTCCAGCAGGGATAGGTCGCCTTGCTCCACTTCGAAGCCCTTGGGGAATGGGGGGCGGGGTTCCATGCCCAGAGAGGCCATGACGCGGTCGTCGCGGTAGTAGCACTGGGCGGTCATGCTGACGATGGCGCGCAGGTGTTGGTTGCCGGATTGGCTGAAGGCGGCGATGGCCGCTGCCTTGTCTTCATCGCCCAAGGCGGAGAACGGGCCGCCGTGGCGGGACTCGGCGATGTCGTCCAGAGCTGCCAGGCCCTCGACCACCGGCTCCGGATGGCGTTTCACGAGCGTCAGGATGTCGGCGAAGATGATGGGATCGGCGGCGCTTGGCACGGCGTATTCCTCGCTCGCCGGGATCATTGCGCCGACGATTGCGGCGAGGGCACTTTCCTGACTGGCGTTGAGCGGGTTGTCGGTGGCGATCGTGTCTTCGCTCACGGTGTTGTCTCCTTCTGGCTTTTCGTGCAACCACTTAGTCGAAGAGGTTGGCGAGGCGTTTCTTGATCTGGTCCGCGATGTAGAGCGCCAGCGCCTGAATCGTGCGGGTGGGGTTCACGCCGGCCGAGGTGACGAAGATGCTGCCATCGACGATGAAGAGGTTCTTCACGTCGTGGCTGCGGCCCCACTCGTTGACCACTGACCTCGCCGGGTCCTTGCCCATGCGCGCCGTGCCCATCAGGTGCCAGCCGCCGGCGGCGATGGGCGATTCCGAGATGATGTCGGTGGCACCGGCGGCGCGCAGCACTTCGGATGCCCGTTCCACGGCGAAATCCAGCATGCGGCGGCTGTTCTCGCTCAGCGTGTAGTCGATCTTCGGCGCCGGGATGCCGTGGATGTCGCTGAGTTCGGGGTCGAGCGTCACCCGGTTGTGTTCCTCCGGCAAGTCTTCGCAGATCGCCACCATGCCGGTGATGCGACAGAAGAGGTCGCGATAGGCGCGGTGGTGCTCGGCGCCCCACGGGATGCGCCCCGACATCATGCCGGTCATGGCCGTGGCAACCGGGCCGCGACCGCGGTTGATCTCGTAGGTGAAGCCGCGCACGAAGCCACGCGACTCGTCCGTCTCGTAGAACTCCTTGCTCCAGATGCAAACGCCCGGGCCGCGAAAGCCGTCGAGTTCCTCGTCGAAGATGCCCTGGATCGAGGCATAGGGGTGGAACATCAGGTTCTTGCCAACCAGGCCGCTCGAATTGGCAAGGCCGTCCGGGAACTGTTCGGAGGTGGAGTTGAGCAGGATGCGGGGCGTGCCAACGCCGTTGCAGGCCATCACCACCACCTCGGCAGCCTGAAACCGCTCCTCGCCGTCGGCGTCGTAGTACCAGACGCCCGAGGCCATGCCGTCATCATTGACTGAGATCTCCCGCACCCGGCAGCGCGTGCGCACCTCGACGCCGGCGCGCATGGCGTGGGGCCAATAGGTGATGTCGGTGCTCGCCTTGGCGCCCTGGGCGCAGCCGCTGGTGCAGGCTCCCAAGTTGATGCATTGGTCGCGACCGTCGTGGGCTGCGGTGGCAACGGCGGTGTCCGAAGGCCACCAATGCCAGCCGAGGTCGTTGAACCCGCGCGCCAGCGTGTCGCCAGACTTGCCGAGCGGCACCGGCGGCAACACGGATTGCTTGGCGGGATAGGCCGGATCGCCGGACAGTCCTGACACGCCGGTCATGCGGTCGTCCTCGGCGTAGAAGGGTTCCAGGGTCTCGTAGTCGAGCGGCCAGTCGTCGCCGACGCCGTCCAGGCTCGCGACGCGGAAGTCCGATGGATGAAAGCGGGGGAAATGACCCGCGTAGAGAATCGTGCTGCCGCCCACGGCGTTGAAATTGGCGACGGCAATGGGCGAGTTCGAGTCGTTCACCGGATAGTCGGTCGGCCGCCCGCGCCGATTCGGGCTGATGGCCATGTCGCCGAAGGCCCGCGACTCCCAATCGCGCCCAGAGCTTGGGTACTCGGCCGGGTTCATCCAGTCCCCCTGCTCCAGGCAAACGATGTGCATCCGCGTGTCGGCCAAGCTCCACGCCACCGCCGCCCCGGACGCACCGGCACCGATGATGAGCACATCCACGGGTTGTTCGGCCACGGCTCCCCTCCCAAGGCCGCTTGCTGGATCGGCAGTATGCATCAGCTACACGCGCGACGGCACGGCTGGCGAAGCCAAATCGCACCAATCCGAAAGACCGACCGCGGTCGCGAGGTCGGCTAACAGCCGATTTCCTACGGTGTGTAGGACGAAATGTTTGTGTGTCGGGAACGCCGGGGAACCTGCCCGCAAGGGGCACTCGACATTGGACTCCTCCCAATCCCATGCAACCAAAAAAAGTTGCACGGATCTCGGGTGGATATGGTCACTCCCACATCGCAACCAAGAACACAAAAGGCCGCTCAGATGACGCGATCCGATAAACTCATTCGACGATTTCAAAGCCGGCCTCGCGATTTTTCTTGGTCCGAACTGGTTCGACTAACGCTTTATTCACCCCAACGCCGAGCCGATCACCCTCCACGAGCCCCACTCGGGAAACCAGGTGCAGGATTACGTCATCTCCGAACTGCTGCGCACGTTGACAGAGGAGGAACTGATATGAGCGAGTGGCTCCAGTACCGAGGCTACTTTGGATCGGTGCGCTACAGCAACGAAGACCAGACGCTATACGGGCGCCTTGAATTCATTCGGGCCTTGGTGACGTACGAGGGCGAGGACGTGAAATCGCTGACGATGGCGTTTCGCGAAGCCGTCGACGACTACCTTGACCTCTGCAACGAGTATGGGCGAACTCCCGAAGTTCCGCTAAAGGGGAGCTTCAATGTGCGCCCCGGACGGGATCTCCACCGGCGAGCCATGATGTACGCGCACCGCGAAGGCATGAGTCTGAACGCAGTGGTCACACAAGCGCTTCAGCGCATGTTGCCCGACCGCGTTTGAGCCTTCGGTCAGCGCTGGCCGGCGCCTCGCTTCAGTTGCACCGTCTGGCCGGCGTCGAAGTCGCCGAAGTGCTCCACTTCCGTTTCGCCGGGCCAGCGCACGGTTACGTCTTCCACCTCAGTTTCCTCGCCCAGGCCGAAGTGGGGGCGGGGGTCGCTGTAGGCGAGGTAGCTGCCGTCCGGCTGGACGTTCCGCCAGATGCGCATCCCATCGACGACGGCAGAAACGGTGGCGCCGTAGGCATCCCGGGGTGGATCGCCGAGGACCGGACGGAAGCGGATCCAGTTGCCGCGTTCAGGCGCGCGGTTCATCAAGAGGTACGGCGGGGCGTCGCGGTTGATGATGAGGAGATCCAGGCCGCCGTCGTCGTTCACGTCGCCGACGGCGAGGCCGCGGCTTGTGTGTTCCAGTGACTCGGCCACTCCGCCCCTCGGGGCGCGCTCCTCGAAACGGCCGCCCGGCATTCCTCGCAGCAGCACGTTCGGTTCGTCGAAAATCGTCCCCTCGGACTGCTCGTCCTGGGTGACGGACGCGGACGGCGCGCTGACCTTGCCGTTGGCCTCATAGAGGTCCAACCGGCCGTCGTTGTCGAAGTCCGCGAGGGTCACGCCGAAGCGGGTGAAGCGGCCTGTGATGCCGAGGCCCAACTCGGCCGTGACATCGCGAAAGTAGCCGCTCTCGTTGCGGAAGAACGAGTCGGTCTGGCCTTCGAGGTTCACCACCATCATGTCCACGTCGCCGTCGTTGTCGATGTCGGCCGCGGCAACGCCCATGCCGGCCTTGGCGACGCCGTGCTCGTCCACCGCGCTGCCCCAAAGCGTCGCCTGGTCGGTGAAGCGCAGGCTGCCCTCGTTGACCCAGAACTGATCGAGCATCATGTCGTTGGCGACAAAGAGGTCCGTCGCGCCATCGCCGGTGAAGTCGGCGCCAACCAGACCAAAGCCGTTGCCGAAGCCCCCGCCGATGCCGGACTCGGCGCTTATGTCGGTGAAAGTGCCGTCGCCGTCGTTGCGGTAGAGCGTGTCCACCGCCGGGGCGTTGTAGTTCGCCGGTGGGCAGTAGGTGAGCAGGTTGCCGACATAGCAGCGGATTTCGCTCTCGATGCTCCAGTTGATGTAGTTGACGACGTAGAGGTCGAGGTCGCCGTCGCCATCGAGGTCGAGAAAGCCCGCAGCCGTGCTCCAGCCCGGATCGCCAACGCCGGCCGCTTCCGTGACATCTTCAAACCGGCCCGTGCCGTCGTTCTTGAGCAGCGCATTAGCGCCGACGTTGGTGACGTAGAGGTCCACATCGCCGTCGTTGTCGTAGTCGCCGGCGGCCACGCCCATGCCGTAGCCGGTGTCTGCAGCGCCGCCGCCATCCGCAACCTTGTCGAATACGCCATCGCCTCGGTTCAGATACAGCTCGTTGCCGGGCAGATCAGAGCCAGGACTCTGCGGGTACAGGCTGCCGGACTGGACGATGTAGGCATCGAGGTCGCCGTCGCCGTCCAGGTCGGCAAAGGCGGCGCCGCTGCCGGTGATTTCTGGCAGCAGGGGGCGGCCAGCAAAGCCGGACTGGTGGAAGTAGGTGATGCCGCGAGCGGCCGTTTCGTTCGCGAACCACGGCGCTTCAGGCTCGCTCGCTTGTTCAGAGGAACACGCAACGAGGAACACGGGCAGGGCGACGAAAGCGCATGTGGCGCAGACGCGAGACTTGGCCTTGGAGTGCATGGCGCGGCATTTTACTGGAGCGACTGGCTTCAGACGGATTTCCGAAGGGACGGCATTCTGCCTCCCCGCGCATCCCCAACAACGGTCGTGGCGTGCACTTTCCTGTCACTCCCCCCTCGCGCGGAACGGGAGTGGCAGGAGGGGGCTTCGTTCGGGGACTGTGGTGTACGGGGGGTGGGTCGGCGGCCCCCCCTCCGAGAAAAGCGAGGACGCTTTTCTCGACTCCCC
>JAPPDJ010000115.1 GCA_028824555.1 Gammaproteobacteria bacterium | reverse complement strand
CGCGCCCGCAAGGGCGCGCATCTTGCTGGCGCAGCGGGCGTTCTGCGCGCCTTGCGGCGCGATGGAGGGCGGGACGCCCTCCCTCCAAGCGGCGCCGGCAACCAGTGAAACACGGTCGCCGGCTTCCAGCGCCCATCCACCAGCCGGAAGGGTCAAAGTGAGACACCATCCGACTTCAGCATGAGTCCTCAACTCGGTGCCGCTTGCAGTACACTCGCGCGAGAACATTCCGTGTCAGGAGGGGCATGTGCGATTGGCCGGTCGAGGGCTTGCTGGTGCGTTGATCGCCGCAGTGGCGTCTTGGGGAGGCGCGAGCGTTGCTGGTGACGATCCGTACGTCGCGCCGCGCGGGCCTGGCGGCGTGCATCCGGACTTGAACGGCGTCTGGCAGGCGCTGAACGAGGCCAACTACGACATCGAACGGCATATGGCGCGGCCCTCGATGGGGCTCAGGGAAGGCCCGCACGGTCCCGTGCCTGACCTCAAGACGCTCTACATCGGTGCCGTGGCCTCGGTGCCGCCGAGCTTGGGCGTGGTCGAAGGCGGCAAGATCCCCTATACGCCCGAAGCCCTTGCCAAGCGCGACGAGAACCGCGCCCACTGGGCCGAGCGGGACCCGGAAGTGAAGTGCTTTCTTCCGGGCGTGCCCCGCGCCACCTACATGCCGCAGCCGTTCCAGATCATCCAAGGCGAGAATGCACTGGAGATCGTCTATCAGTGGGCCGGTGCCAACCGCAACGTCTACAGCGAAGACCCCGGCCCGGCGCCGGTGGATTCGTGGATGGGGCAGTCGGTCGCCAGTTGGGACGGCGATACCTTGGTGCTCACCGTTACGGGCCTGAACGAGATGACGTGGTTCGACCGCGCCGGCAACCACCACAGCAACCAAATGAAAGTGGTGGAGCGCTACACGCCGACCGGCCCAAACCACCTGCACTACGAGGCCACCATCGAGGACCCCGAGACCTTCACCGAGCCTTGGAGAATCTCGATGCCCCTCTACCGGCGCATGGAGCCGAACGCGATGCTGCTCGACTTCAAGTGCGTCGCGTTCGTCGAGGAACTCATGTACGGCGAGTGGCGCCGCAACCCGCTGCCGCGCTAGTCACGCCATCGCCCTTCAAGGAGGCACCATGAACAGGCACTCGCTCTCCGCTTCCGTACTCGCTCTGGCGCTCGCATCTGCAGCCGCAGCCGACATGCCACGCACCGCCGACGGCACACCCGACCTTTCCGGCTACTACGACGTGGCCACCCTCACCCCGGTGGATCGCCCGCAAATCTTCGGCGATAACGCCTTTCTGACCGTCGAACAGGCCAAGGAGATCGAGGAACGAGCCGCCAAAGCGATGGCCGAAGGCTCTGCCGATCTGGCAGCCGACCGCGGCGCACCTCCCGTGGGTGGCGATGGCTCTCCAGGCGCCGCCGGCAACGTCGGCGGCTACGACAGCTTCTGGATCGACAACGGCGAGCGCAACTTCGAGATCGACGGCAAGTTCCGCACCTCCATCGTCTATGACCCACCGAACGGACGCCGCCCGGCGATGACCCCCGAAGCGCAGGAGCGCGCCACAGCGCGCCGCAGCTTCTGGCGCGAGAACACCGGCACGGCATGGTGGCTGGAGAACGACGGCCCCGGGCCCTATGACGACGTGGAACTCCGGCCGCTGGCGGAACGCTGCCTGCTCGGCTTCAGCTCCACCGGGGGGCCACCGATGATGCCGGCGCTCTACAACAACCACAAACGCATCGTGCAGACACCGGACCACATCATGATCCTCACCGAGATGGTGCATGACGCCCGCATTGTGCGCATGAATGCCGACCACGCGCCGGGCGAAGTGCGGCGTTGGCTCGGGGATTCGGTGGGCTATTGGGAAGGCGACACGCTCGTGGTGGACACGACCAACTTCAACGACACTCCAGCGCTCGGCCTTGCAACGCGCGATCTGCATGTGGTGGAGCGATTCAAGCGCATCGATGAGGAAACGTTGCTCTATAGCTTCACGGTGGAGGACCCAAACGTGTGGGAGGCGCCGTGGAGCGGCGAATACCCGTGGCCTGCCACGGACGAGCCGGTGTATGAATACGCCTGCCACGAGGGCAACTATTCCCTCGGCAACATCTTGCGCGGCGCCCGCCGTCTAGAAGCCGAGGCGCTGGCAGCAGGCGCGGAGCTAGCGGCAGGCGCGGAGTAGGGGTGTTGCATCGGGGCCGGAGGGAGGGCGTCTCGTTCTCCGTCGCGCCGCAAGGCGCGCAAGGCAGTGGTCGCCTACGTGCTCGTAATGAAATCACCCTCCAGCAAGCGCCCCGCCAACGAACAGCAGGAGAGAACTCAATGAAACGAACCTTGTGTACCCTCGCCGTGGCGACGGCGCTAACGCTGGCCGCACCAGCCACCCAGGCCCACCACGCCTTCGGCGCCGAGTTCGACCCGAACCGACCCATCCTAATCAAGGGCCCGGTCGTGAAGATCGAGTGGACCAACCCGCATGCCTGGTTCCACGTCGAGCACACGAACGAGGACGGCACCAAGACGGTCTGGATGATGGAGGCCGGCACGCCCAACACGCTGCTCAGGCGCGGTATCCACCGCAACTCCGTACCGGTGGGCACGGAGGTGGTGATCGACGGCTACCAGTCGAAAGACCTTTCCAAGCGCGGCAACGGCCGCAACATGACCTTCGCGAATGGCCAATCGCTGTTCATGGGTTCGAGTGGCACGGGCGCTCCCCGCGATGGCGCAGACCCCACCGAGCCGCCGCGACCCCAACAAGGCGAATCCGACGGCGAATGAGAAGACCGCACACGAAATCCGCACCCTGAGGCCACGCCGTGCGCTCGTTCGTGGAGTGGCTCGACACGCACGCGTGGAGCACGGCGCTGCACGAGTCGCTGTGGATGTATCCCTTGATCGAGTCCACCCACGTGCTGACGGTGATGCTGTTCGTCGGCATGTTGGCGATGGTGGACTTGCGCCTCGTGGGGCTCGCCTTCCGCAACGTTGCCGTGTCGCACCTCACCGGGCGGCTGCTGCCGTGGTCCGTGGCGGGGTTCGTCATCATGATCGCCACCGGCGTGCTTCTCTTCTACGCCATCCCCGTGCGCACCTACGAGAGCGTCTGGTTCCGCGTCAAGGTGGTGCTCTTGGTTGCCGGCGGCATCAACGCTTGGTGGTTCCACCGCCGCGTGCAGCGTGACCGGACCTTCTGGGACAACCACCCGAAGCCGCCCACCGCCGTGCGCGTCGCCGGTGGCGTCTCGCTCGCGATCTGGGCTGGCGTCATCGTCTGCGGTCGCATGATTGCCTACAACTGGTTCGACTGCGACCGCGACCCCTCGCCCTTCGTGATGTGGATGGCGGGCTGCGTGGTAGAGGCTTCAATGTAAGGCGATGTTCGAAACATTCGACAGGCTGGAGCAAACTTGGATCGGCCAGACCATCCGCGAATCGCTGTGGCTGTTCCCAGGCATCGAGGCGGTGCACCTCTTGGGCCTCGCCATGCTCGGTGGCTCTGTGCTGGTGGTGGACTTGCGTCTGCTCGGCGCCGGCCTCACGCGCGCCACCGTACCGGCCGTGCTTTCCTCTGCCCGACCGTGGTTTCTCGGCAGCCTCGTGCTGATGTTTTCCACCGGCATTCCGCTGTTCCTCTCCGAAGCCATCAAGTGCTACTACAACACCTCCTTCTGGGTGAAGATGTGCGCCCTCGCCATCGGCATCGTCTTCACCTTTGGCGTGCGCAACCGCATCGCCATGCGCCGTGACGCGCCAAGGTGGGCGACGGCCTTGGTGGGCGCCATTTCCCTGATGGTGTGGTTCACGGTGGCCGCCGCTGGGCGCTGGATCGGCTTCTCGTGACCTCCGTTCGACGCCTTGCCGCGTTTTCCCTGAGCGCTGCCGCCTTCCTATCGGCCTGTAGCGTAGAGGAAGAGGTGACCACGCCAATGGAGCCCGTGGGCGACATGAAGGAAACCATGGACTGGGTGCTGGACCCAGCCGCAGACGTGATCTGGGGCTTCGCCGGCTTCGTCACGACCGCCGAAGGCGAAATTGACCTCGCGCCAAAGGACGAGGAAGACTGGGCACGGGTAAAGCACGCCGCCTGGGTTCTCGCGGAGTCCGGCAACCTCCTGATGGTGCCGGGGCTAGCCGAAGAGGGCGCCGACTGGCTGGAATACTCCCAAGGCCTGCGAACGATGGGAGGCCGCCTGATCGAAATCGCCGAAGCCCAGGACCCCGAAGCCCTCTTCGAGGCCGGCGGCCACCTCTACAACATCTGCCTCGCCTGCCACCAAGCCTACGCCCGGGAACTGCGGCAGGATTGACGGTGTCGGCCACGTCCTCTTGGACGGGGATGGGATCGAGCCGGCCTGGGGGCAGGGCGCGTTGGCCGTTGCCCTGGCGCAACATGGGTCATCGGAATTAATATTGGATAGATATAGTTACCAATGAAACTTCAAGTGCAGTAGCAAGACTCTGCACACCGGCATCACCAACGACCTCGATCGTCGGGAGGGCGAGCACCAGCGTGATGGAGACCGCGCGCGCAGGACGCTTTCACGAGAGCCGTCTTCACGAGGGGTACGATTCACGCCATGGGCAAATGAGGCCGGTGCCGCAATCGACATGACCCGACATTGGATCCATCGTTGGCAATGGTTGACGCTTGTCGCTCTCCTGCTGGTGGGCACTGTGGCGTTTGGGCACGCTATCTCGGAAGGCAATGCCGCCTTTGTGGAGGGGGTGTCTGGGGTCGCCGTGGGGGTGTTTGGCTACCTTGGGGCCAAGCACATGTTCACGGGGATAGACCATGTCCTCTACCTCGTGGGGGTGGTCTTCTATCTGCGTCGGCTGCGCGATGTGCTGCTGTATGTGACGTTGTTCACCGCTGGGCACAGCCTCACGCTGCTCGTTGGAGTGCTCGCCGAGTGGCGCATGGATGCGCATCTCGTGGATGCGGTGATTGGTCTGTCGGTGGTTTACAAGGCCTTCGAGAACGTTGGGGGTTTTGCGCGGGGGCTGAGGCCGGCATTGGCTGGCGTGTCGGGAGGGTCGGTGGCGGTCGGGGAGCGGGGTTTCGCTCCGGACCCGCGCCTTGCGGTGTTCGCCTTTGGGTTGTGCCACGGCATGGGGCTGGCGACGCGGGTGCAGGAGTTGCAGTTGTCGCCGGACGGGTTGCTCGTCAATCTGGTGAGCTTCAATGTGGGGGTGGAGATTGGCCAGTTGCTGGCGCTGGCGGCGGTGGTTGCGGTGCTGGCTTGGTGGCGGAGCCTTGAGGTGTTCGAGCGCTCGGCCTTGGCCGTAAACCTCGCGTTGATGACGGCGGGGTTCGTGCTGTTTCAGACGCAGATCGTGGGGTACTTCATGGTCGGGGAGGGCGGCTGATGCGCAGGGTGGCGATGCTGGCGGGCACGTTTGTCGTTGCGTTGGCGCTGTTCGTTGCCTTCGTGTTGCCATCGGAGCATGGGCGTGACCCACTGGGCACGGGGCGGCTGCTTGGGCTCACGGGGCTCTACCTGCCGGACGGTGGAGCTTTCGGCCCCGTTGTCGCGAGCGAGGAGGGCAATTGGCCGATGCGCGATGGGCGGTCTTTTCCCTTGGCACCGTTTGAGTCGGTGGAACTGAAGTACGACCTCGCCGAAGGGGACGGCATGGTGTTTTGCTGGGCGGCCACAGGGGAGGTGCTGTTCGATCTCCATGCGGAACCGGACGGGGGCACCATTGACGACGCCCGCAGCTTTGCGGCGGGGCGGGGCCTGCGCCAGGGCGGCACGTACATCGCGCCGTTCGATGGCATCCATGGCTGGTTTTGGGAGAACCGTGGCGGGGAGTCGGTCACGGTCCATCTCGTGGCCTCGGGCATGATGGCCGGGGCGACTCGGTACCACGACAACGATGCGGCTCGTGTCGAGTTGGGCGGGTCGTCGGAGGTCCCGGCGGGAGAATGTCGATGACCGACTTCACCGTCGAGATTTCCCGCGCCGGTGAAGCCGAGCGCGACGTGGCGGAGGCGCGGCGCTATGCGGCCTTGATCGAACGGTTGCGAGGACAACTTGCCGCTGGCGGTGATCCCCTTCGGATCGCGAGCATTGCCGGGAGTGGCCTTTGGCAGCGCGCCGTGGACGACGTTCAGGATGGATTCCTGGACGATCGGGCGCTTTATTGGGGGCGGCTGGCGGCGCATCGGTGTCTGCAGGAAGTGGGCCACGCGGAGTGTGGCGAAGCGTTGGAGGGGGCCTCGCGGGGGCTTTCCGAGGGTGCGGTCGACGCGCCGACCCTCCTGCTCGCGGGATTCGACCCGTTTCATCTGGATCGTGACATCAGCCAGAGCAATCCGTCCGGCACGGTCGTGCTGGCGCTGCACGGGAGTGTCGTCGAAGCGCCGGCCGGTCGGTCGCTGACGGTGCAAGCCGCCATCCTGCCGGTGCGCTTTGCGGACTTTGACGCCGGCATCGTCGAACGCCTGCTTACCGAGCGCTGTGCGAACGGCGATGTGCGGATGGTCGTCACCGTCAGCATGGGGCGCGACGCCTTTGATCTCGAGCGCTTTCCGGGCCGTCGACGTTCCTCAGCGAACCCAGACAACGAACGTCGCCTGGGGGGCGGAAGGGCCGAGGAGCCGTTCGTGCCGCATGGGCTTGACGGCCCCGAGTTCCTGGAATTCTCCCTTCCGGCCACAGCGATGGCCGCCATAGGCGGACGCTGGGCGGTGCGCGACAACCATCGCGTCACGACTGTCGCACGTGGCAGGTTGGAGGCGGAGTCCTTGGAGGATTTGGCCGGCGAAACGGCTGTCGAAGGTTCGGGTGGCGGCTACCTTTCGAATGAAGTCGCCTACAGAACATTGCTCGCGGCCGAACGGCTCGGCCTCGACTTGCCAATCGGCCACATTCACGTTCCGGCCCTTCGCGGCCACGACGCTGGCTGGGAGCGTGACATCGTCGACCAAGTGCGACAGATGATCGTGGCGGGGGTTGGGGCGATCACCAGCTAGCCGCCCCCTGCGAGCCTTCGGAAACGCAAGGAAGACCGTGAACATTCGCTCCGCTCAGGGAGCCTAGGGGTGTCCTCGCCTGTCGCTTTGCCTGCACGTTCCGTAGAATCGCGGCCCATGAACATCTTCAAGCGATTGGCGGAGAAGCCTTGGATCCATGAGCCTGGGGCAGGGGCTGAGACCCGTACGGCTTCGTTTGCGGTGTCGAACCAGAAGGTGGCGCTGGTGCTCTTTCTCGCCATTGTTGGCGTGCTGTTCTTCCTTTTCTTTGCCGCCTACCACATGCGCATTGAGCTCACGTCCGACTGGGTGGCGATTCCCGAGCCCCCGCTGCTTTGGTTCAACACGGTGGTGCTCGGCATCGCCAGCGTTGCCTTCGAGTGGGCGCGTGGTGCGGCCCGGGCTGGGCGTGAGGGCACGGCGCGCACCGCGTTTCTCGTCGCCGGAGCACTGACGCTGTCGTTCCTGGTGCTGCAACTGGTGGTGTGGGATCAGATGCTCGGGCTCGGCTACTTCGCGCACTCGAACCCCGCCAACTCGTTCTTCTACCTCATCACCGCCGTGCACGGCCTGCACCTTGTGGGCGGGCTCGTCGCTTGGGGGAGGGCGCTGACTCGGTTCCGGAGCTTGGCTGTCGTGGACGACGGGGGCGCCGATGGCGACATTGCGCAGGAACGCTTGGCGCGTCTGTCGCGAAGCGTGGACCTCTGTGCGTTGTACTGGCATTTCCTGCTGCTGGTGTGGCTCGGCATGATGGCGATGTTCCTCAACACCTGACGCGATTTACGCGCCTGATCGAGGCCGAGATGGCGGAACCAACTGATAGGGCGAGGCAATTGCCAACGAGCCCGCGAGGGCCTGCAAACCCGCGCGTGCTCGACATCGAGGTCGAGGGCATGACGTGCGCGGCCTGCGTTGCCCGGCTCGAAAGGGTTTTGGGCAATGCGCCGGGGGTGGTGGAGGCGCACGTCAACCTGGCCTTGGCTCGCGCCGCTGTGTCATTGGACGAGAACGCGCTCGACGCGGCGCAAATTGCGGAAGTCGTTGCCCGGGCTGGCTTTTCTGCCACCACTGACCAAACCACCTACCCCGTCGAGGGCATGACCTGCGCGGCTTGCGTGGCGCGGGTGGAACGGGCGATTCGGGCCGAACCCGGCGTCGTGGATGCGGAAGTGAACCTGGCCCTCGAACGCGCCACCGTCACAACGCTTTCCGGCACCGTAACCGGAGAAGCCCTCGCAGCGCGAGTCGCAGAGGCAGGATATCGACTGGCGGTTGATGCCGGCGACGAAGCGGGCGAGCGGGAACGAGCCGAGCGCGAGTCCCGTCGCATCGACTCGGAACGCCGGGTGGTGGTCGCGGCGGCTTTGATGTCGCTGCCGATGGTGGTTGGCATGATCTTCCAGGCGTTCGGCATCGAGGAACTGCACCTCATGCCGGCCGGCGAGGTGCTGCTTGCCACCCCGATTCAGTTCATCCTGGGCGCACGCTTCTATCGCGGCGCATTCAACGCGTTGCGTGGGGGCGGCGCCAACATGGACGTGCTGGTGGCGCTTGGCACGTCCGCCGCGTATTTCTATAGCTGGTACTTGCTGATCGCGCTCGGCGAGGCCGCCGACGGCCAGCTCTACTTCGAGGCATCGGCCGTCATCATCACGCTGGTGCTGCTCGGAAAGCACTTGGAGAATCGTGCTCGTCGCGCCACTACCAGCGCGATTCGCGAGCTGATGGACTTGCGGCCGTCCGTTGCGCGGGTGCGTAACCCGGATGGCGCCGAGGTCGATAAGCCGCTAAGCCAAGTGGTGCGGGGCGATGTGGTGTTGGTGCGGCCCGGCGAGCGCATTGCGGTCGACGGCGAAGTGGTTGTCGGCGCGAGCGAGGTGGACGAGTCGGTCATCAGCGGCGAGAGCATGCCGGTGCCGAAGGTGCTCGGCGATGAAGTCACCGGCGGCGCCGTGAACGCCCATGGCTATCTCGAAATCCGCGCCACCACCGTGGGCGAAGAGAGCGCCCTCACGCGGATCATCCGAATGGTGGAGGACGCCCAGCGCGGCAAGGCGGCATTGCAGCGCCTGGTGGACCGCATCAGCGGCATCTTCGTTCCCGTGGTGGTGGCGCTTTCCGCCTCCACGTTCCTGGGCTGGCTTTTCGCTACAGGCAATGCCGGGGCGGCGCTCGTGGCGGCGGTCTCCGTGCTGGTCATCGCCTGCCCCTGCGCCCTGGGCCTTGCCACACCGACGGCAGTGATGACCGGCACTGGCGCCGCCGCGCGAAGGGGGATCCTGTTTCGGGACATCGATGCACTCGAACGCGTCCATGCAGTGGACACCGTGATCTTCGACAAGACCGGCACGCTCACGGAAGGCAAGGCGCGGGTGGAGGACATAGTCGTTCTGGGCGGGTTGCAGGGCCAAGCTGGCGCCGCCGCCGAGGCCCAGGAGGAGGAACTGCTGCGACTCGTTGCCGGCGTGCAGCGCGCCAGCGAGCATCCCTTGGCTGCCGCCATCGGTCGACTTGCGGAAGAATGTAGCGTGACGCCGGCCCTGGCCACCGACTTCCAAAACGCCGTTGGCCAGGGCGTAGCCGCGCAAGTGGAGGGCCGCACGGTGCGCGTGGGCAACGCCGAGTTCGCGCTGGCCGGAGCTGCGATGCCGTCCACACCGTTTGACCCAGCCACCCACACCCTGGTTTGGGCTGGCGACGAACGGGGCCCCCTCGGCGTCTTCGCCATCGCCGATCCGCTGCGTCAGCAGTCGGCGCGAGCCATCGAGCGGCTGAAGGCGATCGGGGTGGAACCTGTGCTGCTTTCTGGCGACTCTACCGCCATCGTTCGTCGCATCGGCGAGGGCGTGGGCATAGCCGAGGCACACGGCGGAGTGAAGCCGGAGGGCAAGGCACAGGAGGTCGCCGCGCGCCAGCAGCGGGGCGAGTGCGTGGCCATGATCGGCGATGGCGTCAACGATGCGCCGGCGCTTGCAGCCGCGGATGTGGGAGTCGCCATCGGCTCCGGTGCGGATGTGGCGATGGAAACCGCTGGCGTGACCCTGATGCGACCCGATCCAATGCTGGTCCCGGAAGCCATCGCCGCGGGCCGAGCGACGGTGCGCAAGATCCGCCAAAACCTCTTCTGGGCCTTCATCTACAACATCATCGGCATCCCTGCCGCGATGCTCGGCTACCTAAGCCCAACCCTCGCCGGCGCCGCCATGGCACTGTCGAGCGCCTGCGTTACGGGCAACTCTCTTCTCCTACGCCGCTCCTTGCGCCGCTCCGCACAGCAGTTCGAGCCCTACGCCGATGATCAGATCGCCGCATGAAACGACGCGGACAGACTTGACGACCAAGAGCGCGAGCGCATCGTCAGTGCCCCATAGCTTCGAAGACTCATCTCGAGCGCGATGGCGCACCACTCGCCGTCCTCTCGTACGCCGAGCACGTTCACCGTTAGTGCCAAGTCTGTCATGACCTACTACCATCGGCGGAACCCGACGCGGCCAAGATAGCGAACGGAATGGAACGCGCCTCGATGGGTGCGATGGAGGGCAAGATGCCCTCGCTCCAGAAGAGACGCGTTACGTCGGCAGCTTCGCGGTGGCCGTGCCAAACACCCGGTTTTCGCCGGCTTCGTTGGTGATGGTGATGTCGATTTCCACGGTGCCCTCGTCTTCGTCGATGTCGGTTACCGTGCCGGTTATGGTGTGGGGGGTATCGGCCAGCACCGGGGCGCGGAACACCGTGTCGATGGCGATGATCTCCGCCTCCGGAGCCCAGCGGTGGATCATCGCGCCGAGGAAGCCCTGGCTCAGGACCCCGGGGACGATGGCGCCGGGAAGGCCTTCCTTGCGGGCGCCTTCGTGGTCGGTGAAGCGGGGGGAGTCCCAGCCGACGTACTTGCCGAAGCGCTTGGTGTTGTCGGTGCTGGTGTCGGGCGCGAAGCTTGGCAGTTCCGAGCCGAACTCCACTTCGCCGATGTTGGAAACGGTGTCAGGCACGGATTTTCTCCCGGATGACGGTGCGGGTATCTGCGTTGGCGACGTGGGTGCCGCTTGAGTCGAAGAGCTCCATTCGCGTGACGAGGAACACCATGCGCCCGGAGCGACCGGTCTTGGTATAGATGTCGTGCAGGTGGCTGCGCCCGGTTAGGGTCTCGCCGGCGCGCACCGGTGCTTTCCACTCGACCCCCTTGCCGGCGTCCATGCCCATGCCGCCGAGATCCGGAAAGTCGGAAGGCATGTTGCGCCGTCCGACGAGTGTCGAGACGAACGTCGGCGGTGCCTGAAAGTCGTCGTGGCCGGGATCGGTGAACTTGGGCGAGGTTTCGCCGCAGGCGAGGGCGTATTGCGCCACCCGCTCGCCGTCGATCTCGAAGGTCACCTCGTCGAACTCGCTGTTCAGGAATCGGTCCCTGAGGTCCTGGATGTCGTCATCCACCTTTTCTGCTTCTGCCATCGCCTCCTCTGTCCTTCTTCGTCGCGTTGTAGATTGGGTGTTCGGGTTTGCGGATGTCGCGGACACCGCACCTCAATGCTTGTTGGAAATCGCCTCGAATTCCTCGGCCTTGAGCGCTTCCACCAACTCGCCCTCGGTGGCGAGCACGGCCGGGAAACGCGTGGCGCAGCGGCCGATGTGGCTGACGATGTGGGAATCGCTGCCGCCGATGCCGAGGTAGCCGAGGTCTTCCGCCATCTTTGCCGCCACCGCGTCTTCGTCGCCGCGACTGCCGCCGTTCATGGTCTCAACGATGCGCACGCCGTCCGGAATGCCGTGCTCTTCGAGGTGCGCCACCATGCCGACGCGGGGACGGCCCGGATGGCAGGGCGCGGCCAAGGCACCGTGCTTCTCGCACTTCTCGATCACGTTCTCGAGCGAAAGGCCAATGGCGGAGAAGTCGAATTCCTCGTACAGCCCTTCGTTGACGCCGAACACCAGCACATGGCCGTATTCGGTTTCCACCTCCGCGCCCTTGAGGATGGCAATGCCGAACTTGGACGCGAGCTCCGAGTAGTCGGACTCGAAGTCGAACTGGCGGTGCTCGGTGAGCACGAAGCCGTCGATGGGAACAGACTTGGCGCGAATCCACTGGCAGTAGTTCTGCACCTTGGCGCGGCCGTCGTCGGACTTGATGGAGTGGGTGTGGAGGTCGAGGATCACCGCTGGTCTTGCCTTCTGTGGTTCGTTGCCTTGGGGCCGTCGCTACGCTGCGCCCACCGATTCGGACGTCACAGCCGCCCACCGCTCGTCTAGCCGTTCGCAAAGCGCCTCGGCAGTGGTGGCGTTCTCGAAGGCGACATCGCTTTGCTCGATGCGCTGCTCGTTGGTCATCTGCGCGTCGATGCGGGCGGCAACCGCCGCCTCGTCCAAGCCGTCGCGGGCCATGGCGCGGGCGATTACCTGCTCGCGTTCGGCGTACACGACCCACACTTCGTCGACGATGTCCTGCCAACCGGCTTCGAGCAGCACGGCGGCTTCGAGCACGATGGCCTTGGCTTTGCCATCGGCGCGGGCGGCTTCGATCTCGGCCAGCGCCATCTTGCGAATCTCCGGCCAGACGATGCCGGTGAGGCGATCGAGTTCGCCCTGGTTGCCAAACACCTTGCCGCCTAAGGCGCGACGGTTGATCTGGCCGTCGTCGCCGACGATGTCGTCGCCAAATGCCTGCACGACCTTGCGAAACGCTTCGGTGTCCGGCTCGTAGGCGCGGTGGCCGAGCTTGTCGGCATCGATCATCAGCGCACCGCGCGTTTCGAGGTGGCGCGCCGCGGTCGATTTGCCGGAAGCAATGCCGCCGGTAAGTCCGATGACCCGCAAGAGCCCCCCTTTCCCGTCACGAAACCGCGCATACTATCGGTTTGCGCGGCGCGTCTCTACTCTTTGCGCCTTCAGGCGTGCCGGAGGGCCTGCTTGCCGAAAGTCGTATTTGTTCAACCGGACGGTTCGCGGGAAACCCACCAAGCGCCGTGCGGGCATTCGGTCATGGACTGTGCGGTGGACAACGGCGTGGCAGGCATAGCCGCCCAATGCGGTGGCGGCTGCACCTGCTCCACCTGTCACGCGGTGGTGGCGGAGCCCTGGTTTTCCGAGCTAGGGGCGCCGGTGGGGGACGAGGCGGACATTCTGGAGTTTGTGCCGGAACGGCGTGCCTCGAGCCGCCTCACTTGTCAGGTGGTGTTGACGCCGAAACTCGACGGCATCGTCGTGCACGTAGTCGAAGAGGAGCCGGGAAGCGGCTCGGGCTAGGAGCCTGCGCCGTGAAACCATCGAGTCGAAGGAAGGAGCGAGCTTCCTTTTCGCAGTTTTTCGCGCCAGCGGAAAACTGCCAGAGCGCCGCGAAGCGGCGCTAGGCCACCCCCGCCAACTCGTGCGACGTGGCCGCAGCCACGAAGTTCTCCCGCAGAATCGCGTAGTTCTGGATATCCGCGTTCACCACATCCATGCCGTGTTCGAGCACGTAGGCGTAGCTGCGCTGGAAGTGCGACAGATTCGCCTCGAGCAGCTTTTCGTCGTAGTGCTGGTCGAACGCCTGCGGCTCGGCGCTGCCGAGGAAGGTGCGTCCCGCAAGCAGCCGCCCCGCCTTCATGCCGACGAGCCCAATCCCAGCCTCGTGCGCCTGATCGAGCAGGGACTTCAGGTCCAGCATCGACGGCGTTTGTGCCAGGATGTCGCGGCTATTCCAGTCGTACCAGCCGGCCGGCGTGATGGCGATCATGGCGAGGTCATACCAGCCCGTGTCGATCATCGCCCGCAGCACGGCATCCGCGTTCTCGTGGGTGGAAACCCCAAAAAAGCGCACCTTGCCGGCGGCCTTGGCGGCGTCGAAGGCGGCTTTCATCTCCTCCGCGCGAATGAAGCCGGGGTTGTTGGCGCCCATCTGGTAGTAGGCGTCTACCTGTTCGAGACCAAGCTGGCCCAAGCTCTCGTCGAGCAGCTTGCTCCAGTTGCTGGCCGCTTCCTTGGCGAGCGCCGTGGTCACTTCGTCGTGGGGCCCCGCATCCACGTACACGCCGCTTTTGGAGATGAGAAAGATGTCGCCTTGGTGGCGCTTGGCGAAGGGCCCGAGGTTCCGTTCCGCATCGTTGTAGTAGCGGCTGGTGCCCACGTCGAAGGTGTTGACGCCGGCCGCGAGCGCCGTTTCGAGCAGCTTGTCGTTGGGGCGGCGGGAGAGGGCGGCGCCGCAGCCATAGACGAGCCGGCTGGAGTTGTGGCCGGTGCGGCCGAGCGTGCGGTAGGTCATGGCCGGCCAGGGTTCGTCGCCGGCCTCTTGGGCGTCCTGCACGGCGGCGCGGACATCGCCGGTCTTGAGCAGAGTGCCGCCACCGATGGCTGCCATGGAGAGCACTTCGAGAAAAGAACGACGGTTGGTGCGGGGCATGGGTTTGTCTCCTTGCGGGCGGCGGAAGGTCCTTGGGGGCGACCGAACGTGCTTCGGCTATGCTGCAACGGCCACGTTTGAATTACAACGGTGCAGGCGCGGCTGGTGGGATGGAGCGGAGGAGGGGCGAACATGCCTTGGGCGAAGAGCGGCGACGGCATCGACATCTACTACGAGGCACACGGGCTGGAGGAGGCCGCAGCGCCGTGCCTCGTTTTCGCGCATGGCGCCGGCGGCAACGCCACGAGCTGGTTCCAGCAGGTGCCGGCGTTCGCTGTGAGCCATCGCATCGCCGTGTTCGACCATCGTGGCTTTGCCCGCTCCATCTGCCCGGCCGAGCAGCAGAGCGCGGCGCATTTCGAGGATGATCTCGCGACGGTCATGGACGCGGTGGGGATGGATCGTGCAGCAATCGTCTGTCAGTCGATGGGCGGCTGGACGGGCGTGCGCGCGGCGGTCAACCGACGCGACCGGGTGGAGGCGGTGTTCCTTGCCAACACGCCGGGTGCCATTCGCAACGACGTCACGGTGGCCAACATGGCGCAGATGGCCGAGCGGCTCGCCGCTGCCGGCGGCCTCGTCAACCGCGCCTACAGCGAAGAGTTCGGTGCCCGCAATCCGGTTGGCGCCTTGCTCTATCGACAGATTTCGGCCTACAACACCCAGGCGCGCCCGAACATCCGCGACGACTCCGTATACGTTTCGCCAGATCAGGTGAAGGCCACCGGCGTGCCGTTCCACATGCTCTCGAGCGACTTGGATCCGCTCTTTCCGCCGGACGTGCTGCAATCCGTGGCCGTAGACATCGACGCGCCGATGACACACATCGAGGGTGCGGGCCACTCGACTTACTTCGAGATGCCTGACGAGTTCAACGCGGCGCTCGATGCGTTTCTGGATCGCTAGGAGGCTGCGCCGTTGAAAACGGCGCTGGATCGCTAGCTGGAGGTTGAGCGTAGGCGAAACCCGTAGGCCAGCAGTTCGCACAGCGAACTGCCAACGCGCCCGGCAGGGCGCGCTAGCCCCTCGTTGCCAAGGCCGCCACGTCACGTGGAGTGGGTTGCGTAACCGGCGTCGACGGCGGCGTCAGAACTCCCGTGCTACATCAACGCCAACGGGGCAATGGTCCGAGCCCGTCACGTCTGGCCAGATGAATGCGTCGGTCACCATCTGGTTGGCCGACGGCGAGGCGAGCACATAGTCGATCCGCCACCCCACGTTGTTCTCCCGTGCACCGCCCCATTGGCGCCACCAGGTGTAATGTCCGGGCTCTCCCGGATGGCGCTTGCGGAAAGTGTCCACCCAGCCGCCGTCGAGCCAGCGGCCGAGTTCCGCGCGTTCTTCCGGCAGGAAACCGCTGGTCTTGTTGTTCGTCTTCGGGCGGGCCAGGTCGATCTCGGTGTGGGCGGTGTTGTAGTCGCCGAGCACGAACACCGGGCCGCGTCGCCGAAGCCGCTCGATCCTCTCGAACACGCGAGCGTAGAAGCCGAGCTTGTAAGGCACGCGGCTATTGTCCCGTTCCGTGCCGCTGCCCTTGGGGAAATACACCGAGGCGATGGCCATGCGCCCGAAATGGGCGATCAGCAGGCGGCCCTCAACGTCGTATTCGTCGATGCCGAGGGCGGTTTCCACGCGGTCCGGCGGCTTTCTGGAGAAAACCGCAACGCCGCTGTAGCCCTTGCGCTCGGCTGCCGAGAAGCTCGCGTACCAGCCTTCGGGCGAACGCACGTGCGGTTCGAGCTGTTCGGGCAACGCCCGCACTTCCTGCAGGCACACCACGTCGGCATCGCTCGCTTCGAGGAATTCGAGGAATCCCTTCTTCACGCAAGCGCGCAATCCGTTCACGTTCCAGCCGATAATCCGCACCGCCATCCCCCCAAGCGATCAAGCAACTCGTGGTTTCCACTGCCGTAGAGCGCGTAGCGACCATAGGGCCGCATCGCGTTGAACTCAAACGCCTGGCCTCGCTCGGTGCGCCGATCGTGCTGGCGCAGCTCTTCATGATGGCCATGCATGTGGTGGACACGGTGATGGCGGGGCGCTACTCGGCCGTGGACCTTGCCGGCGTTGCACTGGCCGGCAGTGTCGTCGGTCCGGTCATGATCCTGTTGACCGGCGTGCTGGGTGCCATCACTCCGGTCACAGCGCAGCTCTTCGGCGGCGGCAAGCAAGCCGAGATTGGCCACGTTGCCCGACAGGGACTGTGGCTTGGCCTGATTGCGGCGGTAGCGTCGTTCGTCGTGGTGTCCTACGCCCACTTGGCCTTGGGCCTCGTAAATGCCTCACCGGAGATGGTACGGGTGGCCTCCGGCTATCTCGATGCGGTGCGCTGGGGCTACCCCGGGATGACGGTCTATGTGGTGTTTCGCGGCATCTGCGAAGGCATGGGCCGCACCCGTCCGGCGATGGTGATCGCTGGATTGCTGCTGGGCGTCAATGCGCTCCTCAACTATGCGTTCATCTACGGTGCATTTGGTGCGCCGGAACTCGGCGGTGTTGGTTGCGGCGTCGCCACCGCCATCGCCATGTGGCTGAATGCCGCTTTGATCCTCGTGGTGGTGACGCGGCGGTTCTACGCATCGGCGCAGCTCTTCCGCGGCGGCTGGCGACCGGATTTCGCCACCTTCGCGAGGCTTGGGCGCATCGGCATCCCCATTGGCATCACGGTGTTCTTCGAATTTGGCGTGTACTCGCTGGTCACGCTGCTGCTCGCAGGATTCGGTGCCAACGTTGTGGCGGGGCACACGATCGCCGGCAACATCAACGGCCTTGCCTTCATGATCCCGATGAGTCTCGGCATGGCTGCCAGCATCCGTGTCGGCCATTGCGTCGGCGCCGAGAACTTCGCCGAAGCGAGAATCGTCGGCCAGACCGCGGTGCGCGCCTCGTTCGCGTACGCGGCGCTCGCGGCCCTTGCCATCTTCCCCGTGCGCACGCTGCTCGTGGGTCTCTACACCGACTCGCCAGAAGTGATCGAAGTGGCCGCCAACCTTCTCATCTTCGTTGCCGCCTACCAATTCGTGGACGACACCCAAGCCACTGCCATCGGCGTCCAGCGCGGCTACAAGGACACCAAGGCACCGATGTGGCTTGCCCTGACCGGCTATTGGGTAGTCGGCCTCCCAGTTGGCCTCGCCTTCGGTTACGGCTGGCTGGGGCTGCCCCAGATCGGCGTCTATGGCTTCTGGATCGGCCTAACCATCGGCCTCGCCTTCGTCGCCGTATGCGTAAACCTGCGCCGCATCCGCTTCGCCACCGACATCCCAAGAATCCGCCGCTACGCCGCAGACACACCATCGGGGTGACCGACACCCAAACAGGATGGGTCTTCGACCGAATCCTCCTGCAGTTATCCGCTGACGCGGTGCAGGCCAACGGTCAACCGAGTACCTGTAGCCTCAGCGTAGCGGCGGAGGGGATCAGCTCCAGCAAGCGAACCAGCCGGGCACTAAGTCCGACGGGCAGGGACTCGACGAACTTGAGCAAAGGTTCCCGAAATCCGAAACCCCTGATCAGGTCGATTTGCTGGTGGTCCGTGCCCCTACGACCACTCAGGGGACTCGGACTTGTGCAGAGGCTCCCAAAGAACGTCGAGCAAACGTCGTGTGGTCGGTCAGTTCTCCGGCAAGGCCGGTCGTTTCGCGGCGAAGAAGCATCCCGCGCCGACGACGGAACCTGCCGCCAAGAGGGCGAAGCCGCCGGTGAAGTTGCCTTGGGCGTCGGCCATGGCGCCGGCGATGGTGGGGCCCAAGGCCATGCCGATCATGGCGATCAGGGAGGAGAAGCCCATTATCGTGCCGAACGAAGCGGCGCCGAAGTAGTCGGCGCGCAGGGCCACCATGAGGGGGCCGCGGGCGCCCCAGCCGGTGCCGTGGAGGAGGGCGAAGCCGACTACCATCCAGACGTTGGTGGCGAATGCCAAGAGGAAGAAGCCCGATGCGTGGCCCAACATGCAGCCGACGCAGACCAGGCGCTTGGGCAGGTTGTCGCCTAGCCATCCGCCTAGCAGCTGGCCGCCCATTTGGCAGGCGGTCATGAGCGCGACCACCAGCCCTGCCTGCGTAAGCGTGAAGGACAGTTCGCGGGTTAGGTGGGGCACTAGATGCACCATGACGGTTGAAACCGTGAGCAGTGCCATCGCGTGGGCGATGGAGATGAGCCAGAAGGAGCTGGTGCGCATGGCTTGGCGGGCTGTGAAGTCGTCCCGCATGGGGGGTGCCTTGCCGTCCGCATGAATCGGTGCGCCGCCGTCCGGCACCTCGCCGATGTCGGCGGGACGGTGGTGGACGATCTGGATGAGCGGCAGGCCCACTGCCATGACGAAGATGCCGGAAATCACAGCGGTTGCGCGCCAGCCGAAAAGTTCGAGCATGAGGATCACCACCGGCACGCAGAGGCCGCCGAGGCCAAACCCTAGCTGCGAGACTGCTACGGCCTTGGCCAGATGCCGGTTGAACCAGTTGACGATGGCGACCATGAGCGTTGCGAAGCCGCCGAGGCTCGAGCCAACCGCGATCAGCGCGAACGTGATGAAGAAGGTGATCACCGAATCCACGGTGGCGAACAGGATGAAGCCGCCGCCGAAGATGAGCGTGCCGACGCGCAATACCGGGCGCGGGCCGAAGCGATCCACCAGCCAGCCTTGGAGGGGGCCGAGAATGCCGCTCTCCACCCGCGTCAGCGCGAAGGCGAGGCCGACGATGAAGCTGGACCAGCCGAACTCCTCCTGGAGCAGCACGGTGTAGGCGCCGTAGGAGTGCATCCAGAGCATTCCGGCGAGCAACTGGATGCCGGCGGCGCCGCTGGCGATGTACCAGCCGCGGAAGACGTGGCCGCCGGGGCGGAGCATGGTGTCTAGGCCGTTGGGGAGGGGGAGGGGACGTGACCTTGGCCCTTGCCTGAGTTTGCGGTCAGGTTGCATTTGCGGCGACGTCGTAGGGGCGAGGCTTGTCCTCGCCCGTCTTCGTGCAGAGGAACCTCACCGTGTCAGCCTGGATGGGCGACCACAGGGGTCGCCCCTACGAGGGGCTCTGGGTGGAGGGCATCCTGCCCTAGCACGCGCCGCAAGGCGCGTCCATACGCAAGCATGTGCTTGACCAGACAGCCGCGCGCCTGTCGGCGCGTGCTAGGGCAAGATGCCCTCGCCCCCGAGGTACCCTCCCCCGAAAAAGGGGCCGGAAAGCGCCCTCGTGGAGGGCTCAAATCCGGTCCGATACGTCGCGGACAAAGAGGGGTTCGATGCCTAGGCGTTCGGTGTCGTGGGAGAGTTCGGAGTCGGTGGGGGAGGCCTGCTGCTCGCTCGCGACTTCCAAGATGCGTCGCAGGAGGGTGGCGTCGCTTGATGTGTTGAGGAAGAGGCCGTCGCGGGCGAGGACGAACTGCACGGCGTGGCGCAGTGCATCCTCGTCGCGAATGGGGCGATACCAGGAATGGCGCGGCTCGGTGTCGGATTCCTTCCAGCGCCGGTGCGCGACCGACTTGATGGTTTGGATGGCGACTCGGCGTTCGCGGCAGAGGGCGTAGAGCGCGTCGAAGTCGGTGGCATAGCCGGCTTGCGCCATCATCGAATGGCTGTAGGGCAAGAGCACCGAGTCGAAGGGGAACTTGCCAAGGCTCTCGATGTGGCGCGCCGCGATGTAGGTGCCGTGGCCCGTGACGCCAATGAAGCGCGTAAGGCCGGCATCGCGCGCTTCCACGAGTGCTTCGAGGGCGCCTCCGGGGCCGAGCGCAACTTCCTGCTCGTGCGTCTCTGCGAGGTTGTGGAGCTGGATGAGGTCCACGTGATCCACGCCGAGACGGTCCAGCGATCGCGCCAGGCCCTCCCGGGCGCCGGCGTAGGTGCGCTCGCCAGTCTTGGTGGCGAGGAAGAACGTATCGGGATGGCGTTGCAGCCAAGGTGCGATGCGAAGTTCCGAGTCGCCGTAGCCGGCGGCGGTATCGATGTGGTTGACGCCGAATTCGAGCAGGATGTCGAGCACCTGGTCGGCGCGATCCTGCTTCATGCGGCCAAGACCGGCAGCGCCGAAGATCGTGCGCGTGCTGTGGTGGCCCGTGCCACCGAACTCGATCCGTTCGATCATTGGGCGGGCTCGTGGATCTGCACGGCGTCGATGAGCCTTGCGGTGGCGCGCTTGGCGAGTCCCTCGTTGAGGGAGCCGGAGCGGAAGCCGCCGAGGTCCAGTGCCACGTAGCGGTAGCCGGCCGCCTTGATGGCGGCTTCGATCTCGGCGCAGAGTTCGATGGCGCGTGGCAGGTCCTCCACAGGCAGTTCGACCCGGGCGACTTCCTCGTGATGGCGCACGCGGTACTGCACGAACCCTAGCTCCGCCAAGGCGTCTTCGGCGGCTTCCACCTGCGCCAGTCGTTCCTCGGTGATGTGCGAGCCGTAGGGGAAGCGGCTAGATAGGCAGGCGGCCTGGGGCTTGTCGGCGTTCTCGAGGCCAAGGTGGGTCGCCAGGGTTCGAATGTCGGCCTTGGCGAAGCCAGCGTCCACAAGCGGGGAGACCACTTGGTAGTTTTTCGCGGCGATGAGGCCCGGGCGATGGTCGCCCAAGTCATCGGTGTTGGTGCCGTTCAGGACGTGATCGAAGCCTTCCTCGGCGGCGATGCGCTCCAGGGATTCGTACAGGGAAGTCTTGCAGTGGAAGCAGCGGTTGACGGGATTGGCGCGATAGTCCGCCTTGGTCAGCTCATCGGTGACGATGACGCGGTGCTGCATGCCCCAGCGCTCGGCCAGTTCCGTCGCGAGCTTAAGATCGCTGCGCTTGAGGCTCAGGGACCCGGAAGTGACAGCTAGGGCGTTCGCCCCCAGCGTCTCGGCGGCGACGTAGGCGACCAGCGAGCTGTCCACCCCGCCGGAGAACGCCACGAGCACCCGGCCATAGGCGCGGATGTCCGCCTTGAGACGCTCGTGCTTGGCTGTCAGTTCCGCGTTCACAACCGGTTAATCATACTGGCGAGGAAGCCGGCGCCAAAACCGTTGTCGATGTTCACCACCGAGACGCCGGACGCGCAACTGTTCAGCATGCCGAGAAGAGCTGCGAGGCCACCGAATGCGGCGCCATAGCCGACGCTGGTGGGAACCGCGATGACGGGTTTGTCGATCAGGCCTCCAACCACGCTCGGCAGTGCCCCTTCCATGCCGGCGACGACGATGACGACCCGGGTGCGGCGGATCTCCTCCACGCGTGCCAGCAACCGATGCACGCCGGCCACGCCGACGTCGCTGACGCGCAGCACTGGATTGTCGTAGAACTCGGCAGTAAGGGCGGCTTCTTCGGCAACGGGGCGGTCCGAAGTGCCGGCGGAAACGACGGCGACGGATGTGGTGGCGATTTCGCGCTGCTGCGGTTTCAACGTCAGCAGGCGCGCGTCGCGGTGATGCGTCGCCTTGGGCCACTCGGCCAACACAGCTTGTGCGGCTTCGGCCGAGACTCTGGTGGCGAGGGCATTGTGACCGCGCCCGACCACCGCGCCGAAGGCGGCGGCCACTTGCTGCGGCGTCTTGTGCTCGCCGTACACCACCTCGGCGGCGCCGGTGCGACGCAGGCGATCGTGGTCGATGGTGCTGTGGCCGAGGTTCTCGAAATAGGCCGCGTCGATCTGCCTCGCCGCGTCGTCGGCGGAAACTTCGCCGGCGGCGACCTTGGCAAGGATGTCGGCAACGTCGGTCATCGCGCCAGCGTCTCGGCAATCTCGCGGTCGATGCGTGCCTTGAGGGAGAGATACTCCTCGCCCCTGCTGGCCGCCAGCGCGGCGATGTCGTCGTGTTCGGACTTCCAGCGGCTGCTGCCGTCCGGGAGCGTTGCGACCTTGACGCGCACCTCGCCGAGCGACGTGGCAACGCGGCGTTCCTTGCGCGGCAACATCCGCTTCTCGACGCGATGCTGGCGCACGCCGATGGTGGTGGAGGCGCGAAACATGCGCCCGGTCACGGCATCGAGGCAAGCATCGTCCACGAGGGCGGAGACCTTGGTGCCGGGGCGCGACTTCT
>JAPPDJ010000112.1 GCA_028824555.1 Gammaproteobacteria bacterium | reverse complement strand
ACTCCCCCCTCGCGGGGGAGTCGAGAAAGGCCGTCCTCGGCCTTTCTCGGAGGGTGGGCCGCCGGGGGGAGTTGACCAAGGCCGTGGTAGAGTCGCCCGTTCGCTTTCTTGCTGTCGCCCCATGCTGCTGATTGAAACTCGTTACTGGCGCTATGCCCTGTATCGGGCGTATCTGAATCTGGTGGCGGATGCGTCGCGCTACTACCTAGGTTGGCTGTGGTGGGTGCTGGAGCCGTTGGCGATGACGGCGGTGTTTTACGTCGTCTTCACCTATCTGCGGGCGCGGGATGAGGGGTTCATCTACTTCCTGATCGTGGGCGTCACGACCTGGCTTTGGTTCTCCGGCGGCGTGGGCAATGCCACACAGACGCTCACCGGCGCGCGCAACCTGATCCTGCAGATGCGGGTGCCGAAGATCATGTTCCCTCTCGTGACCGTCATCGGCGTGACCTACAAGCAGGCGTTCGTGTTCCTGATCCTGCTGCTCGTCATCGGCGGGGTGCTCGGCGCCTCGCCGGCGTGGGTGGCGCTGCCTGTGCTGATGGCGGTGCAGCTACTGCTCATCGTTGCCGGCGCCGTGACGGTGGCGTTCCTCTGCGTGTGGCTGCCGGATCTGCGCTTTGTCGTCGCTAGCCTCTTGCAACTGATGATGTTCTGCTCCGGCGTCTTCTTTGAGATCGAGTCGTTCCCCGTGGATGTGCAGGAGTGGTTCCGCCTCAACCCGATGGCCGTGATGCTCGAGCAGTATCGCCTCATCCTGCTGCACGAGACGCTGCCGGACTTGCTCTGGTGCGCCTGGATGGCGGCGGTTTGCGGGGCGTGGATCTTCCTCATGGACTTCGCCTACCGCCGTTGGGATCAGCAACTCACCCGACGCATAATCGCCTGATGCAGCTTTCCGATGTCTCCGTGTGCTACCGGGAGCGCGCCCGCATGGGCGGCGCTGGCGTCTCGGCGCTGTCCGACATCACCCTGCGCGTCGAACCCGGGGAGAAGCTCGGCCTCATCGGCGCCAACGGGGCGGGCAAATCCACGCTGCTGCGGGTGATGGCGGGGGTGCTGCGGCCGAATGCCGGGGGCTGCGACGCCGAGGGCATGTCCACGGCGCTGCTTTCGCTTTCGGCAGGGTTCGATCCGGAACTCTCCGGCCGGCGCAACATCGTCGTGCACGGCATGTTGATGGGGCTTACGCGTCAGGACGCCACGGCGCGCATCCCGGCGATCGTCGAGGCTTCTGGCTTGGGCGAGGCCATCGACCGGCGGGTTTCCACCTATTCCAACGGCATGCGGGCGCGGCTGTGCTTCTGGACGGCGATGAATCTCAAGCCGGACCTGCTGCTGATCGACGAAGTGTTCGCGGTGGGAGATGCGGAGTTTCGGCAGAAATCGCAGGAGGCGATGGAGACGTTGCTCACGGGCACCACGGGCGTGGTGCTGGTGTCGCACAACGTCGGGATCATTCGGCGGTTTTGCGACCGCGCGATCTGGCTGGATGACGGACGGATTGTGGCGGATGGGCCCAGCCGGGAGGTGATTCGGGCATATCGCGAGGCGGCGCTGGCGGCTGCGCCTGGGGAGGCGGTTGCGGCCAAGACGGCGTTTGTGGCCGGGGCGCCGGGGGCGCGGGCGAACACGCTCGCGCGGCTCCTGGATTGCCAGCCGGATGTGACAGTCCGGGACGGCGGCTATCGGCTGGCGGAGTTTCGAGCGGCGTTGGATTCCGGGGGGTTGTTCGCCTCGTGTGGGGATGCGCCTAGGCCGCCGCGGTTGGTGGCCGAGGTGGTGCCACGGTTGCATCGATGCCTGGATGCGGTGGTGGGGCGGCTTCCGGAGGCTGCCATTGTGTTCTTGTTCTCGGGGCCGCTAGACGCGCTTTGCAGCGGCGAGCCCCGCGAGATTGCGTTTGATGAGGCTGCTCGGCGGCTGTTGGCAGATTGGAACGCGGCGCTGGGAGCGGTGGAGCGGGCTCGCGCGGGTGATGCGCCGATTTTGTGCGTGGCGCGAGAACGGTTACTGGGGTCGATGGGGCAGTCGGTTTTCGAGCGCCTGTTGCAGGGGATCGGCGGCGCGGACGATCGCGTCAGCCCGAAAGCTAGCCGTTACCTAAACGGTGCCGGAGAACGGTGGCAGGCGCAGCAGGAGAAATACATCGTGCCAGAGGAAGTCCGCCGCCAGGTCCTCCAAGAAGCCGACATCGACCTCTACCACCGCCTGCTGGCGGCCAGCCTGTAGGCGAAGGGTGATGCGGCTCATATGGCGACAGGCGGCCCCCCCTCCGAGAAAAAGCGAGGACGCTTTTTCTCGACTCCCCCGCGAGGGGGGA
>JAPPDJ010000036.1 GCA_028824555.1 Gammaproteobacteria bacterium | reverse complement strand
TCCTCGTAGGGGACGGGCTTGTCCCGTCCCGGCGCGCCCTGACGGGCGCGTTGGCAGTTCGCTTGCGCGAACTGCTGCGCTTCGACGAAGCCTCGAGTCGAATTCAACACGGGCGGGGACAAGCCCCGCCCCTACAAGGCTCCTGCCGAGTCCATCGACACGTTTCAACGCGGGCGGCGGCGAACGCGCGGGCCTTCGGACGGAGGGCGTCTCGCCCTCCCAACGCGCCGACAGCCCCGTCAGTCTGCGCCGTCCCCCGCCTCGGCTGCCGCCTTCGTTGCGGAGGCGGAATGCGCTCCCAGCGCGGTTCGCACCGGCTGGCCTTGCGCCGCCTGCATCGCTTCGGCGGCGCGCTTGTTTTCCTGGATCTTGCTCATGATCGCCTCGCCGGCGCGCATCCACGTGTCGCGCGCCTCGATCACCCACTTGTTGGACTCGCGGTAGCTGTCGAGCATGCCGTTCACTTCCGGGATGACGTAGCGCGCGACCAGATCCCAGCTTTCCGCCATGTCGGCGCGGTTGGCCCAGTCGTGGACGAAGCCGATCACGCAGCCGAAGCCGCCGGTGAGCTGCATCATCTTCTCGATGCGGTCGCAGAGGTCGCGGGGGGTGCCGATGGTGGCGACGCTGTCTTCGCTGAAGGCGGTGGCGTCCACGGCCTCGTCCGGGGTCTTGTAGATGGTGCCGACGCCGGCCGCGAGCGTGCCGACGGTGTAGAGGTTGTTGTGGGCGAACAGCCCCTCCTTCGCCTGCGCCCGCGCCTTGTCGCGGGTCTCTGCGATGTGCCAGCTCATGACGATGCGCCACATCGAGCGATCCACGGTGCGATCGTGCTTGGCGGCGGATTCCTCGGCAAAGCTCCACTGCAGCGGCAGCGCCTGAATGCCGGCGTTGGTCATCGAACCGATGGAGAGGACGCCGGCTCCGTGCTTGCCGGCGAGGGTCATGCCTGAAGGGCTCACCATCGACGCCACGGCGAACTCCATGTCGCGCTGCAGCGGCAGCAGTTGCAGCTTGGCGTCCTTCAGCGTGAACCATTCGCTCTCGGCACTGAACCGCTCGCCGCCCTGAAAGAGCCGCCGGATGATGCCCATCGCCTCGTCCTGGCGATCGCGCAGCACCATGGGGTCCACGCCCAGCGTGTGCGCATCGGACGGCAGCGCGCCTGGTCCGGAGCCGAAGATGAGGCGGCCACGGGTCTGGTGATCGAGCTGCACCAAACGCTGCGCCACCATGAACGGGTGGTGGTACGGCAAGGAAACCACGCCCGTGCCGAGCCGAATGCGATGCGTGCGCTCCGCCGCGGCGGCAAGGAAAAGCTCCGGCGACGCGATCACCTCCCAGCCCGTCGAATGATGCTCGCCACACCAGAACTCGTCGTAGCCAAGCCGATCCAGGTCGGCCACGAACTCGAGATCGTTCTGCAACTGCAACGTGGGGTGTTCACCGATGGGGTGGTGCGGCGCGAGAAACGCACCAAATCGAAGGTCGGGCATGAGGGGCACCTAGAGCGGTTGGAGGGGGAGCCGATTGTACGCCCAATGACGGCGCGCGAACGGGTGGCCGGGTTCGTCGTACGCGTGCGCCATTGCTCACGCTCCAGCGGCCAGTGCGCAGCCGATGTCCTACATCCCGAATGGGCACTTGCCGGTGTTCCTGAACACCTCTACAGCCGCTACCGTTTCCGGCATGGAAAACGACGCCGCATTCAAGGAAATCTTCAGCCATTCCGTGATGGTTCGGGCGCTGGTGGAGTGGTATGTGGACAGACTTCCGAACGGCCCCGAACTCACCGCCAGCCTCGATCTGTCACGGCTCCAGCGCAGCGTCGAGCAGTCGGTGTCCGAGCAGGGCCGACGCTTCGCGCGGGACATGGTGTGGCAGGCCCCTTTCCGGCCAAGACCCGACGGCAGCGAGGACGCGCGGGAAAGACTCCTGTTGCCGCTGGAGTTCCAGCGCGCCCCGGAGCGGATCATGCCGCTGCGCATGCGCAACTACGTCGACGGCCACTACCTCGAACACATCAAGGAGGCCAGCGGCAAGCCACTCGGCGGCCGGCTGCCGCCGGTGCTGCCCATCGTGCTGCACACAGGACGATCTGCGTGGCACGCGCCGCCGCGGGTACACGACTTGGTGGCGGGCCTGCCCGAGAAATCGTGGCAGCAACCGAACCTGCATTGGCCGGACAGCGGCCTGCTGTCCGGGGACGGCTATCTCGTGCTTGACATCCCACGCGTGAGCGCGAAGGATTTCCGCGACGACAACGCAATGTCGCTACTCGCGCAGTTGACGGCATCGTTCGCGAAGGGCCCGGCAACACCGGAGTTCTTCCAGACTGCGGCGAAGCTGTACACTTCCTTGCCAGGCGCGGAACTGCGCGGCCTGCGCGAGACGATTCTGCAATGGGTGCTTCAGGAAACAAACGTCGACTTGGGAACCAACGACATGGACACACTCGACCGGCTGCAGGACCCTGAGGAGGCGGAAACCTTCATGCAGTACCACGCCCGAATGTGGCGCACCCGCTACCGCGAGGAAGGCTTGGAGATCGGGCGCGCCGAGGGCATTCGGCGCGAGCGGGAACTCTTGCACGGCCTAACCTCCCGCAAGTTCGACCCGCGAACGGCCGAGCGCCTCTCGGCTCTCCTCGCGGGTGCCAACGCATCGCGGCTCGCCGAAGTCGGCAACTGGCTCATCGACAGCGATACCGGCGAGGAACTGATCGCCCGCGTTTCCGGCACCCGCAACGGTCGGTAAGGCCCCGGGCCTTCGGGCAATCGCGGAACCTATGCGGCGAGGCTGTACGCCTCTCTGCCGGGAACGGAACTGCGCGGCCTGCGCGAGACGATTCTGCAATGGGTGCTTCAGGAAACAAACGTCGACTTGGGAACCAACGACATGGACACACTCGACCGGCTGCAGGACCCTGAGGAGGCGGAAACCTTCATGCAGTACCACGCGCGAATGTGGCGCACCCGCTACCGCGCTGAGGGACGCTTTGAGGGCCTGGAGATCGGGCGCGCAGAGGGCATTCGGCGCGAGCGGGAACTCTTGCACGGCCTGGCCTCCCGCAAGTTCGACCCGCGAACGGCCGAGCGCCTCTCGGCTCTCCTTGCGGGTGCCGACCCATCGCGGCTCGCCGAAGTCGGCAACTGGCTCATCGACAGCGAAACCGGCGAGGAACTGATCGCCCGCGTTTCCGGCACCCGCAACGGTCGGTAAGGCCTAACTTCGCGGAAGAACCCTGAAAATTCGGATGCGGACTCCGAATTTTCAAGGTAAAGTGCCGTCATGCTTGAACGTCCGGGCTATCTGCAAAGGCTTGCTGTGGCGGTCGAGCGCTCGCCTGTCACGGCGCTCTTGGGTCCACGTCAATGTGGCAAGACGACCATCGCTCGGGAGTTTTGCGCTCGCCGAGATGCCGTTTTTTTCGATCTCGAGTCCGAACCCGACTCTCGCAGTCTCGCGAATCCCGAACTTGCTCTCGGGTCGCTCGAAGGCTTGGTCGTTCTTGACGAAATCCAGGCCGCGCCGCACCTTTTCAACGTCCTGCGGGTGCTCGTGGATCGCGCGCAAAACCAATGTCGGTTCCTCATCTTGGGCAGCGCGTCTCCCGCGGTCGTGCGTGGGGTGTCGGAATCCTTGGCGGGGCGTGTGGAATTCATCGAGATGTCCGGCTTCGATTTGGGCGAAGTGCAAGCTCCAAACTGGAGGCAGCTTTGGTTGCGCGGCGGGCTGCCGAGGTCGTATCTGGCGGCGTCGGAAGACGACAGCGTTGCGTGGCGGGAGGGATTCGTGCACACGTTCCTCGAACGCGACATCCCGCAGCTTGGCATCTCCATTCCCGCGTCCGCCCTGCGCCGCTTTTGGACCATGCTCGCGCATTGGCACGGTCAAACATGGAATGCCTCCGAAATCGGCCGCTCCATGTCGGCAACCGACAAGACCGTTCGCCGCTACCTCGACCTGCTCACCGGCACGTACATGATGCGGCAGCTTCAGCCGTGGTTCGAGAACATCGCCAAGCGGCAGGTGAAGGCGCCCAAGGTGTATTTCCGCGACACCGGGCTTCTGCACACCCTGCTTGGTCTCACAAACGAAGCCGAGCTTTTGTCCCATCCTCGCGTCGGCGCATCGTGGGAGGGGTTTGCTCTCGAGCAAGTGCTGCAAGCGTTGCGCCCGGCCAGCGCCTGGTTCTGGGCCATCCACCAAGCCGGCGAACTCGACCTGTTCCTAGAAGGGCGAGGCCAGCGCATCGGCTTCGAGATGAAGTTCAACGAGGCTCCCCACCTCACCCGCTCCATGCGCAACGCCGCCGAAACCCTCGCCCTCGACCACCTCTACATCGTCTGCCCCACTCGGGCGAGCTATCCACTCGAACGCAACGTCACGGTCCTGTCCATAGCCGACTGCCCGGGCTTGCCAGAGCGGCTGAGGGGCAGCGTCTAGCGATCCCGCCAGCGACGGCGCAGCGGTCGCGTCTCCAAGGGCAATCCGCGCCGTTCGCGTGCCTCCTTCTATGCATCGCTGTGGTGCGATTTCGCAACGCCTTGGGTGCTTCCCAAGGGGGAATCCCTCGTGCCATATTCGCCGCGCATCGCATTGGGTCGGTGGGCGAGAAGGGCTGCCGGCGAGAGGACATTCCAAGGAAGCAAAGAGCGTGGGCAGTGCCCGTCGCTGGGACAGGAGCTTACGATGAGCGTAGCCGTCGATCCGCGCCTCCGCGAGGGGGCCAGCCAGTGCACCACGGTGGATCAGTCCGACCGTCTTGTCCCGATCAACTTGCGTCAGACCGGACCCACTCCGGTGCAGATGCTCGTTTCCACCCGCGTTCGCAAGTCGCCCTTCTGGCATCTTTCCGTGGAGGCCGGTTGCTGGCGTGCCACCGTGTACAACCGCGTCTATCACCCGCGTGGCTATGTGCGGCCCGAGGATGGCGGGGCGATGGTGGAATACGACGCGCTCGTCAACCACGTCACCATGTGGAACGTCGCCTGCGAGCGGCAGATTCGCGTGAAGGGGCCGGATGCGGAGGACTTCGTCAACACCGTCATCACCCGCAATGCGGCGCGCATCGAGCCGATGAACGGCAAGTACGTGATTCTGTGCAACGAATCCGGCGGCGTGCTGAACGATCCGGTGCTGCTCAGGGTGGCCCAGGACGAGTTCTGGTTCTCGCTCTCCGACAGCGACCTCGAGATGTGGCTCACCGGCGTCAACGTGGGGCTCAAGCGCAACGTCTCCATCGGCGAGATCGACGTGGCGCCGGTGCAGATCCAGGGGCCCAAGTCCGAGGCCTTGATGGCGGATCTTTTCGGCCCGGGCGTACACGACGTGCCCTTCTACGGCCTGATGGAAGGCCAGGTGGCCGGCCACGACGTGGTGATCTCGCAGACGGGGTTCACCGGCGAGAAGGGCTACGAAATCTACCTCAAGGACGCGAGCCTCTACGCCGAGGACATGTGGTATGCGGTGCTCGAAGCCGGTCGCGCCCACGACCTGATGGTGATCGCCCCGGCGCACCACCGGCGCATCGCCGCCGGCATCCTCTCCTGGGGCCAGGACATGGATCAGGAGACCCTGCCCTTCCAGTGCAACCTCGGCTATCAGGTGCCGCGCAGGAAGCGGGCGGACTACATCGGCCGGGAAGCGCTCGAACGTGCCCGCGCCGCCATCGAGGCCGGCAATCCGCCGTTCCGCAACGTGCTCGTGGGTCTCACCTTCGGCGGCGCTCCGGTGACCGACTATGCGAACGATTTCTGGCTCGTCACGGCAGAGGACGGCGGCGACGCCATCGGCTATGTCACCTCGCCCTGGTTCTCGCCGGAACTCGAAACCAACATCGCCCTTGCCTACGTGCCCTGGGAAAGCCGGGACGTCGGCACGCGGCTGGGGGTGCGGCTGCCGGAGGAATACGCCGGCGATCTCGAAGGCGGCTTCGCGCCAGCGCAGGTGGTGGAGGTGCCGTTCCGCGCCTCCGTCAATCCCAACTCCCGCGAAGTGGCGCACAGCAAAGGCCGGGACACCGCCGAATGAACGCTGCCGGGCGTGCCGAGGGTGTGCCATACGCCGACTCGGTGCGACCGTCATCGCCGCATCAGCACGGGCCCCTTGGGGCGAGGGCATCTTGCCCTCGCACGCGCCGCAAGGCGCGTCCGTGCGCAAGTGCATTTCCCGCCAACCTACACGCCTGTCGGCGCGTGCGAGGGCGAGACGCCCTCGCCCCAAGGGCCCTCGCTTCGAATCGAATCCGCAAACGATCAACGTGTCGTGTCCTCGTAGGGGCGGGGCTTGTCCCCGCCCGTCTTGAGCGCTGATGAAGGGCAAGCCGTGACGGAGCACGCACGGGTCGTCGTGATCGGTGGTGGCGTGGTGGGGGTTTCCACGCTGTACCACCTGGCTCGCAAGGGTTGGGGCGACTGCATTCTGCTCGAGCGCAGGGATCTCACCTCCGGCGCCACTTGGCATGCCGCGGGGCTGTTGCCGCTGTTCAACATGAGCTACTCCGTTGGGCAGATTCACAAGTATTCGGTGAACCTCTACCGCACCCTCGAGGCGGAGACTGGCCAGGACGTGGGGCTGTGCACGGTCGGCAACATCCGCCTTGCCATGACGCCGGATCGCATGGACGAATATCGGCAATACGCGAGCGTGGCCCGCACCATCGGCGTCAACGTCGAGTTCCTCAGTCCCGATGAAGTGCAGGAAATCTGGCCGCTTGCCGTCACCGACGGACTCATCGGCGCCATTCGGCACCCCAACGACGGCTACATCCAGCCGGCGGACCTCACCCAGGCGCTTGCACGCGGCGCTCGCTCCCGAGGCGCAACCATTCGCGTCAAGACCTGCGTCACCGCCATCGAACGCGCCGGCAGCGAGTGGCGCGTCTGTACGGACGCTGGCGAGGTCCTCTGCGAGCACGTCGTAGCCGCCACCGGCAGCTTCGCCCGCCGCACCGGCGAGATGGTGGGTCTCGACATCCCCGTGCTGCCGGTGGAACACCAATACATCGTCACCGAGGCACACGACGAGATCGTCAGCCGCCGCCGTGCGGGCCAGCCGGAAATGGGCGTGCTGCGCGAATCCGACGGTTCGTGGTACATGCGCGAGGAAGCCGGCGGCCTTTTGCTTGGCCCCTACGAGAAGGGAGCGCCCGCGTGCTACCTCGACGGCCCAGACCCCAATGCCGAATACGAACTCTTCAACGCAGACCTCGATCGGCTCACGCCACACATCGAATCCGCCATCCGCCGCGTGCCGGCCTTCGGTGAACTCGGCATCAAGCAAACCTACAACGGCGCCATTCCGTACACGCCGGACGGCAGCCCCATCATCGGCCCGGCATGGGACCTGCCGAACTTCTGGCTCAACGAAGGCCACAGCTTCGGCATCACCGCCGCCGGCGGCGCCGGCTGGCAGCTTGCCGAGTGGATCGTCGAGGGCGAACCCTCCATCGACATGCTGGGGGTCGATCCGCGCCGCTTCGGCGACTACGCCACCCACGCCTATCTCAAGGCGAAGACGGAGGAGGCCTACGCCAACGTCTTCACCGTCCACTATCCCGACGAGGAACGCCCCGCCGGACGCCCGCTTCGCACCGCGCCCTGCTACGGGCGCATGCGCGACCTAGGCGCCGTGTTCGGGCAGAAGTTCGGCTGGGAGCGCCCCAACTGGTTCGTGCCGGCCGACTCGCGGGGCCTCAAGGGCGGCAAGGCGGTACAGGAAGACCATTGGTCGTTCCGCCGCTCGCGCTGGTTCGAGGCCGTGGGGGCCGAATGCCGCAACGTGCGCGACAACGTGGGACTCCTCGACATGACCGCGTTCGCCAAGGCGCGGGTCAGCGGGCCGGGTGCGCGGGATTTCCTCAACCGGCTGGTGGCGAACCGCCTGCCCCGCATCGGCCGCATTGCGCTCACCCACGCCTTGAACAAGCGTGGCGGCGTGCATTCGGAGTTCACCATCTGGCGCGAGTCGAGAGATTCCTTCTATCTCGTTTCCGCCGGCGCCTTGCAGCGGCTCGACCACGACTTCCTCAAGCGCCAGATGCCGAGCGACGGCTCGGTTCGCTTCGAGAACCTGACCGCCTCCATGGGTGTGCTGGTGGTGGCGGGGCCAAAGTCACGCGAACTGCTCGGGAGGGTTTGCGATGCGGACCTCGGCAACGACGCCTTCCCCTGGCTTTCCGGGCGACCCGCCAACGTGGCCCTTGCCGAGGCACGCCTCCTCAGGCTCAACTTCGTCGGCGAACTCGGCTGGGAGATTCACCACGGCATCGAGTACCAGAACACGATCTTCGATGCCTTGATGGACGCCGGCGAAGACCTTGGCCTCGCGCCGTTCGGCATCCGCGCCATGGACTCGCTCAGGATCGAGAAGTCCTACCGCATGGTCGGCACGGAGCTTTCCATCGAATACGCTGCGCTCGAATCGGGCTTGGACCGCTTCGTGCGTTTCGGCAAGGGCGACTTTCACGGCAGGACGGGCCTTGCGGCGTGGCAGCAGCGCGGGTTCGAGAACGCCTTCGCGACGCTGGAAGTCGAAGCCCCCGAGGACGCCGACGCAATCGGCAACAACCCGCTGTATCTTGGCCAGAAGATGGTGGGCCGGGCCACCAGCGGCAACTTCGGCTTTCGTGTCGGCAAGTCGCTGGCCCTCGCTATGCTGCGGCCGGCACTGGCGGAGCCAGGAACGGAAGTGGAAATCGAAATCCTCGGCGAGCGGTGTCCGGCCAAGGTGGTTGCGGAAAGCCCGTGGGATCCGACCAACGAGCGCCTGCGCGCCTGATGTCCGCCTCCCGCTACTCGGCGCTCGCGCTCCTTCGCCACGCCCTCACCCGCCACCGCCGCTGGCAGCCGGCGTGGCGGGAACCGGAGCCGAAGCGGCACTACGACGTGGTCATCGTTGGCGGCGGCGGTCACGGTCTCGCCACCGCCTATTACCTCGCGAAGAACCACGGCATCAGCAACGTCGCCGTGGTGGAGAAGGGCTGGCTTGGCGGCGGCAACACGGGCCGCAACACCACCATCGTCCGCTCCAACTACCTGCGCGACGAGGCGGCGCAGCTTTACGAGTTCGCCCTCAAACTGTGGCCGGGGCTTAGCGCCGAGCTCAACTTCAATGTCATGTTCAGCGCCCGCGGCGTGCTCAATCTCGGCCACACCCTGCAGGACATGCGCGACATCGAGCGCCGGGTGAACGCCAACCGTCTGGGCGGCATCGATGGCGAGGTGCTGGCGACGGCGCGGGTGCAGGAAATGGTGCCGATCCTGAACTGCTCGCCGAATGCCCGCTACCCCATCCTCGGCGCCTCGTGGCAGCCGAGCGGCGGCGTGGCCCGGCACGACGCCGTGGCGTGGGGGTTCGCGCGCGGCGCCGACGCGCTGGGCGTGGACTTGCTGCAGCGCACAGAGGTGCAGGGCATCCGCTGCGGCGACGGTCGCGTGCAAGGGGTGGAGACGGACCGAGGCTTCATCGGCGCGGACAAGGTGGCGTGCGTGACAGCCGGGCATTCCGGCGTGCTGGCGGCGATGGCCGGGCTGCGCCTGCCGATCGAGTCGCGCCCGCTGCAGGCGCTGGTGTCGGAGCCGCTCAAGCCGTGCCTCGACACGGTGGTGATGTCCAATGCCGTGCACGGCTATGTCAGCCAGTCCGACAAGGGGGACCTGGTGATTGGCGCCGGCGCCGACGGCTACAACGGCTACGGCCAGCGCGGGTCGTTCCACGTGCTGGCGCATGCGCTCGAAGCCATGTGCGAGCTCTTCCCCTCCTTCAGCCGGGTGCGGATGAATCGCCACTGGGGCGGCATCGTCGACATCTGCCCGGACGCCTGCCCCATCATCGGCGAGACGCCGGTGACCGGGCTCTACTTCAACTGCGGCTGGGGCACCGGCGGCTTCAAGGCAACGCCCGGGTCGGGCTTTGTCTTCGCCGATACGCTGGCGCACGCCCGCCCGCATCCGTTGGCGGCGCCGTTTGCGCTCGAGCGGTTCGCCAAGGGAGCGCTGATCGACGAACATGGGGCGGCTGGGGTGGCGCACTGATGCTGCTGATCCGCTGCCCCTACTGCTGCGAGGAACGCAGCGAAATGGAGTTTTCCTGCGCCGGAGAGGGCGGCATCCGGCGGCCGGAAGACCCAAGTGATCTCTCCGATGCCGAGTGGGCCGACTACCTGCACTTCCGCACCAATCCCAAGGGGCTGCACCGGGAAATCTGGTGCCACACGGCGGGTTGCCGGCGCTACTTCGACGTGGTGCGGGACACGGTGACCTACGCCATCCACTCGACGGCGCCAATCGGCGCGACGACCCAGGTGGACGAGGCCGATGGCTGACAGCACACGAAGGCTGCCGGAAGGAGGCGCATTCGTCCGTTCGCGGCCTCTTGCCTTCACCTTCGACGGCAAGGCTTTGACGGGCTACGAGGGCGACACGCTGGCATCGGCCCTACTCGCGAACGGCATCGATGTGGTGGGCTCGAGCTTCAAGTACGGCCGGCCGCGCGGCATCGTCGGCTACGGCGCGGAGGAGCCGAACGCCATCGTCCACGTCGGCGAAGGTAGCGCCCGCACGCCTAACCTGCGTGCCACCACGGTGGAACTCGAAGACGGCATGGTCGCCACCTCCGCCGCACGCGGGCCGGGCGCGGTGACGGGGGCTCTGGCAAGAACGTTCGGGCGCTTGCTGCCGGCCGGCTTTTATTACAAGACGTTCATGCGACCGCAGGGGCTGTGGGGCTTTTGGGAGGAACGACTGCGCACGGCGGCAGGGCTTGGCGATGTTCCCGAGGGCCCGGATCCGGACACCTACGAGCGCCGCCACGGCCACGCAGACGTGCTGGTGGTGGGTGCCGGGCCGGCCGGGCTGGCTGCGGCGCTCGCTGCCTCGCGCGCCGGGGCGCGGGTGATGCTGGCGGACGAGAACGCGATAATTGGCGGCATGTTGCGGTTCTCGCCCGTGGCCAGCGGCGGCGAGAGCGCCGGCGAGTGGAGTCGGCGCGCGGCGGCCGAACTCGCGGACAACCCGGACGTGACCCTGCTCCCGCACGCCACCGCGTTCGGGCTCTACGACCACAACTTCGTCGGCATCCTCGAGCGCTCGGCGCACGGCAACGGGGCACTAGGCAAGGCCCCTCGGCAACGCCTGCACCAGGTTCGCGCGAGGCAAGTGGTGCTCGCCTGCGGCGCCATCGAACGGCCCATCGTCTTTGCCGGCAACGACCTGCCCGGCGTGATGCTCGCCTCTGCGGTGTCCGCCTACGCCATCCGCCACGCGGTCGCTCCCGGCGAACGGCTGGTGTTGTTCACGAGCAACGACTCGGCGTACGAAACGGCGCTGACCTGGCACCACATCGGCCGCGAGGTGACCGTCGTGGATGCAAGGCCCGTGGCCGACGGGGCGAGGCCGGGCGACGCGCGCGCCGCCGGCATCGACATCCGTGCGGGCCACGTCGTGCAGGAGGCGCATGGCCGCCGTCGGGTGCAGGGAGTCGAGATTGCACCCGTAGGCGGCGGCAGGCCCGAACGACTCGACTGCGATCTGGTGGCATCGTCCGGCGGCTGGAATCCGCTGGTGCATCTGTCGGCGCAGACCGGCGTGCGACCGGTGTGGTCGGAAGCCGCCCTCGCCTTTCTGCCCGGCTCGCCCCGGAGCGGCGTGCATCATGCCGGCGCCATCAACGGACACGCGTCCACCTTGGCATGCCTGCGCGAGGGTTTCCGCGTCGGCAGCGAAGCGGCAAGGCTGGCCGGTTTCGAGAGCGCTCAAGCGGCTCCCGACCTGCCGACCACCGACGAGCAGCCGTCCGCGCCGGGGGAGGCGCTCTTTGTCGTCCCCCACCCGCGACCCGGCCGCGACTCGAGGCAGTTCGTGGACCTGCAGCTCGACGTGACCGTGGCAGACATCGAACTCGCGGCACGCGAGGGCTATCGATCGGTCGAGCACGCCAAGCGCTATACGGCGCTCGGCTTCGGCACCGACCAGGGCAAGCTCGGCAACGTCAACGGCGTCGCCATTCTCGCGGGCGCCCTGGGGCAAGGCATCGAGGAGACCGGAACCACCATGTTCCGCCCGCCCTACACGCCGGTGACGTTCGGCGCCGTGGCGGGGCGGGATGTGGGCGAGCTGTTCGATCCGGTGCGACGAACGCCCATGCACGAGTGGCACGAGGCGCACGGGGCGGTTTGGGAGGACGTGGGGCGGTGGAAGCGCCCGCGCTACTACGCCCGTGGTGCCGGCGAGAGCATGGACGAGGCCGTGCGCCGCGAGTGCCTGGCGGCGCGAGGTGGCGTTGCCATGCTGGATGCCTCGACACTCGGCAAGATCGACGTGCAGGGGGCCGACGCGGCTCGGTTTCTGGATCGCGTGTACAGCAACGGCTTTCGGCGCCTGGGGGTCGGTCGCTGCCGCTACGGCCTCATGCTGCGCGAGGACGGCACCATCCTCGACGACGGCGTGACGGTGCGGGTGGCGGAGAACCGCTACCTGGTGCACACCACCACCGGCAATGCGGAAGCGGTTCTCTCCTGGCTGGAACTGTGGCGCCAAACCGAGTGGCCGGAGCTGAACGTGCATCTGACTTCCGTGACGGATCATTGGGCCACGGCGGCGGTGGTGGGGCCGAAGTCGCGGACGGTTTTGCGCCGGGTCTGTACCGACATCGACCTGTCGCCAGACGCCTTCCGCTTCATGGACTACCGTGCCGGCCACGTCGCCGGCGTGCCGGCGCGCGTCTATCGCATCAGCTTCAGCGGCGAGCTTTCGTTCGAGGTGAACGTGGCGGCCCAGCACGGGGCGAGGGTGTGGAAGGCGCTCATGGAGGCCGGGGAGGATTTCGACATCACTCCCTACGGCACCGAAACGATGCACGTGCTGCGGGCCGAGATGGGGTTCATCATCGTCGGCCAGGACACCGACGGCTCCATGACGCCGGACGACATGGGCCTCGCCGGCCTCGTTCGCCAAGGCAAGCCGTGGGGCTTTCTCGGCGACCGTTCCCTCTCCCTGCCGGAACATCAGCGGCCGGACCGACCGCAACTCGTGGGCCTTGCCCCGCTGAACGCTTCCACCGTGCTACCGGAGGGCGCGCAACTCGTCACGGAGCCGCGCCCGAAGCCACCGGCCGAGATGCACGGCCACGTCACGTCGAGCTACCTGAGCGCCGCCCTCGGCCACTCCTTTGCGCTGGCAATGGTGAAGGGCGGTCGCGAGCGCATGGGCGAAACCCTCTACAGCCCGCAGGCGGACGGCAGCGTCATTCCCGCGAAGGTGGTGCCGAGCGTGTTCTTTAAGCCGATGGCGGATGCGAACGGGGGCGATGTTGCAGACGAAGGCGAGGCTGCGGCCGAGCCCCTGGCCCTGGAGCCGCTAGCCGCGACGACCGCCCCAGCGATGCTGAATCTCTGCGGCGACGGCAAGGCCGAGTTCCGCCAGGCCGCCTCGCGGGCGCTCCACCTCGCCCTTCCCGAAGACCCCTGCACCACCGCCCGCAACGCAAGCATCGCAATTCACTGGCTCGCCCCAGACGAATGGCTGATCGTCGCCCAACCCGGCGAAGAGGCCGAGATCGAACGCCGCCTGCGCACCGCCACAACTGCCCCCAGCGCCGCCATCACCGACGTAACCGGCGCCCACATCCTCCTCCACCTAGCCGGCCCCCAGGCCCGCGAAGCCCTGGCAACCGCCACCCCCTACGACCTCCACCCCCGCAACTTCCCCCCCGGCCGCTGCATCCAAACCACCCTCGCCAAAACCCAGGCCCTCATAGCCACCCCAGCCGAAGACACCTTCGAAATCATCGTCCGCCGGAGCTACGCGCATTACGCCGAGGCTTGGCTCAGGGGTGCGTAGGGGCCCTCACACCCCCACAACGGTCGTGGCGTGCACTTTCCTGTCACTCCCCCCTCGAGGGGGAGTCGAGAAAAGGCGTCCCCGCCTTTTCTCGAAGGGGGGCTGGCCCGACTTCACCGCCGCCCTCAGCCGAACCTAGCCCCCCCTCCGAGAAAGCCCGCGGACGGCCTTTCTCGACTCCCCCGCAAGGGGGGAGTGACAGGAGGAGCGGGACACCCCGTCCCTGCGAGGCAAGTCTCGAATCCGACGTCAGGTACCGGGCGAGCGTGGCGTGGTGTTTTCGGCGAGGAAGTCGAGGACGCGCAGGTACATCTCGCGGCGCGGCTCGTTGCCGGCCGCCCCGTGTCCTTGCTCAATGTCGTACAGCCACTCGGCTGGGTTTCCGGCTTCCTCCAGCGCAGCACGCATCCTCCGTGCATGCTCCATGGGTGCGCGACGATCCTCACCACCGTGCATGAGCAGGACGCGGGCCTTGATTCGACCGGCGAGATTCACCGGCGAACGCTCCGGCTTGTCCTGGGCGCCGCGAAGGATCTGGCGGATGTAGGTGATGCCGCCTCGCAGCGCACGGACATCCCCGGAGGATTCCATGATCGACAGGTCGTACACGCCGGCGGCGCCGATTGCACAGCGATAGAGATCCGGCTCCCGCGCCACGCCCATGAGCGCTGAATAGGCACCGTAGCTGGCACCGAAAATGCAGATGCGTTCTGCATCGGCGATGCCGCTTTCGACAGCCCAGCGGGTGGCGTCCGTGACGTCGTCCTGCATCAACGCGCCCCACTCGCCGAAGCCCTTTCGCAGATACTCCCGGCCGTAGCCGCCGGAGCCGCGGAAGTTGACGCTGAGCACGTGATAGCCACGGCTCGCCAGCAGTTGCACTTGGGTGTTGAAGCCCCAGAAGTCACGGATGCCGTGCGGGCCGCCATGCACCATCACCACCAAAGGCCCAGGCCGCTCGGCCGCCTCCGGACTCGTGACATAGCCATAGATCGTGTCGCCGTCGCGCACGCGGATCTCGACCGGGCTCATCGGCGCAAGCATCTCGCGGGTGAGGTGCGGGCGGAGTTGCGCCAGAGGCTCGATCTTGCGGGTTTCGAGGTTCACAAGGACGTAATCGCCCGGGCGGCGGTCGCCAGATATGAAGGCGACGGTGAGCCGGTGGTCGCGCGTGTAGTTGAGGAACTGCACTTGGTCTTCGGGGAACATCTTGCTGATGGCGGCGTGCTGAGCAGCAAGTGGGTGGTTCTTGTCGAGATACTGCATAGCCGGGTAGTGGTGATCGAAACGCACCGCCCACGCGTGGCCGTTGAAGTCCGCGAGCAGACCCGACACGTCCACCTTGGGATGGCGAATGATGAGTTCGTGGGTGTTGTCCTCGCTGTTGTAGAGCCCGAGGCCGGTGGTCGCAGCGCTGCGGTCGTCGAAGGTGTACCAGGTGTCCGGCGTCGGTCCGAAGTGCACAGGCGCCCAGCTCGCACCTGCGTATGGGGAGGAGTGGACCAACCGCCAGCGTTCGCCGTCCTTGCGGTGGCGCACCTCGTACTCGAAGTCGCCGTTGACGCCGTCGCTCATGGTGAGGCCGCCATTGATGTCGGCGAGCAAGTTGCCCGTGCGCATGGCGCTGCGGGTGAGGCGCCGGGTGTGGCCGCTGTTGATGTTGAGCCGGTGCGCCTCGGCAAAGGCCTTGGCGCTGTAGCGGAGGATCAGGATGTGGTCGGGATCGTCCGGCAACAGGTGCAGCGGTGCGCCAATGCCGAGGGAACGCACCGAGCCGCTTTCGATGTCCACCGTATAGAGCTCGCCGGTGGGCACGAGGAAGTCGACGCCGATCAGATAGCGTCGTGGCGACGTGAGCACGCGGGTGTCCGAGAGCCAGAGCATGTTGCCCACTTGCTGGCGCTCGCCGAGGTTGAAGTTGATGACGGGTTCGCGGCCTGGATAGGTGAGCACCTGGAAACGCCCGATGCCATCGACCCGCATGAACTGCGCAAGGTGCTTGCCGTCTGGTGAGATGGAGACGTGGCCGAACTCCGCTTCGTCCATGAAGGCGCCGATGGGCGGCAGTTCGGCCGGGCCGGTTGCCGTCTCATTCGCATGGGCCACGAAGCCCAATCCGATGGCCAACGCCACGCCCAATCCCTTGCGCCACACCATGCCCTTTCCCTCCCAACCGAACGGCGGCGCGATATTAGCGCAGCGGTTGCGGCGCTACGCCGAGGCCTGGCTCACGGCTTCGTAGGGGAAGCGCTTCCCGTCTCGGCGCGCCCTGACGGGCGCGTTGGCAGTTCGCTTGCGCGAACTGCTGTGCTTCGACGAATTCCTCGTGTCGAACTTTTAACACGGGCGGGGACAAGCCCGGAACAAGCCCCGCCCCTACGCGTTGCAAGCTGATTGGTGGGGTTGACGCGAAGGGGAACACAACGATATTGTTGTGTTTATGATTCCGCAGCTTGACCCGGTAAGCGGCTACCTGCCACCTGGCGTGCATGACGCCCACTGGTGCGAGGTCGCCGGTCGCTTCGCTGGCAACAGTCATCGCCGTCGCCTGGCGGACGGGCTGCTGGCAGCTTGCCTGAATCTGGCGGAGGCGGGTTGCGGCGAACTGATCCCGGATGGCAGCTTTGTTACTGCGAAGGAGCTTCCAGGGGACTATGACGGGGCGTGGGAGCCGGCGGGCGTCGACCCGCTTCTGCTCGATCCGGTCCTTCTCGACTTCTCCCGTCGCCGTGCGGCGATGAAGGCGAAGTATCTGGGAGACCTATTCCCGGCGTCGTCGCAATCTTCATGACCGATCGAAACGGCGTCGAGAAGGGCGTCGTGCTGGTCGATCTAGGGAGCTTGCCATGATCACGAACGAGAGGCAGTACAGAATCACCCGAAACAGGGCGAATGGCTTTGCTCGGGCAATTGAGGAGTTCGACGCGGAGGCGCAGGTGGGTCTCGGTGTACACCCGCGGCTGGTGCAGGCAGAACTGGAGGGCATGGAGAGCCAGTTGTCCGACCTGCATCGCGAGCTGGCCGAGTACGAGCGGCTAAAGTCGGCCGATCTCTCGGTGATTTCCGTGACGTCGTTCGACGAACTTCCTGACGGGTTGATCAAGGCGCGGATCGCGGCGGGTCTTAGCCAACGCGCGCTCGCGCAACGGCTGGAACTCAAGGAGCAGCAGATCCAGCGATACGAGGCCGAGCGCTATGCCTCCGCAAGCTACCGACGGGTGTGCCAGGTCGCGCACGCGTTGGGAGTTCGGCTCGAGAACGAGATCCTGCTCTCGAAGCCGGCACCGTAGAAGCGGCGCTGGGCTCCTTGTCAGAACACGGGCGCGAAGGCCGGCAGTTCGCCAAACGAGGATTGCTGACCTCATCGCGGCCTCGTAGGGGACGGGCTTGTCCCGTCCCGGTGCGCCCTGACGGGCGCGTTGGCAGTTCGCTTGCGCGAACTGCTGTGCTTCAACGAATTCCTCGTGTCGAATCCAACACGGGCGGGGTCAAGCCCGTCCCTGTTGGGCCTTTCCCGCTTGAATCTGTGGGTGGCGGCACGCATAGTCTCGGCAAGCGTTGCGCGTTCATGCATTGCCGCAAGAGGAGTGGACTTGATGGGCAGGAGGAGGCGGTTGCCGGCGGTCGTTGCGGTGGGGCTTTTGGCGCTGTCGCTTGCGGGTTGTGGGATCAACAACATTCCCACCATGGATGAGGGTGTGAAGGCGGCGTGGGGGCAGGTGCAGAATCAGTACCAGCGGCGGGCGGACCTCATTCCGAACCTCGTCAACACCGTCAAGGGCTATGCCGAACACGAGCGCGAGACCCTGTCGGCGGTGACCGAGGCGCGCGCCAAGGTGGGGCAGATGCGACTCGGCGCGGACGTGATCGACAACCCGGAGGCGCTGCGCACGTTCGAGCGCAATCAAGGCCAACTGTCGAGCGCCCTGAGCCGCCTGATGGTGGTGGCGGAACGCTATCCCGACCTCAAGGCCAACCAGAACTTCCTCTCTCTGCAGGCGCAGCTCGAAGGCACGGAGAACCGCATCGCCGTAGCGAGGCGCGACTTCGTCCAGGCCGTGCAGATTTACAACACCGAAATCCGCACCTTTCCGGGCCTGATCTGGCACGCCATTCTCCACGGCGACATGGAAGTGCGAGAGTCGTTCCAAGCCGCCCAAGGAGCCGAAACGGCACCGACGGTGGAGTTTTGACGACCTTGAGAACGCTATGGGGGCGACCCGCCCTCCCCCCAAAGCGAGCCCTTGGTTGGATGCCGGCGTTGCTCGTCGCCTTCGCCGGTGTCCTGCTCGCGGCCGGGGCCAGCGCCGCCGAGTTCCCCAAGCTCACCGGCCGCGTCGTCGACGAAGCCGGCATCCTGAACCCCAACACCGTGCGGGCGCTGTCGCGTCAGCTCGAAGCGCACGAGAACGCCGGCGGCAATCAGGTGGTGGTGGCGACGGTGAAGTCCCTCGGCGGCGACAGCATCGAAAGCTACGGCGTCGATCTTGGCCGCGCCTGGGGCATCGGCCAGGAGGGCGAAGACAACGGCATCATCCTGCTGGTCGCGCCGGCCGAACGCGACGTTCGCATTGAGGTCGGCTACGGCCTCGAAGGCGATCTCCCGGACGCCATCGCCTCGGCCATCATCAACATGGACATCCTGCCCCGGTTTCGCCAGGGCGACTTCGACGGCGGGGTGGCGGCGGGCGTCACTTCCATCATCTCGGCACTCGGCGGCGAGTATGTTGTGCGCGAGCCGCCGAGGCAGCAGCGAGACCGTCGTGGCGGCGGCGCTTTCGGCCTGATTTGGCTGGTGCTGATTGGCTTCTTCGTCTTCCGACGCGGCGGAGGTCTGTTGGGCGGCCTGCTACTCGGCTCTGTGCTTGGCTCGGTAGCTCGAGACGCGCACGGCTTCGGCGGCGGCGCCGGAGGAGGCTTTGGCGGCGGCTTCGGCGGCGGTGGCGGCAGCTTCGGCGGCGGCGGCGCCTCCGGGAGCTGGTGACGCGGCACCTATGGAGGGGAACGCATGAGTCTCGTGACCGCAGAGCAGCAGACGCGCATTGCCGAGGCGATCGCCGAGGTGGAGCGGCACACCGACGCGGAACTCGTCACCGTTATCGCCGCGGCCAGCGACGACTATCGCTACATCCCGCTTTTGTGGGCGGCGCTGGCAGCGCTGATCGTGCCGGCCTTGCTCTACTTCACGCCGCTGTATGAACAGGGCCCGCTCTATCTCTTCTGGGCCCAGGCTGGCGTGTTCGTGGCCCTTGCGCTGGCGCTGTCGCTCAGCGCCTTCCGGGTGCGCCTCATCCCGCGCGCGGTGCGCGAATGGCGGGCTTCGAACATGGCGTGCCGGCAGTTCCTCGAACAGGGGCTGCACCACACCGAAGGGGAGACGGGCGTCCTCATCTTCGTCAGCGAAGCGGAGCATTTCGTGGAGATTCTCGTGGATCGGGGCATCAGCGCGCTGGTGGAAGACGACGCTTGGCGCGAGATCGTCGCGGACTTCATCGGCGAGGTTCGCGCCGGTCGCGTGGAGGCGGGCCTCACCCACGCCATCGAACGGTGTGGCGAGATTCTGGCGCGCACGGTGCCCAAGACCGAAGGCAACACCAACGAACTCGACAACAGGCTGATCCTGATTGGCTATGAATGACGCAGCGCAAGCGGGACAGCGCCCGCAACTGGACCGGGACCGGCTCGAAGCCTTCATCAAGCAGATCGGCACGCAGGTGGCGGCCGGCTTCAACTGCTCGCTCTCGCATCTCGGCGACCGGTTGGGCCTCTACCGCGCCCTGGCCGAGGCCGGTCCTATGAACAGCGACGAGCTGGCGGCGCACACCGGCCTGCACGAGCGCTGGCTGCGCGAATGGCTGCGGCACCAAGCTTGCGTGCAGCAAGTGGAATTCCAGGACGGGCGCTTCTCGCTTTCGCCGGAAGCCGCGGCGGTGCTGGCCGAGGAAGGCCACCCGTTCTTCTTCGCCAGCGGCTTCGGCGCGGTGACGGCGACCTATCCCTCGCTGCCGAAGATGCCGGAGGTGTTCGAGACGGGCCTCGGCCTCACCTACGACGACCACGGCGCCGCCTGCGCCTGCGGCGTCGAACGCATGTCGTCGTTCGTGCAGAAGCATGAACTGGTGCCGAAGATCCTGCCGCAGGTGGAAGGCATGGTGGAACGCCTCGAAGCCGGTGCCCGGGTGGCAGACGTGGGCTGCGGCGCCGGCACGGCAACCGTGGCGATGGCGGAGGCTTTCCCGAGCTCAACATTCGTCGGCTACGACACCTCCCGCCACGCCCTCGCTCGCGCGGGCGCCAACTGCGCCGCCAGCCGAGCGACCAACGTGCGGGTGGCAAACCCCGACGAGGAACCGATGGGCAAGGGCGAGTTCGACCTCGTCGCCACCTTCGACGTCGTTCACGACACCCCCTACCCAGATCGCCTGATCACCGCGGTCTTCGAGGCCTTGAAGCCCGACGGCGCTTGGCTGTGCGCCGACATCAACAGCTTCCCCACCTTCGAGCAGAACCTCGCCGAGCACCCCAACGCCGCCATGCTCTACGGCTTCTCCGTGCTGGTGTGCATGTCCGCAAGCCTGTCCACCCCCGACGGCGCCGGCCTCGGCACCCTAGGCTTCAACGAACAGGTGGCCCGCGAAATGACCGCCGCCGCCGGCTTCAACCACTTCACGGTGCTCGAATACGGCAACGCCATCAACAGCTACTACGATATTCGGCCTTAGGTGGAGTGTTGAACGCTAACTGAGCGATTGCAGCCTGACGTCAACGCCATTGAGGAACCTGGCACCACACTCCAACATGTCCAGAAGGGACCTAGCGGATCGGTGCGTGTGCAAGAGGACGATGTGTGCTTTGGAGAGAGCCTCTGACGTCGGCCCCCGGTTCGGGCGGCAGGCTCAAAGGGCCGTGCTCAACTCGCGCGGATTCACGTCCTCTGCCCCAATGGGAAGCACGGTCGCCTCGATCCATCCGGGATGTCCCGGATAGCGGTAGCCGGGATATTCGGGTCGGCCGGCATAACCCCGATATGGTTGGTCATGAAAACGAAAGAGGCGTTCGTGGCCATCCTCGCCCACGATCGTCGCGGCGTAATCGCCGCTTGGGGTCACCACTTCGTCAGGATGGTCGTCCCACGGTATCCAGCCGAACAGGCTGCCGTCTCGCGCAAAAACGAAACGACCGTCTACGAAAGCGACCCAAGAGCCTTCGGAGTCGAAAAGAAAACGAGTGTCCATCCCCAAATCCTACTCCCACGTTGGAACGCTTGGAAGAACCGGGCACGGCGCCGCCAAGGAACCCAGTTGTGTCCCGCGCAGCCGGCTAGCCTCCCGCCGCGGCCCTGCCTTCGTAACGGGCGGTCTTGGCCGCATAGTCGAACTCGTCAATGCGCGTTTGCGATCGCATGGAGACGGTTGACTCTTGGGTCGTGGGGTCTAGCGGAATACCGGTCGCGTCGGCGACCCGGGTGATGCCGTTGAAGCCGGCCGCTACCGTCAGGGCATCGACCATTGCCTGTTCGCCCATCGCTGCGGCGGCTCCGTCGCGGATGGCGGCGAGTTCCTCCCAGCGGCTGCCGACGGCGGCTTCCGTCAGGGCTCGCAAATGGTCCGAGTGCTCGACGCCGGAGTCCGAATCTGCCTCGTTCACCGCGTTCAGGTTGAAGTCCCGGTTCTCTCGCTGGCCGCTCGCCCGGAGCAGCATGGTGTGCGAGGTGGTTCAGTAGAAACACTCGTTGAGGGCGGAAACGCGGGAGGCGATGAACTCGGCTTGCGGCTGCGACACCGCGAGCGGGATGTCGCGCAGGGCGTAGTGGCCGCGGAAGGCCGTGAAGAAGAGCTGCACCGCGGCTGGCACCGAGCCCATCGAGCGGGCGATGTTGGGTGCGCCTGGCAGGCCCGTGTCGCTGACGTTGCGGTCCGAGACGCGGGTGATGGGCACCCAGGCGCCGTCGTCCACCACGTCCGGCGTGGGTTGCCCCGTGGGGTCTCCGGGTTCTGGCGCCGGCAGGTCTGGCAACGGCAGGCCCAGCGAAGCGTGCATCGTGTCGACGATCACGGCGGCGTTGACGACGCTCACGGCCTCGATGTAGCGCTCGCGGGGGATGCCGGCAGCAATCACGCCGGCAAAGACGCTGCGCGTGTAACGGGCCGGATCGGTGCGGAGGCGGTGAATCATGTCGATGAGCGCCGCCGGCAAGTCGGACACGGTGTCGTGGGCGCCCTGCACGGCAAACGGCGACAGCGCTTCCATTCGGCGGCGGCAAAGGTCGCAGTGCATCGCCGCCCGCGCCTCCGCCACCATCTGCACACGCTCGGTACCGCTCCAGAACGGCCCAGGCGACGCGATCAGGCGCCAAGCCTCGCCGTGGCGTTCGACCACCGCGGCACTGATTGAGTAGCGTGTGTCGTCGTACATGCGTCGCCCCTCCCTCCGACTCGCGAATCATGCGCCGGCGCGTTGGCGGCAACAACCCCGAATCTGCATCGGTGCGTTCAACGCGCGTTCGTAGGAGACGCCCCCCCCGCTCGCACATGCCGCAATCCCGGAACGGAGCCCCGTCTCGTCACTCCCCCTCGCGGGGGAGTGACCGGAAGGCCCTTGCACCCCCAACAACGGTGGCGGCGCGCACTTTCCTGTCACTCCCCCCTCGAGGGGGAGTCGAGAAAAG
>JAPPDJ010000092.1 GCA_028824555.1 Gammaproteobacteria bacterium | reverse complement strand
CGTACGGGTGTTGGGTCGGCGGCCCCCCCTCCGAGAAAAGCGAGGACGCTTTTCTCGACTCCCCCGCGAGGGGGGAGTGACAGGCCCTCGCATTCCCAACAACGGTGGTGGCGCGCACTCTCTTGTCACTCCCCCCTCGCGGGGGAGTCGAGAAACGGCGTCCTCGCCGTTTCTCTTAAGGGGGCCGCCTGCGGGCTGCGCAGAGGCGCTAGTCCGCGCTAGCCAACGCCATGCATCACGCCAGCACGGGCGACCACGAGGGTCGCCCCTACGACCGGACCTTCCTTAAGGACGTGTGGGGTTGCGGTGCGAACGCGGGTTGCGCCTTGGCGCATCGCGCGGCCCGTAGGACGGCTCGCTGCGGGCTAAGCTACCCACCAACTCCATGATCTGTGTGTGGTGGAGTTCGTCGCGACGACGAAGCGTGGAGAAGCCGTAGAGCAGGGACAGAACGGTTGCCGTGAAGCCAGCAACGGTGAGGGCGATATCCAAGACTTCCAACATTGTTGTTCTCCCGCTTTCCTCCTAACCCATCAAGGTTCCATTGACGACCCAAACTCTGACGTGGAGCGTGCGGGATGGCAAGTTTTTTCGGTTCCTAAGCGTCCACGTTGTGCAGGTCGATGGCGGTGCGAACCATGCCGGCGCGGTCGGCTTCGCGTTTTTGCTTCATGCGGTCGCTGCGCACCATGGACAGGCGTGTCAGGTAGTCGTCGTCGATGTCGCCGGTGACATAGTCGCCGTCGAACACCGAGCAGTCGAAGTGCGTAAGTGCGGGGTTCCCTTCCGCCGCCGATGCCACGAGATCGTCCACGTTCTGATACACCAATCCGTCCACCCCGATTTGCTCGGCGATCTGTTCTTCGGTGCGGTTGAATGCCACCAGTTCGTGTGAGGCCGGCATGTCGATGCCATAGACGTTCGGATAGCGTACGGGCGGCGCCGCCACGGCCATGAACACCTTGTTCGCACCTGCCGCGCGCGCCTGGTGCACGATCTGGCCCGTGGTGGTGCCGCGGACGATGGAATCCTCCACCAAAAGCACGTTCTTGCCGGCAAACTCGAGGTCGATGGCGTTTAGCTTCTGCTGCACGGAGCGCTGCCGCTGCTTCTGCCCCGGCATGATGAAGGTGCGGCCGATGTAACGGTTCTTGACGAAGCCTTCACGGAACTTCACGTTCAGCGCATAGGCGAGCGGAATCGCCGAGGTGCGGCTCGACTCCGGGATCGGAATCACCACATCGATATCGTGCTTCGTGCCCCACTCCGCCAAGATGCGCTCGGCCAAGTGCTCGCCCATGCGCAGCCGCGCCTTGTACACCGAGACGCCATCCAGGATCGAGTCCTCGCGGGCAAGGTAGACATGCTCGAAGATGCAGGGCGAGTGCGTCGCCGGTGGTGCGCACACGCGCGCCTCCACCTCGCCGGCCTCGGTGATGCAGATGGCCTCGCCGGGTGCCACGTCGCGCACGAACTCAAACCCCAGAATGTCGATGGCATTGCTCTCGGACGCCACCATGTGCTCGGTGCCGCGCACCGTCTCGCGCACGCCATAGGCGAGCGGGCGGATGCCGTGCGGGTCGCGAAAGGCGACGATGCCGAAGCCGCGCACCATCGCCACTGCGGCATAGGCGCCCCGACAGCGCCGATGCACACCCTCCACCGCGTCGAGGACATGCTCCGGGCGGGGCTCCCGGGCACCGATTTTCTGCAACTCGTGCGCCAGCACGTTGAGCAGGATTTCCGAGTCGGAATTGGTGTTGACGTGGCGGAGATCCGCGCGGAACACATCGTCTTCGAGCTCGGTCGCATTGGTGAGGTTGCCGTTGTGCGCGAGGCTGATGCCGTACGGCGAGTTGACGTACATGGGCTGCGCCTCGGCGGCACTCGAAGAGCCGGCGGTGGGATAGCGCACGTGGCCGATGCCGACATTGCCCCGCAGCCGTTGCATGTGGCGCGGTTCGAACACCTCCCGCACGAGGCCATTGTCCTTGCGCAGATACAGTCGGTTGCCGTCGCCAGTGACGATGCCGGCGGCATCCTGGCCGCGGTGCTGCAGCGCGAGCAGGGCATCGTAGATCTGCTGGTTGACCGGTCTCCTGCTGACGATGCCGACGACGCCACACATGCTTCAGACCGCTCCCGTTCCTTCGCTGTCAGCGCCGACGCCGAAAAGCGCGAGCACCGCGTCGACGAATTCCATCACAAGACCCTCGAAGGGCAGCAGGATCGGCGCGACGTTGGAGTCGGCCCACCAAGTGTGTTCCTCCGCGAACGGGCGCAAGGCAACCAAGGCAACGATCACCAGGATCGCGCCCCGCACGGCACCGAACGCCAACCCAAGGGTGCGGTCGGTGCCGGTGAGGCCCGTGGCCTCGACCATGGCCCCCAGCATCTTCTGCAGGAACGCGCCGGCGACCAACACCACGACGAAAGTCGCCGCGAAGCCGAGCGCGCCCTTGATGCCCACGCCGACGTTGAACTGCATCTGTTCCGCCAGCAGCGGGCCAAGGAGGAGGGCAAGGAAGAACGCCCCCACCCAGATCGCCAGAGACACCACCTCGCGCACGAGGCCGCGAAAGAGCCCGAAGCCTGCCGACGCACCGATGGCGATCAACATGACGATATCGGCCGTCGGCAGGGGCACGTGGTTCGGCTTAGCTTCAATGCGTCACGCGCCGCACGACGGCGTCGAGACTGTAGCGACGTTCGAGTTCCTGCTCGAGGGCTGCGGCATCCTCTCGGCTGATGATCGGGCCTACGGCGACGCGGGTGCTTTCGCCGGCATCGCTCCTGATCGTGGACTTGAGCGCCGCATAGCCGTCGGCGCGCAGGCGCTCACGCAGCGCCTCGGCGTTGGCATGATTGCTGAAGGCACCCACTTGCACGGCCCAGGCAGCTTCTAGCGCGCCCTCTGACGCGGCCGAGTCCGGCTCAGCCGCCCTTTCCGGCAGCAGCACGGGTTCGCCGATCCGCACCCCAGTGTCGGTGGCGAAGCCGTCGGCATCCACGGAGTCCACAAGGCGACCGGCGGCTTCGGCGAGTTCGTTCATGTCGGCGACCGCGGAAGCGTCCGGCTGCACGGCCAGTTCCGGCGGCGCAGCAGGATAGGGCCGTTCAAGCTCCGGGGGCTCCTCGTCGAACAGCATCGGCAGGACGATGGCCGCCACGGCGACCAAGAACACCGTGCCGGTGACGCGATGGCGTGTCTGTTCCGACAGTTTCATCCGGGTAGCGACAGCAAACGGCGTGTCCGCTCCACGACGTCGAAGGAACCGCATACGAGAATAACACCGTCCTCGGCACTGCTTGTGAGCGCATGCTCGATGGCGGCGTCGAGGTTGCCGGCGAAGGCTTCGGGCATCCGCGCCGCCTCGCGCATGGACGCCGCCGAGCGAGCGCGCCACGTCTCGGTGTCCGCGAAGCGAAGCGTCGTCGTGGCCTTGGCGAGCGGCGCGACGATTGCGCGGATGTCCTTGTCCGCGAGGCACCCGACAACGCAATGTACCGATCGGTTCGGGAACCGCTCCGCAAGCTGGCCGGCAAGGAACGCCGCGCCATCGGGGTTGTGGCCGACATCGAGTACCCACTGTCGCCCGCGTGCACGGGCGGTCTCGAAGCGGCCAGGGATGCTCACAAGCCCGGCGGCTTCGTGCCAACCGGCATCGCCAAGGTCCTCCATGCCCAATGCCGCCGCCTGCAAGGCGGTCGCGACGTTGGCTGTCGCGGCGGTGCACGGCACATCGCCAAAGCGACGCACTACGTCGTCCTTTCCGGTGAGCCAGTAGCCATCGGAATCATGGCCGAAGTCGCGTCCGGCCAGATACACCGGCGCCTCCAACTCGCGAGCCCGCCGCAGCACCGAGTCCGGCGGGTCCCCACCGCCGAACACGAGCGGCGTCCCTGGACGCAGGATGCCGGCCTTCTCGCCGCCGATGGCCTCTCGATCCGGCCCTAGGATCGCCTGATGGTCGAGGCCGATGCTGGCAATCACGGTCACGTCGCCGTCGACAATGTTGACGGCATCGAGGCGTCCGCCGAGCCCCACCTCCAGCACGCTCGCCGCAACGTCGGCTCGTCGATGCAGCAAGAGCGCCGCCAGTACGGCGAACTCGAAGTAGGAGAGCTCCGCATCGCCCCGTCCGGCGTCCACCGCGTCCAGCGCCTCGACAATCGCCGCATCGTCCGCCGCCACGCCATTGATGCGGATGCGCTCGTTGAAGCGGCGCAAGTGCGGGGAGGTGGTGGTGCCAACGGCATGCCCATGTGCAAGCAGCAATCGCTCGAGAACCGCAACGGTCGAGCCCTTGCCGTTGGTGCCAGCCACGACAAAGGAGAGCGGGGCCGGCGGATTGACGCCAAGACGCGCGGCCACGTCCGCGACATGGTCGAGACCGCGGATCACGTTGGCGGGGATCTCCCGGCCAATCCGCTCGAGCCAGTCCTCGGGAGTGATGGGTCTCGTCACCGCTACAAGCCGCCCCGCCTCCTAGGCGTCGAGGGCTTGGCGGAGGGATCGGACCTGGGCTTCGAGCCGGGCCGGGATCTCGTCCGGCGGCGCTTCGCCCATTGTCGTCACGAGGGCCGTGCCGACCACGACGCCGTCTGCCAGCGCCGCAACGCGACGTGCGGAGTCGCCATCACGGATGCCGAAGCCGACCAGGATGGGAAGTTCCGTGGCTTCGCGCAGGCGCGTCACCGACTGACCTACCGCTTTCGGGTCCAGGAGGTTGGCGCCGGTGGTGCCGCGGAAGCTGACGTAATAGAGGAAGCCGCTGGCGACGCTAGCGATCATGCGCGCACGCTCCGGCGTCGTCGTGGGTGCCGCCAGGAGCACGAGGTCCATGCCCTGTGCCGCCAGCAACTCCTTCACGTCAGCAGCTTCCTCCGGCGGCAGGTTGACGACGATCACGCCATCCGCGCCAGCCCTTCCCGCCGCCGACGCGAACTCAGCGAGGCCCATCTTGAGGAGCACGTTGAGGTAGCCCATGAGCAGCACCGGGGTGGCGGTGTCGGACGTGCGAAATGCAGCCACCATGTCGAGCACTTCCCGCAGCGTGGTGCCCTCGGCCAGCGCTCGCTCGGAGGAAAGCTGAATGGCGGGGCCGTCCGCCTCGGGGTCGGAGAACGGCACTCCGAGTTCGATGATGTCGGCGCCGCCCCGCACCAAGGCGTGCATGGCCGGCACCGTCGCCGCCTTGGTCGGGTCCCCTGCCGTGATGAAGGTATTGAGGGCCTTGCGCTCTGCTCCCTTCAGCGCAGCAAGGCAGCGCACCAGTCGGGTCGCGGTCACAGCTCGATCCCATCCACCTCGGCGACGGTCCCGATGTCCTTGTCCCCTCGCCCGGAGAGGTTCACCACGATCAGATCGCTCGCCGGACGCCTTGCGGCCTCGGCCACGGCGTAGGCGATGGCATGGCTCGACTCAAGCGCCGGCATGATGCCTTCGGTGCGGTTCAGCAGGCGAAATGCGGCGAGCGCCTCTTCGTCGGTGACGCTGCCGTAGCGCGCCCGGCCGATGTCCTTCCAGTGCGAATGTTCGGGGCCGACACCCGGGTAGTCGAGCCCGGCGGAAATGGAGTGGGTGGGCACGATCTGACCGTCTTCGTCGTCCATGACATAGGTGCGAGCGCCGTGCAGCACACCGGGATTGCCGGCGTTGAGCGGCGCCGCGTGCTCGCCGGTGGCGAGCCCCAAACCGCCGGCTTCGACGCCCACCATGTCCACGCCCTCGTCGTCGACGAACGGATGGAAGAGTCCCATGGCGTTGGAGCCGCCGCCGACGCAAGCCACCAGGAGGTCCGGCAGCCGGCCTTCCTGTTCCAGGCACTGCGCCCGCGCCTCGACGCCGATGACGCTCTGGAACTCGCGCACCAAGAGTGGATAGGGATGCGGCCCGGCGACGCTGCCGATGATGTAGTGGGTGTGGTCCACATGCGTCACCCAGTCGCGCATGGCCTCGTTCATGGCGTCCTTGAGCGTGCGCGAGCCGGAGTTCACCGGGATCACCTCGGCACCCAAGAGCTTCATGCGATAGACGTTCAGGCTCTGGCGACGAATGTCCTCGGCACCCATGTAGACGTGGCATTCGAGCCCCATGCGGGCGGCGACGGTGGCCGTGGCGACGCCATGCTGGCCGGCGCCGGTCTCGGCGATGATGCGCGTCTTGCCCATGCGCCGGGCCAGGAGTGCCTGGCCGACGGTGTTGTTGATCTTGTGGGCGCCGGTGTGGTTGAGGTCTTCGCGCTTGAGGCAGATGGCGGCACCGCCAGCGTGTCTGGCGAGGCGTTCGGCGCGGTAAAGGGGTGTCGGCCGGCCGACGTAGCGCGAGAGGTCTTGCTCGAACTCGGCTCGAAAGGCGGCATCGCCCTGCAGCTCTTCGAAGACGGCCGTGAGCTCGTCGAGCGCGTGCATGAGGGTTTCGGCGACGAAGCGGCCGCCGTAGTCGCCGAAGTAGCCGGCCGCGTTGGGCGCATCGTACGGTGCGAGATTGGCTTGGGTCATGGGTTCCAACTCATCGGTGGGCGTCATGCGCTGGGTGCCGCGGCAACTGCCGCCATGAAGGCTTCGATCCGTGCGGCGTCCTTGCGTCCCTTCACTCGGCCTTCGACGCCGCTCGCCACGTCCACGCCGAAGGGCCGGGTGGCAGCGATGGCGCCGCCAACGTTGCACGGCGTCAAGCCGCCGGCAAGCAGGAGCGGCCGCTCGCTCGATGGCCAACGGGACCAATCGAACGTCTGCCCCGTGCCGCCCCGGCGCTCTGCATCGTGCGCGTCGAGCAAGAAGCCGGCAGCGTCGGGGTGGGAGCGCTCCAAGGCCCCCATGTCGAAGGTAGCGTCCACGCCCACGGCTTTCAGATACGGCACGCCGAACGAGCCACAGAACTGAGCCTCTTCCTCGCCATGAAACTGCAGACAATCCACCCGCACCCGGCGCAGCAAGCGCTCGACGAAGCCGGCGTCCGGGTTGACCACCACAGCCACCACGGCGACGAACGGCGAAACCGCAGTTGCCACCTCTTCCGCCCGCGCCAAGTCCAGCGCCCGAGGGCTCGCAGGATGGAAGTTCAGCCCCACGGCATCCACACCGGCACGCTCCACCAAGGCCGCATCACCGGGCGTGGTGACGCCGCATATCTTCACCCGAGTACGCATTCCGCCAAGCCGACCCGTCCAAGCCGCCACCGAAAAAGGGGCGCGAAGCATAGGCGCACGCCAGCCACGGGCGCAACGACGACCGTTTCCTCTTCCATCCGCATGTGCGGGCACCCCTTCAACCATGCGACGGACTTCGACCAAACGCCCGTAGAAGGTGGGCGGTAGCAATTGGTGAGTCGTTCGCCATAATGCGGGCGACATCGAAGGGGCGTGCTAACGGGCCATGAGGTTTCCCAAGCTGTTGCGTGGCGAGGCGCCGGGGGTCGGCGACGAGGCGCCGTCGGGCGAGGCCGTGCTTGCGCGGGAGGCGCCGCGGCGGCGAGCGTTGACGGGTTCGCTGCAGATTCTCGTCGTGGTGGTCTTGATCCTGGCCGCGCTCATCTTCGCGCGCGGGCCCGATTCGTCCGAGCAGCCCGATTTCACGATGATGACCGACACCACCACCAAGCCGCTCGTGTCGGTGGTGCGGCCGGAACCCCGCTCCACCACGCTGTCCGTGAGCGTCACCGGCACCATCACCGTACGCAATCGCGTTGCCCTGACGCCGCAGATCACCGGACGGGTGGCCGCCGTGTCGCCCTTGCTGCGACCAGGCGGGGCGTTCGCCGCCGGAGAGCAACTGCTGCGCATCGAAGCGCGTGACTTCCAGCTCGCCCTGCGGCAGGCCCAGGCCGACATCGCCAATGCCATTTCGACCCTGAAGCTCCGGGTTGCAGAGGGGGACGCCGCCCGCCAGAACTACGCCATCCTGAACCCCGGCGAGAGGGTGCCGCCACTGGTGGCAAAGGTGCCGCAGATCGAACAGGCACGCGCCCAACTCGCCGCCGCCCGCGCCCGCGCCGACATCGCGGCCCTCGACCTCTCCCGCACCCGCTTCTCGCTGCCGTTCGCCGGCAGGATCACCTCCAACACCGCCGAAGTCGGGCAACTCTTGAGCCGGGGACAACCCTTCGCCGAGGCGTTTGCCCTCGACTCGGTGGAGGTGGTGGCACCCATCGCCCCGGACGACCTTGCCCGCATCGCCCCGGCGGAGGGACGCGTGGCGCTCGTGCACGTCGATGCTGCGTCGCTGCCCGCCGGCAGCAGAAACGCGAGCCTGACGGCTAGGGTCGAGCGCGTCTCGGCAGAACTCGACGAGCGCACCCGCTTTGCCCGCATCTATCTCAACTTCGACGAACCCACGGGCCGTGCCGGGCGCGAGCGCGAGCAGCCCCTTTCGGCCTCGCTGCCACCGGGCACCTTCGTGGACCTCGACATCAACGGTCCGCTCTTGCCCGGAACCTTCGAGTTGCCCGATGCCGCGGACCAGCTCAACGGCCAGGTGTGGGTGGTGACCGACGGCAGGCTCGAAGGGCGCACGCCGGTGATGCATGGCCGCCGCCAAGGCTCGTTCGTCGTCGATGCCTTCGAATACGGCACGGGCATCGTCATCGGCGCCGTTCCAGCCGCCCGTGAAGGGCTCGAAGTGGACACCGCGGAGCTCGGCACATGAGCGAGGCCACCGGCGACAACCAGGCCCCGGCCATGCGCAGCGCACCGACCTTCGAGGAGCGCGGCATAGTCGCCGGCTTCGCCCACAACACCGTGGCCGCCAATCTCGTCATGGCGGTGATGCTGATCGGCGGCTTTGCCGCGGTCACGCAGCTAACGGCACAGGTGTTCCCCACGGTGGACCCGGGCATCGTCACCGTCAGCGTGCCCTATCCGGGCGCCACCCCCACCGAGGTGGCGGAAGGCATCACCCGTCGCGTCGAAGAGGCAGTGCTCGGCATTGACGGCGTGGACCGGGTGGTTTCCAAGGCGTCCGAGAACATGGGCACGGTCACGGTGGAACTCAAGGACTTCGTCGACGCATCGAGGGTGCGCGACGACGTCGAATCGGCCGTGCAGCAGATCGCCGACTTCCCGCCGGAAGATGCCGAGGAACCGGACATCGTCCGTGCCGAAACCATCAGCGACGTGATGACGCTGGTGGTTTCCGGGGCGCTGTCCGAAAAGGAGCTTCGTCGCGCCGCTGAACTCGTGGAAGAGGAACTGCTGGCGCTGCCCGCCGTGACGCTGGTCTCGCTGGTGGGCGCCCGCGACTACGAGATTGCCATCGAGGTGCGCGAGGAGGCGCTGCGCCGCTACGGCTTGACGATCGCCCAGGTGGCGAACGCGGTGCGCTCGTCGTCGCTGAACCTGTCGTCCGGCGAAATCCGCACCGAGGCGGGCGACCTTTTGCTTCGCACCAACACCAAGCGGGAGCGCGGCGAGGAGTTCGAGGACATCCCTCTCACGGCACAGCCAGACGGCACCATCCTGCGGCTCGGCGACGTGGCCAACGTGCGCGACGATTTCGCGGATGTCGATCTCGTTCATCTATACAACGGCCGTCCTAGCCTGTTCGTGAAGGTGCAGAAGTCCGAGCCCGAGGACGTGCTTGCAATCGCCGAGGAAATCAAGGTCTGGTACGCCGCCTACCAGCCCCCGGCCGGGGTCGAACTCAGCTTCTGGCAGGACCAGACGGAAATCCTCGGCCAGCGCCTCAGCCTGCTCGTGCGCAACGGCGTGCTCGGCTTCGCGCTGGTGTTCCTCTTCCTGGTGGTGATGCTGGACTTGAGGCTCGCCTTCTGGGTGTCCATGGGAGTGCCGATCGCCTTCTTCGGCGGCTTCCTGTTCTTCGACTTCCTCGGCGTCAACATCAACATGGTGTCGCTGTTCGCCCTCATCATCGTGCTCGGCATCGTCGTCGACGACGCGGTGGTGGTGGGGGAGAACATATCCGCCGAACGCGAGGCGGGGCTCACGGGCCCCGCGGCCTCCATCGCCGGCGTGCGCGGCGTCCTGAGCCCGGTGCTGGTGGGCGTGCTGACGACGATGGCGGCCTTTGCGCCACTGCTGTTCGTCACCGGCATCATGGGGCAGATTCTCGGCTCGGTGGCGATCGTGGTGATCGCCGTGCTCGCCATGTCGCTGCTAGAGGTCTTCTTCATCCTGCCGGCGCACCTGTCGCACCCCGGCAAGTGGAGCCGCTGGCCCCTCGACGCCTTCCAGGACGCCGTCGGGCGTGGCGTGCGCGGTTTCCGCGACAACATCCTCTGTCGCTGGATCAGGGCCGCCGTGCGCCGCCGCTACCTGACACTGCTCGTCAGCCTTGCCTTGCCGGCGGTGGCAATCGCGCTGCTCGCTTCCGGACAGGCGCGGTTCCTGTTCTTCCCCAACCTCGAAGGCGACGAGATGAGCGCCAACGTCGAGTTTCCGGTGGGCACGCCCTTTGCCGTGACCCGCGCCGCGGCGGAGCAGATCGTCGCCGCGGCGGAGGCGCTCAACATCGAGACCGGCGGCACGGCCTTGCGCGCCGTGAGCGTCACCATTGGCGGCAGCGAGTCGTTCGGCGGGGTCGGGCCTGGCGGCACCTCGACCATGAGCATCGCTCCCAATGTCGCAACGGTGGACCTTCGGCTCGCACCAGAGCCGCCGCGGATCCAGTCCGCCAACGAGCTGAGCCGCATCTGGCGGCGCAAGGTGGGCAACATCCCCGGCGTCGAACGACTGACCTTTGTCGCGGACCAGTTCGGGCCAGGTGCCGACTTGGAGTACGAACTCGCGCATCAGGACGACGCCACCCTCGAGGCCGCGGTGGAGGCGCTGAAGGACGCATACCGCAGCTACGACTCGACCTTTGAGGTTCAGGATTCCAACAGTCTCGGCAAGCGCCAGTACGACATCGAGCTCACCCCCGCCGGCGAGGCCGCCGGGCTTACGCCGGCCGACGTGGCACGCCAGCTACGGCGCAACTTCTTCGGCGACGAGGTGCATCGGGTGCAGCGCGGCCGATCCGAGCTCAAGGTGATGGTGCGCTATCCCAACGAACAGCGCCGCAGCACCCAGGATCTGTTCAACGTCCGCATCCGTCTCGCCGACGGGGCGGAGGCGCCGCTGTCGTCGGTGGCGCGGGTCACCGAGTCGCGCAGCTTCTCGTCCATCGACCGGGTGGACGGGCTTCGAGTCGTCACCGTGTCGGCTGCCGTGGACACGGATGTCGCGACGCCAACCGAGGTGAACGCAGACCTCGTCGCCAACGTGCTGCCGGGACTCAAGGCGCAGTATCCGGGCCTGCAGGTCATGCAAGCCGGGTTCGGACGCGAACAGTCGCAGGACCTCGCATCCCTCGCGAGCCTCCTGCCGGTGACGCTGCTCGTGATTTTTGCGCTGATGGCATCGCAGCTTCGCAGCTACGTGCAGCCGCTCATCATCCTCGTTGCCGTGCCCTACGGCGCCGCCGGCGCGGTGATCGGCCATTGGGTGCTCGGCTTCGACATCTCGTTCGTCTCGGTGCTCGGCATGGTGGCGCTGGCCGGCGTGGTGGTGAACGACTCGATCGTGCTGATCGACCGCTACAACCAGATCATCCGCGACAGCGGCGGCGACCCCGCCGAAGCGGTGGTCACCGCTGCCCAACGACGCTTCCGCGCCATCTTCCTCACCACCGCCACCACGGCCCTCGGCCTCACGCCCATGCTGTTCGAGACCAACACCCAAGCGCAGTTCCTGATCCCGATGGCCGTGAGCCTGGCTACCGGCATCGTCTTCGCCAGCGTCGTGATCCTGTTCTTGGTGCCTTCCCTGATCGTGGTGCGCGAAGACATCCGAAATCTCTTCCGAGGCCAATCCAGACGCTACGCCGCCGCATAGGCGCCGGGAACCCAACCGTGCCCCGTAGGGGCGGGGGGCTTGTCCCGGCTTGTCTCCGCCCGTCTCGAAGGCATTCCGGTGGCTTGCGCCGCCCGTAATGCCGACAGGCTGTTAGCGCCACAAGAACCGCTGCCTTGCGGACAACGCTTCTTGCCCCAGCCCAAGCCGTCCTAAAACCCTGTCGGCGTTACGGGCGGCTTGGGCCGCCCGTAATGCCGACAGGCTGTTAGGCTGCGCACAGGACTTCGGGGGAGAGGGCTTTGGCAGAGGACGCGACCGCCCCGGTCGGCAATGCGGAATTGCTGACGGGAAGCGAGGACGGGGCCCGCATCGATCGGCCCGTGTTCGCCATCAGCCTTGCTTGCGTGGTCGGCGCGTCGGTGCCAATGATCCTGTATCCCGAAGCGGCCGCTGGCGTCGTCGATGCCATCTACGGCTGGATCGCCGAGGAGCTGGGGCTCTTCTACCAATGGGCGACGATTTTCGCCACGGGGTTCCTGGCGTGGCTCGCGTTCAGCCGCCACGGCGCCAAGGTGCTCGGCGGCGTGGCAAAGCCCGAATACGGTGCCGTGAGCTGGATGGGCATGCTGTTCTGCGCCGGCATCGGCTCGGGCCTTTTGTATTGGTCCGGCGTCGAGTGGGCGGCCTACGTGGACCAGCCACCCTTCGGCGTGGCGCCGGAGAGCCCCGAGGCACTGGAATGGGCCGCCACGTACGGCATCTTCCATTGGGGCATATCCGCCTGGTGCCTGTATTGCCTGCCGACCGTGGCCATCGCCTGGCCGTACTACCGCTATCGCCTGCCCTACCTGCGCCTGTCGGGCTCCCTCACAGGGCTGTTCGGGCGCAGCTTCTCCGAGACGCCCTGGGGAAGGCTCGTGGATCTCTGCTTCATCCTCGCAATGGTGGGCGGCACCGGCACCTCGCTTGGGCTCGCGACGCCCATGCTGGGGGCGGTTGCCGCGCGCCTGCTCGGCGTTGAGGAATCCTTCGGCCTTACCCTGACCATCGCTGGCCTGTGCGTGCTGCTGTTCGCCGGCAGCGTGTACATGGGCCTCGAACGCGGCATCCGACGACTGTCGAACGTCAACGTGGCGCTGGCCGGGATTTTCCTTGGCTGGGTGCTCATCACGGGTCCGGCCATCTTTGCCCTGGAACTCGGCACCTCATCCATCGGCCTGATGCTGCAGGAGTTCGTGCGCATGAACACCTGGACCGATCCCATCCTCGAAACCGAGTTCATCGAGGACTGGACGGTGTTCTACTGGGCGTGGTGGATTGCCTACGGCCCCTTCATGGGCCTGTTCGTGACGAAGATCTCCCGCGGCCGCACGCTGCGTTCCGTGATCCTCGGCATGATCGGCTTCGGCACGCTTGGCTGCACCCTGTTCTACGTCATCTGGGGCAACAGCGTGATGTGGATGGACATGAACGAGGGCCTCGGCTTCCTCGAACTCGTGCGCGAAGGCCGACCCGCCACCGCCATCGCCACCGCCGTCGGCGCCGTCGCCGGCGGGCCGATGCCGCTTGCCGTCTTTCTCCTGCTCGGCCTCATCTTCGTCGCCACCACCTACGACTCGGCGTCCTATGCCATCGCCGCCTCGGCCACCAGCAACCTCGCCCCCGGCACCGATCCAAGCCGCGCGCATCGGGTGTTCTGGGCCTTCACCCTCGCCCTCCTTCCGGTGGGCCTTGTGGTGATCGACACCATGAGTGCCGCCAAGTCGGCAACGCTTGTGGCCTCGCTGCCCCTGCTCGGCGTGCTCGCCTTGATGACCGCATCGCTCCTGCGCTCGCTACGCGAGGAGGAGTGACGGGGATTGACGTTATCCCTGCAATTCGTCCAAGGCATGGACAATTTGCATGGAAACATCGGCCCCTCCAGCGTTCTACCCAATCTCCTAGCCGAGCTCGACGTGCAGCCGGCTGCCTGAGGGACACCGAAAGCACCGACTCCCCCTCTCGTTTACGCTAGGCGCATTCGATCCATCGGAGCCTGCCGTGTCCCCCCGCAACGCCTTCTATGCGCAGTCCGGTGGCGTCACCGCCGTCATCAACGCGAGTGCCTGCGGCGTCATCGAGACCGCTCGCGAGCATGGTGAACGCATTGGCAAGGTGTTTGCGGGCAAGAGCGGCATCCTCGGCGCCTTGCGCGAGGAGCTGATCGACACGAGCCACGATAGCGACGCCGACATCGCTCTGCTCCGCTTCACGCCTGGCGGCGCGTTCGGTTCCTGCCGCTACAAGCTCGCAAGCTACGAAGACAACGCCCGCGAATACGACCGTCTGCTCGAGGTCTTCCGCGCCCACGACATCGGCTTCTTCTTCTACAACGGCGGCGGCGATTCCCAGGACACCGCCAACAAGGTGGCGGAGCTAGGAGCTCGCAGCGACTACCCGATCACCTGCGTTGGCATCCCCAAGACGGTGGACAACGACCTCCCCTGCACGGATGTCTGCCCAGGCTTCGGCTCGGTGGCAAAGTACGTCGCGGTGTCCGTGCAGGAAGCGGCGCTTGATGTCGCATCGATGGCCGAGACCTCCACCAAGGTCTTCATCCTCGAAGTGATGGGAAGGCACGCCGGCTGGATCGCCGCTGCCGGCGCGCTCGCGAAAGTGACCCCCGACGATGCGCCGCACATCATCCTGTTGCCGGAAGTGCCGTTTCGGCGCGACGCGTTCCTCGAACGCGTGCGCGAAACGGTGCAGCGGGTGGGATTCTGTGTGGTCGTCGCCTCCGAGGGTGCCCGTTACGAGGACGGCAGCTTCCTCTCCGAATCCGGCACCGTCGATGCCTTCGGTCACGCCCAACTCGGCGGCGTGGCGCCGATGCTGGCGGAACTCGTGCGCGGCGAGCTGGGGCTTAAGTTCCACTGGGCCGTGGCGGACTACCTGCAGCGCTCGGCCCGGCACATCGCCTCTGCCACCGACGTCGAACAAGCCTATGCCGTCGGCAAGGCTGCCGTGGAGCTAGCCCTCGCCGGCACCGGCGGCGTGATGGTCACGATCGAGCGCACCGCCGACGACCCCTATTCCTGGCGCACCGGCCAGGCGCCACTCGCGGAGGTGGCCAACGTCGAGCGCACGCTGCCACCGAACTACATCTCCCAGGACGGCTTCGGCATCACCGGCGCAGCACTGCGCTACCTGCGCCCACTCATCGCCGGCGAGGACTATCCCGAGTACGTGGGCGGCCTGCCCCGCTACGCCAGGCTGAAGAACGAGCTCACCCTGAAGAAGCTACCGCCGTTCGATCCCTGAGCCAGCGCCGAAGGAGGCTCCGCATCAGTGGTGGTGCGACTGCATCCGAGGTTCCTCCAAGGAACAACTGCGGAACCTCCCAGCATGCCGCGCGACTAACCACCGTCGCTTGGATTGCTTGGAAGGGCTCGCAAAAATGAAAAGCACCGTGGCCATGGCTCGTCGAACGGGCCATATAGGTGCCCTTGCCACCTGCTCCTTTTTCCTTTTCGTTGCCGCCAGCACCCATTCCGCCCCTTCGTTCGAGCGCATCGACCTCGCACTTGGCACGCCCCAGGACCACGTCGTCCTGCCGGGCCGCTTCCGGGGTGGGGCGTTGGACGATCTTGCCGTGGTCACAGTGAACGAGGAAAACCAGCGGGAACTCAGCATCCACACGATCGCCGGCGAGCCGGGACGGCGAACTTGGCACACCGCACATCGGCAGGCGCTCGACGAGGACGTGATCTTCGTGGAGGTGGTGGGCCTTGCCGATGGCACCGAGCGGCTGCTCCTGGCGCGTCGCGGGCGAGTCTCCTGGCTCGATGCGGCGTCTGGCAGCGAGCACCCGTTCCTCGATTTGCCCTCCATCTACAACGTCGCGCCGCTCGAGGAAGTGCCACGCGTCGAAATCGCCCGCGACGTGACGGGCGACGGCCTCGACGACATCGCTCTCGCCGACTTCGACGGCTATTGGCTGGTGCGGCAAGGCCAAGACGGTTCCTGGCACGAACCCACCAAAGTGGCGGTCACCGCTGGTGTTTCCGGCGGCTTCGCTTGGAGCTACCGCCCGCGCTCCGCCTATCCCATCGACTTCAACGGCGACGGACTGACGGACATTGCCTTCTGGGACAGGGGCGAGTTGCTTGTCCACCTCGCGACCGACAACGGCTATGCCGATCAAGCGCTGGTGGCCGAGCTTGGCCTCGCGCTTGCGACGGACGAGCGGGTGGTTTCGGTCGCCCTCGGTGAAGACACCGAGGCCGAGGTGCTCACCTTCTGGGATATGGAGGACTACAACGGCGACGGTACACCAGACATCGCCGCGCAGCGGGTGACGAGCTCTGGGCTGCTGTCGAAGAAAACCACCTACCTCGTGCATTTCGGGACGCACGAAGACGGCCGCACGACCTTTCGACCGACGCCGGACGCCACGTTCGTCTCCGATGGCATCCAGGTCATGGACACGATCGACGTTGACGGCGATGGCATCCAGGAATTCACGATCATCACTGTGCAGGTGAGCGTGGCGCGCATCATCGCCGCGCTCATCACGGGTTCTGTGCCGTTCGACGCCGAAATGTACGCATTCACGAACGGCGCCTACCCAGAGGAGCCGAGTTTCCGCCGCCGATTCCACTTCGAATTCAGCCTCCGCACCGGCTCCATAAGCTCGCCGGATGCCACCTTCGCCGACGTAACCGGCGACGGCATCAAGGACGCCGTGCTCATCAACACCGACGACGGCCTCGTGGTGCATCCGGGAACAGGCGGCGCGACCGTGATTGCCGAACAAGGCCACGAGATCGAGTTCACCACGCTGCACGAGGCCGTTTCGGTGGAGGAGCGCGACTTCAACGATGACGGCCGCGATGACCTGCTCATCCGCACGGGCTTCGGTCAGGACCCCAAGGGCGTCACCGTTCTCCTAAGCCAAGAGTGACTCGCCTCCGCGCCGAGCCGCCATGGCGTGCGGCTCGGCGCTCGGTTGCCGGCATCGTGCCGCAGGCCCCGGATATGCGGTAAGGTGCGCCGTTTTCTTGAGGTTCGGGCCCATGGGCGAGCGCTACGACCCGCATGCGGTCGAGGAGAAGTGGCAGGAGCGTTGGGAGCGGCTGGGCGTGAACCGGCTGAGCCAAGACGACCTGCGCGGCGCCAAGGACCCGTACTACAACCTGATGATGTTCCCCTACCCTTCGGCGGAGGGGCTGCACATCGGCAACATCTATGCCTACACCGGCGCCGATGCCAACGGCCGCTTCTGGCGGCTGAAGGGCAAGGACGTGTTCCAGCCCATGGGCTTCGACGCCTTCGGCATCCATTCGGAGAACTACGCCCTCAAGGTGGGCGTCAACCCGAACGACCTAATCCCGCGCAACATCGACAACTTCACCCGGATGCTGCGCCGGTTCGGCGGCATGTTCGACTGGAACCACACGGTCGACACCACCAACCCCAACTACTACCGCTGGACGCAGTGGGTGTTCCTCAAGCTGCACGAGGCGGGGCTTGTGGAACGGCGGCAGGCGCCGGTGAACTGGTGCCCGTCGTGCAAGACCGTGCTTGCCAACGAACAGGTGATCCAGGGTCTTTGCGAACGTTGCGAAAGCCCGGTGGAGCAGCGCGACCTGCCGCAGTGGTTCTTCCGCATCACCGACTATGCCGAGCGGCTGCTCGCCAACACGGGGCACATCGACTGGTCCGATAAGACCCGCAAGGCGCAGATCAACTGGATCGGCCGCAGCGAAGGCGCCGAGGTGGACTTCCCCGTGGATGGCCATGCCGAGACCATTCGCGTGTTCACCACCCGCCCCGACACCCTGTTCGGCGCCACCTACATGGTGCTGGCGCCGGAGCACTCGCTGGTGGACGACATCACCACCGACTCCGAGCGCAAGGCCGTGAACGCCTACCGCGAGCAGGTGGCAAGGCAAGACTTGGTGGAACGCCAGAAAACCGACAAGGACAAAACCGGCGTCTTTACCGGCGCCTACTGCGTCAATCCGGTCAACGGCGAGCGCATCGGTGTGTGGATCGCCGACTACGTGCTGATGGGCTACGGCACCGGCGCCATCATGGCAGTGCCGGGGCACGACGAGCGCGACTTCGAGTTCGCTCACGAGTTCGACCTGCCCATCGTGCGTGTGATTGCCGCGGATGGGGAAACCGCCGAAACACCCCTCGAGGCGGCATGGGCTGGGGACGGCACCCTCGTCAACTCCGGCGAATTCGATGGCCTATCCGTGGCGGACGGCAAGCGCGCCATCGTCGCGAGCCTAGAAGCGAAGGAACAAGCCACGAGCCAGGCCAACTTTCGGCTCCGGGACTGGTGCGTCTCGCGCCAGCGCTACTGGGGGCCGCCCATCCCCATGGTGCACTGCGACCACTGCGGCCCGGTGCCGCTGCCGGAATCCGACCTACCGGTAGAACTGCCCCACCTCGACGACTTTCGCCCTGACGACTCTGGCATCAGCCCGCTAGCCCGCGTGAAGGAGTGGTACGAAGTGCCCTGCCCCGTGTGCAGCCGACCGGCGCACCGCGACACCGATGTGACCGACAACTTCCTCTGCAGCGGCTGGTACTTCCTGCGCTATCCGAGCACCGACCGCGACGACGTGGCGCTCGACGCCGAACTCACCCGCAAGTGGCTGCCCGTGGATTCCTACATCGGCGGCAACGAGCACGCCGTGCTGCACCTGATGTACGCCCGCTTCATCAGCATGGCGCTGCACGACCACGGCGTGCTGCACTTCGACGAGCCTTTCACCCGCTTCCGCGCCCATGGCCTGCTCATCCGCGAAGGCAAGAAAATGTCCAAGAGCAAGGGCAACGTCATCACCCCGGACGACGTGATCCGCCGTTACGGCGCCGACACCATGCGCCTGTACCTGCTCTTCCTCGGCCCCTACGAACAGGGCGGCGACTATCAGGGGCGCGGCATCCAGGGCCCCCACGGTTTCCTGGGTCGCCTCTGGCAGAGCGTCGAAGAGGCGGTGGACGACGCCCCGGACCCGGACGTGGAAGGTGCCCTGCACCGAACCATCAAGCAGGTGAGCGAACAGGTGCCGGAACTCCACTACAACACCGCCATCGCCGCGATGATGGAATACCTGAACCAGGCCCGCGCCGGCGGCCGCACGCCGAAGAAAGCGGAACTCGAACCGCTGATCGTCATGCTGGCGCCGTTCGCCCCCCACATCGCGGAGGAACTCTACGAACGCCTGGGCCACGCCGAGGGCCTGTTCGGTTCGGCATCGTGGCCTGACTACGACCCCGCCAAGACGGTGGAGGAATCCGTGGAAGTCGCCGTGCAGGTGAACGGCAAGATGCGCGGCCGAATCACGGTGCCGGTGGACGCCACCGAAGAGGCGGTGGTTGCGGCCGCGCGCGCGCAGCCAAACGTCAGTCGCCATCTGGAGGCAGGCGAGGTGCGCCGCGTGATCCACGTACCGGGGAGGTTGCTCAATGTGGTCGTCGCTTAGGAGCTTGCGCCGCAGAAATGGCGCAGCGTCATTTCTGCACCGCCAGAAATCCTCGCCGCGTCGCACCTCGCTGTCGCGCAAGGAACAGAGACGAGCCCTCGGAGGGAAGGCATTCTGCCTTCACTGGCGCGCGGGAGCGCGCCCACGCAACGCGAACAGACGCGCCTCGCGGCGCGTAGGGAAGGCAGGATGCCTTCCCTACGAGGCCACCGGGAGGCGGCCAACCCCCGAGCACAGCGAGGATTTCGGCCGCGCAAGCGCCACAAGAACCGTTGCCTTCGGACAACGCTTCTGGCCCCAGCCCAAGCCGTCCTACCACTCTGCTAGATGGCTGCACAGACAATGGCGCACGCTGCTAGCCCGGACGCTGGCAACACTGCTGGCGGTTCTCACCTTGGCTGCACCCGCCGCGGCAAGCGATGCCTCGGACAACGACACGCGCGCGCAAATGCAACCATCCGCCAGCCTGTATCTCGCCAATCCCTACGGTTTCTCCGAACAGCAGCGCGAAGGGCCGCTCAAGGCGCTGGTGGCCGAACTCGAACGCATGGGTGTGGAGGTTTGGGAGCCGTTCGCCCGCAACAATCAGGTGGATCGCACAACGCCCGGATGGGCCTACCAAATCGGGCAAGCAGACCTCCGCGACGTTCGAGACGCAGACGGCATTTTCGCGGTCGTCAACGGTTGCCCTCCCGACGAAGGCGTGATGGTGGAACTGGGCATGGCCATCGCCTGGAACAAGCCGGTGTTCCTCTTCCGCGACGACTTCCGCCGCTGCACCGACAGCGAAGGCTATCCACTCAACCTAATGCTCTTCACCGGTTTGCCCGAAGCAACCTGGCGAGAGCACTGGTATTCATCCATCCACGAACTAGCCGACCCGGGCAAGGCACTCGTCGAGTGGCTTGAGGGCCGGCGCACTGGAGCGGCACCGACCGCCACCGACTAGCCACACACCTCGCGGAGGAACTCGGCCATGCAATTGCGGACTCTAACGACGCTCGCGGCACTCGCAATCACAGCAGCCGGCTGCGGCCCGAGCGAGAAGCCCGAAGAGGCATCCGGGCCGGCCGCCATCGCCGCCGAAGTCGCCGTCACGGGCGGTGTCGTTCGCGGCGTGCTTGGCGAAGACGGTCTCAAGCAATACCACGACATTCCCTTTGCGGCGCCTCCCGTCGGCGAACGGCGCTGGGCGCCACCCGGGCCTGTGCAACCCTGGGAGGGCGTGCGCGACGCTGCCGTGCCGGGACCGGCCTGCGTGCAGCAGGGCGCCCAAGGCGGCTTCTACGATTCCGCGACTGCGGTTGCGACGATGGATGAGGATTGCCTGACCCTCAGCGTCTGGACGCGAGCCCAACACGTTGAGGAGCGATTGCCGACGATGGTGTGGATCCACGGCGGCGGCCTGACCGTCGGTTCGGGCGACGCCTACCCCGGCGAGCTCCTCACCGCGAATGGCGTTGTTCTCGTGACCGTCAACTATCGCCTTGGCCCCTTCGGCTTCCTGGCGTTGGCCGACCTCACGGCCGAAAGCGCAAACGGCACCTCCGGCAACCAGGGCCTCCAAGATCAGATCGCCGCCCTCGAGTGGGTGCAGGACAACATCGCGAGCTTCGGCGGCGACCCCGGCAATGTCACCATCTTCGGCGAGTCCGCTGGATCGATGAGCGTGTCGATCCTGCAGGCGAGTCCCCCCGCAAGAGGGCTTTTCCACCGCATCATCGGCCAGAGCGGCGGCCTGTTCGGCCCCATGACCTTTCGCGACCAGCCATCCGTGAACGGTGACTCGGCAGAAGCAATCGGCGCAGGTTTCGCAGCGGCGCTCGCCGGCGAGGGGGGCGACACGTCGCTCGAGGCCTTGAGAGCGCTCTCCGCCGAACACGTTCTCGCCACCTATCTCGCAAACCCCGCGCTCCTCAGCGCCCTCGCCATCGTTGACGGCGACGTGCTCACGGACGAAGTCGCAGCGGTTTTCGCGGCCGGCGCTCAGGCCAACGTGCCGGTGCTGATCGGCTCGAACGCCGACGAGGGAACGGCCCTCCTGCCCTACATGGCGGCAGGTATGGACGCGGGCGCAGCCGGATTCTCCGCCTACGTCGAGGCGGAGTTCGCCGAAGTGAAGGGCGAAATCGGCGAGCACTATCCCGCCGGCGATGACGAGCAAGCCGCCGCATCCTGGATGGATCTCTTCGGCGATGCCCTGTTCACCTATCCGATGCGAGCCTGGGCCCGCGCCATGGCAACCGTTCCGAGCGACGCGTATCTCTATTGGTTCACGTGGGCGCCCCCGATCGAGGAAAGCGAGCGCTACGGCGCCTTCCACGCCGCGGAAATCGGCTACGTCTTCGGCAACCTCGAACTCTTCGACGCCACGCCCACCGACGCCGACCGCGCCCTTTCCGAACGCATGGCGACGATCTGGACTGAGTTCGCCCGCACGGGCAATCCAAACGGCGAAGGCTTGCCTGAGTGGCCCGCCTACACGCGAGAGAACGAGGCCTACATGGAGTTCGGCGAAACCGTCGGCGCTAAGACTGGACTGCGCATGGCCAGGATGGACCTCATCGAACGCGCCTGGACCAAGCGGCGGGAAAACGCAGTGGCGGCTACGGAGACAAGCCCAGAACCTGAAGGGTAAGGACTCCTCGTAGGGGACGGGCTTGTCCCGTCCCGGCGCGCCCTGACGGGCGCGTTGGCAGTTCGCTTGCGCGAACTGTTGTGCTTCGACGAGTGGTCGCCCGTCTTGAACGCACCGACCAACAAGGGTCGCCCCTACGAGGCCGGTGCCGTGCCACCACACCCGCAAGGGCGCGCCCCAACGCACGCCTCGCACAGCCCTCCGAACAGCGAGCTTGCGACCCTCCACATTCGGAGTGTACGGTGGACACCCCTTTGGGCAGGAGCGTGTCGTGGAATCTCTTCGACCGATCATCAGCATCTACCTGCTCGTCGTCGGTGCCGTGGTCGCACTGCAAATGGTGTTCGACTCGTTCTACCTCGGCAGCGCCGACGCAATCTGGTCCTATCTCGATTGGCCCATCAGCCTCGCGATGCTGCTCGCGGCAGCAGCCAGCACCCGCAGACTGGCCCTCGCCGGGGCCGGCGACGCGAGCGCCCGGCTCGAGTTCGTCGCCGTCGCGTTCGTCACCGTCGTCTGGTTCGACGCTTGGCTCAGGAAGCTAACCGGCGGAGCAGTCAGCCTCTCGACATGGCTGTTCGTTGACGGATTGCTGGTGGCGGCCATGCTGGGCGTCGGATTGCGCATACGTGCCGGCGGACAAGCACCGGAGTAAAGCCCAGCCAGGGCTACGCCGGGGGGTCATGATCAACGCGTCTCTCGACGGGCGGCGCCCTCGTGACGCCCCCGATTGCGTTGGGGAACACTGGCCGATCGACCGAGGACATGCCTGCGTATCTCGTGGATCTGACGGACAGGAAAGATGACGTTCCCTCTCGCGCATCGGTCGGTGAGTCGGAGGCTGAGCGCCGCGCGCGGGGGATCCGCGACGCCATAGCGGCGATCATTGCGGACGGCGGCGGGTTGCGCATGGCCGATAGCCTCTCTCGTGAAGAGCTCTATAACCGAGATCGGGCAAGGGACGAGGCGCGGGAAGCGGCTGCCGTCGAAAACGAGAAGCGCGAACGTGATTGACTACAGTGCGTTTCGTCGACACCAATATGCTGCTGTATGCCGTTGGTGCACCGTCTGAGGATGCGGACAAGCGTTGCGTCGCCAGTGAACTGCTAGAGTCCTAGCCCGGATTATTCATGAATGCGCGTAGCGAGGGCGACGAGACGCCGCTGTGG
>JAPPDJ010000125.1 GCA_028824555.1 Gammaproteobacteria bacterium | reverse complement strand
CTTCTGCGGTGGAGGCGGAGGCAGTTGGGGCGCACGCGCCGCAGGCGCGGAGATCGTGTGCGGCATCGATGCCTGGGATATTGCCACGAAGACGTACGCCACGAATTTCGGCCCGGACACGGGAATCCACCGCACCCTCGTTGAGACAGGGCGACTGCCTGTCGTAGACAGACTGGGGAGCATAGACCTCATCCTCGCATCTCCGGAGTGTCGCAGCCATACGTGCGCCAGGGGCAACGGACAGCGTGACGAGAACAGCAGGAGAACGGCCCGCTACGTGCTCAGATTCGCGCGGGCGCTGAAGCCGCGGTGGATCGTCATCGAGAACGTGATCCACATGCGCAACTGGAACGGCTACGGACGGCTGGTCGCAGAAGCCGAAGCACTCGGCTACCACGTGCGCGCTCAGGTTCTCGACGCATCGACATTCGGTGTTCCACAAAAGCGGCGGCGCCTCTTCCTGATCTGCGATCGCGAAGAAATGCCCGCTCCCGTGACTCCTCCGGGGGGTGCCCCGCGGTCGGTCAGGTCCGACGTGGTCATGTGGGATGGGCCGTGGCGATCCAGGCCGCTGTACCGGGCGGGACGGGCGGATGAGGTATAACCGAAAGTTGTGGATCGCGGCGTGAGGCAGGTGGCGTATCCTTCCGTGTGAACAACCCAAGACACCCTGGCTGGCAAAGGCCGGGGGGAAGGAGACACCACCCATGCTGACGGTACCCGACAACAGGAAGGAAGACAACCCCGCGGTCGCCGACGCGCCCACGACGACTTCGGCTGGTGAGGGGAGCGGCAGCGGCGGGGCCGACGGGTCGCGGAGCGTGCCGCCGACCCTGGACACGTTGGCTCGCGAAGGGGCACGGCGGATGCTGATGACGGCCCTGGAGGCCGAGGTGAGGGAGTACATCGAGCGGTTCGCCGAGGTGCGCGATGCGGACGGGCACCGGCTGGTGGTGCGGAACGGCCAGGCGCAGGAGCGCACGGTGACCTGCGGGGCGGGCACGTGGCCGGTGCGGGCGCCGCGGGTGAACGACAAGCGGGTCGATGCCGACGGCTCGCGCGAGCGGTTCACGAGCCGCATTCTGCCGCCCTATATGCGGCGGTCGCCGCAGGTTTCCGAGGTGCTGCCGCTGCTGTATCTGCGGGGCCTGTCGACGGGCGACTTCCGGGAGGCGCTGCCGGCGCTGCTGGGGGAGGACGCGGCGGGCCTGAGTCCGACGACCATCACGCGGCTGACGGCGGCGTGGGACGAGGAGTACCAGGCGTTCCAGCGCCGCGACCTGTCTGAGTGCGACTATGTGTACATCTGGGTGGACGGGATTCACTTCAACATCCGCCTGGAGGAGGACCGTCTGTGCACGCTGGTGGTGATCGGGGTGCGGGTGGACGGAACGAAGGAGCTGGTGGCGCTGGAGGACGGCTACCGGGAGAGCCAGGAGAACTGGGCGAGCGTGCTGCGGGACCTGCGGGGCCGCGGTCTGCGGGCGCCGGCGGTGGCGATTGGTGACGGGGCGCTGGGCTTCTGGTCGGCGTTGCGGGACGTTTGGCCGGAGACGACGGTGCAGCGGGACTGGTGCCACAAGCTGGCCAACGTGCTCGACAAGCTGCCGAAGCGTCTTCGGCCGCGTGCGAAGCGGGCGCTACGAGCCATCATGTATGCGGAGACGAAGGCCGACGCAGAGCGTGGCATCGACGTCTTCGTTGCCGAGTTCGAGGCGAAGTACCCGAAGGCGGCGACGTGCCTGGTGGAGGACCGCGAGGCGCTGCTGGCGTTCTTCGACTTCCCGGCCGAGCACTGGCGCCACCTGCGGACGTCGAACGTGATCGAGTCGGTGTTTGCGACGGTGCGTCTTCGGCAGCGCGTGACGAAGGGCGCGGGTTCGCGGACCAAGGGGCTGCTGATGGCCTACAAGCTGGTGGCGATGGCGGAGCGGCGATGGCGCCGGCTGAACGGAGCGCACCTGCTGCCTCTGGTCCGGGCCGGCGTGGTCTTCGTCGATGGCGTCATCCAGACGGAGGATCGGAAGGAGGCCGCCTGATCACGTCAAGGCCGATCCACAACATTTGACAATTCCTCTGGGATGTCGACCGTAGACACGGTCGCGCCAATGCACAATAGCGCGATCGGCACTGTTCTCATCGGCTCCCTCCGGGATGTCGACCGTAGACACGGTCCGCGCCGAATGCGCAATAACGCGATCGGCACCGTTCTCATCGGCTCCTTCCGGATGCCGACCGAAGACACCGGTCCGCGCCAATGCGCAGTGGTGCTCATGCTAGCACGGTGCGCGGCACCTCCAGGCCAAGGGAGCCGAGCGGAGCCGCAGGCGACGGTTCGACGAGCCACCCCGGCCACGCCATTCAATCGCTGCGAGGTGCG